>DASRTD010000200.1:0-37785 GCA_035656115.1 Mucilaginibacter sp.
TGGGCGTGCACGAACCAAGGACAATGATTGATCCTATTAGCGTCAACTTAACCAGCTTTGTCATTTTCTAAAGATAGAAACCCGTAGTAAAAGCTTCAACTCTGATTAATTTATGTAAAAAAGTCACTGTACCATCGTTCACGCCATGAACAAAAATGAACGCTTTTTGCCGCCGGGATTTTTTTTTCGATGCCGTTTGAATGGTTTTTCGCAGTGGTTTTGAAAGTGTTTGACAGCCTTTCGCAGGGTGTTTGGGTGATATTTGATGAGTGGCTAATCACCGATAATTATCTTCGTTTTACCTGGGTTGATCACCAAAAATGTCAACTCTTTTCAGGAATGGAAATTCATTTAAGTGTTCAAGGGTGTTCACCGATGAACGCTCAAGGGCTGTTTTTAGTTAAAGTAATTGTTTACATAATTTGCATAGCTTATTTATTATCAAAATGTTAATCGTGTTTACTTAAAGTGTTCAAAGTGTTCATGGTGTTCACGGATGAACAGCCCGGCAAGACGGGTTTTGGCTCACGGCATATGCGCTCACCGGAATTTCCACCCAAAAACCTAAATTTACCGCAAATGAAATCAAACCTGAAAATCTGCCTGCTTGCAATCGTACTGGCGCCCGCTTTTTGCAGGGCACAGGATATGCCAGTTTATAAAGACGCTGCCCAACCTTTGGAGGCCCGCATAAACGACCTTATTTCAAAATTAACGCTCGAAGAAAAAGTGAGCTTGCTGGGCTACCAAAGCAAGGCCGTTCCAAGGCTCGGTATCCCGGCCTATAACTGGTGGAACGAAGCCCTGCACGGCGTAGCGCGCGCGGGTGAGGCGACCATCTTCCCGCAGGCTATCGGTATGGCGGCTACTTTTAATGATAGCCTGCTGAACCAGGTATCCACCGTAATCTCCACTGAAGCACGGGCAAAATATAACCTCGCGATAGCGCAAGACCGTCACTTGCAATACATGGGCCTCACCTTCTGGACGCCCAATATCAATATCTTCCGCGACCCGCGCTGGGGCCGTGGCCAGGAAACCTATGGCGAGGACCCGTTTTTAACTGCAACTATGGGTTCTGCATTTGTAAAGGGCTTACAAGGCAATGATCCCGACCATTTAAAAGCTGCAGCAACCGCCAAACACTTTGCCGTGCACAGCGGCCCTGAGGCCACGCGCGATAAGTTTGACGCCATCGTGGACGAAAAAGACCTGCGCGAAACTTACCTGTACGCCTTTCATGCCCTGGTAAGCAACGGCGTTGAGTCGGTGATGGCTGCTTATAATCGTGTTAACGGTGTACCAAACTCTGTAAACAAAATGCTGCTGACGGATATTTTACGCAAGGAATGGGGCTTTAAGGGACACGTGGTGACCGATTGCGGGGCGCTGAATGACGTTTACGAAACGCATAAATACCTGCCGGGGCCTGTTGAAACCGCGGCTGCGGCCATTAAAGCAGGTATCGACCTGGATTGCTCAGATGTTTTACAGGAAGATTGCTTAAAAGCAGTTAAACAAGGTTTGCTCACCGAGAAAGAAATTGACGGCGCGCTGTACACCTTGTTTCGCACCGAATTCAGGCTGGGTTTTTATGACGATCCGTCATCCAGCCCATACCACGATTATGGCGCCGACAGCGTACACAATATCGCGCGTATCACCCTTGCCCGAAAGGCGGCGCAGCAAAGCATAGTATTGTTGAAAAACGAAAACAATGTCCTCCCGCTGAAAAAGAGTACAATTGGCAGCCTTATGATGATTGGCCCAAATGCCGCTACGATGGAGCCATTGATAGCAAATTATCATGGCACAAGCGATAAAACCGTAAATTTTGTGGAGGGGATCACCAAAGCAGTTGGGCCGGGCGTCAGGGTGGAATATGATATGGGTTGCGACTTCAAAGATACCACCCGTTTTGGCGGCACCTGGGCAGCAAGCAATACGGATGTAACTATTGCCGTTATCGGCCTCTCGCCGGTGCTGGAGGGCGAAGCCGGCGACGCATTTCTTTCCGAAAGCGGCGGTGATAAAAAGGATTTGGAGCTGCCCAGAAGCGAAATAAAATTTATGCAGAAACTAAGGGAAAGCGTTGGCCATAAACCCATCATTGCGGTAATTACCGCCGGAAGCGATATCGATATCGACGCTATTTCTCCTTATGCCGATGCCATCATCTTCGCCTGGTACCCCGGCGAACAGGGCGGAAACGCCCTGGCCGACATAGTTTTTGGCGATGTATCCCCATCCGGGCATTTACCACTAACCTTTTATAAATCACTCAGCAATGTGCCCGACTACAGCAATTACAATATGAAGGGCCGCACCTATCGTTATTATGACGGACCAGTGCAATATCCGTTTGGCTTCGGGCTAAGCTATACCACGTTCGGATACAGCTTGTCTAACAGCGTCAAATCAAAATATCGGCCCGATGAAACAATTACAGCCACTGTACAGGTAAAAAACATCGGCGCAATGGATGGTGATGCGGTGGTACAAGCTTATGTTGAATACCCCAACCAGGACCGCATGCCCATAAAGGAATTAAAAGGGTTTAAACGGGTAACCATTGCCAAAGGCGGAACGCAAACCGTATCCATCAGTGTTCCCGCGAAAGAATTGCAAAAATGGGATTTGACTACCCACAAGTGGAAGCTTTACAAGGGCAATTACAAATTTATTTTGGGTGAGAATTCCAGGGACGAAAAAATTACGATCCCTTTTGTCGTGACCGGTGAATAATAAGACAACTTCTTGTCATTTCGACCAACGGGAGAAATCTTATACGGTATACATTACCGTCTGCAAAGTCCGGATGCAGGATGTATAAGATTTCTCCCGTTGGTCGAAATGACATCGTTATGTGATCAGGAACCTCACTGCCGCTTCAGCATGCATCACCGTCGTATCAAATAACGGCACACTGCAATCTTCCGTTTTTATCAAATGCGGAAACTCTGTACACCCTAATACAACGCCTTCGGCGCCCTGCTCAACCAGGCCGTTTATGATTTCAATAAAACGTTGTTTGGTTTCGGCCGAAAATATTCCCTTACCCATCTCATTAAAAACTGCGTCATGAATAAACTGCCTGTCTGTAGCTTCTGGCACCAGGGGATCAATGCCGTTTTTCCTGAGTTTGTCCTTAAAGAATGGTTGTTCCATGGTAATGCGGGTGCCCAGCAAAGCCACTTTTTTGATGTTTTTTGAGGCGATCTCAGCCGCAGCAGCCTGTGCGATATGGATCAGCGGGATATCGATATTGTCCTGCACCTTATCGGCTATCATATGAGGCGTATTGGCGCAAAAAACGATGGCGTCCACCCCATTACTTTCCAATTTCTTGGCAATGGCGGTAAACTTGCGTGTAAGCTCGTCCCAATCCTTCGGGTCGACCGGCGGCCTGAACTCCTCGAAATTCACCGAATACAATAAAAGCTTAGCCGAGCTTAGCCCGCCCAGCAATTCATTTGTTTTTTTATTGATGAGCGAATAATAATCCATCGTGGAAATCCAGGTAGTGCCGCCGATAAGCCCTAATGTTTTCATTGTTTTTATAATTTAGCGCCTCTTATCCCCCCTGTCCGTTGGAGCGGGCCGGGGTGAGGCTGCAAAATAATAGTTTAAAATTACAGGCATATCATCATTATAACATATTTTGTATACCAAAGAAGAAGCTTCTCAACTACGCCACGCCTTCTGGACCACTTTCGGCCAGTATATCTCGCCGCAGCTATCGTCAGAGGGGTTCAGAGTAAACTGGGTCAACTATAAAACCGGCCTTAAATACGTCTACTTTAAAATGGATGCAGACAAGCGCACAGCAACCATCAGCATCGAGCTTACCCACCCCGACGCCGGCATACAGGAACTATTTTTTGAACAATTCGCCGAGTTTAAAAACGTCCTGCACAACTACCTCAACGAAGAATGGAAATGGGAACTGCACCACGGCGACGAGGATGGAAAAATCATCAGCAGGATTTACAAACAAACCAATGGTGTCGGTGTCTTCAACAAAAACGACTGGCCGGCGCTGATCTCCTTTTTCAAGCCGCGCATCATTGCGCTGGATGAATTTTGGAACGATGTGAAAGATGGGTTTGAGGCGCTGAAATAAACACCCGCTTCAAAAAACATCAAAAAAATTATAAAAATCAGCTTAATCAGTGGCTCTTTTTGCTAACTTTGTTAGCATGAGACGATCCGGAAGCGCTGATCTGCCCCTTCATTACGGCCATGTGCCGGTTTGGCTTGCGCAGCGGATGGCTAAGCTGGGCTTGGCCGTGGTGGAAAATATTGTGCTGGATTATGGCCGCGACGAGGTTTTAAAACGCCTGAGCGACCCCTTTTGGTTTCAAAGCCTGGGCGCGGTAATGGGGATGGACTGGCATTCATCGGGCATTACCACTTCCGTTATGGGCGCTCTGAAGCGATCTGTTAATCCGCATAGTAAAGAGCTCGGCATTTACATTTGCGGCGGAAAAGGGAAATATTCAAAAGAAACACCGAATGAGTTATTAGCGATCGGCGAAGCTACCGGGCTTGATGGCAATTACCTGGTAAAGTGCAGCAAGCTAAGTGCCAAGGTGGATAATACCGCCGTACAGGATGGTTTTCAGCTATACACCCACAATTTTATTTTAAGCAGCGGCGGCCAATGGGCCGTGGTACAGCAGGGCATGAGTGATGCCACGAGTACAGCACGGCGCTATCACTGGCACTCGGAAAGCATGACGACTTTCCTGGACGATCCGCATACATTTATTTATGGCCAAAATACCGGCAGTATTTTAAATATGGCCGACAGCCGGGCCGAAAAATCGCGGTTAGCTATTATGCAGATCGCCGGAGAACCCCCCGACCGCATGCTTGGCGAGATCAATAAATTGGTTATGCCTGCACACCATGATGTCAGGGCCAAAGATGTCGACCTGAAAAGGCTTGGCGCGGTTTTGTGGCTGGCCCATGAAAAACAGCCGAAAGATTTTGAGGGCCTGCTGCAATTACAGGGGCTTGGCCCGCGCACACTTCAATCGCTGGCTTTGGTGAGCGAGGTAATCCATGGCGCACCATCGCGGTTTGAAGACCCCGCAAGGTTCTCTTTCGCACATGGCGGTAAGGATGGCCATCCATTTCCCGTTCCCACCAAAGTATACGACGAAACCATCGGCATATTACAAACCGCTATTCATAAAGCCAAATTAGGCCTCACCGAAAAGAATGACGCCATCAAACGCCTGTCAAAAATCGTACAGCAAGCCGAAGAAAACTTTATCCCAAATGCCAATTTTGAAAAAGTGATAGAAAAAGAGCGGCAAGAATCGTGGAAATATGGCGGGAGAACCGTTTTTGGCAAAGCAAAACCTCCAGTTCAGCAACAATTAACACTATTTTAGTGTATTTTTTTGCTTTAACAAACTAAAAACATCATCGAAATATTTGATTTTTTTTGAATTATTCGCCTGGTATCGATTTTCAGCGCAAACTAATTTCCGGATTTTTAATTTTTTAATTAATGTGCAATAAAAATTAAAAAATAGCAACCGCAAAGTCATTTACGGATACAAAAGTTAATATTTTTTGGAATTGTGATTATTTTTTCTAATTTTTGTAATGAGTTAGGAACGATTTTAAAAATACCCTTAAAAATCAGTGGCTATGAACAGGAATATACTTGACGACGTAATTGATGTTATAAAAAATATTTTTACGCCACGCGAAAAGAAATTAGTTCCGGTAAGGGTTCCTGCCAATAACAAACGCCCGGGTTCCAAATAATCAGCTTAGCTCCTCCCCTCTATTTTCTTCCAAATATCTGCTGAGATCGGCTCAGGTTTTCTGTTTCCGTTAGTGATAAAGATGCGCTCCTCGTCTCTTAGCATTTCCATTACCTCAAAATATTTATCGTGCACCTTTTGCAGGTTTTCCAGGGTCTCGTATAACTCGATAGTGCTTCGTCCTTTTTTTAGTCTGTCAATGCTCTGCTCAGGCGTAATATCGATATAGATATTCAAGTCGGGCCGCAGCAACCCGGCGCTTAGCGAATTGGCTTGTATTACCCAATCCAGGTCGACATGAGCACTCTGATAGGCGTACGACGACAAGTAGTAACGATCCGTAATAACCGTATAGCCATCTTCCAGCATTTTAATGATGCCGTTAGTTTTATTGAGCAAATGGTCAAGCCTGTCGGCCACGAAAAGCGCGGCAATAGTGAGGTGGTCGGCCTCCATTTTATGGGTGAAAATGTCCCTTATGATCTTACCTATGGGGCTGTCAGTAGGCTCGCAGGTAGTATAAACTTTATGCCCGGCCTGTTCAAATTTCTCCTTCAGCAGTTTTAGCTGGGTACTTTTCCCGCTGCCGTCGATGCCTTCAAGGGCAATAAAAAGATTTTTTTTCATTAAGCTGATCCCGGACTTTATTCGGCCAAATATAAGCCTTAAACACTAAATTAAAGGAGTTTGCGAAACATCATTTCAGTGACGAAGCCACTGCCCGCGCTGAGTCCAGCTGTTTTTTTATTGACGGAAAAGTTTGCGCGGCAAATTTCTTTACATCGGGCTTTGCGTTTGCTGCAACCAGCGCAAATACCAATGAGTCTGTCCGGTGTATCCGGATCATCAGGGTAACGTATTTATAATCAAATACGCTGCCTGATTTGTTCGACAAACTGTCCACCAGCGCTGAATCAGCCGGCAGCATGGTGTCGTTAGAAGTAATATGGTAACCTGATTTTAAACTAACTAACCCGCTATCAATAGCTGTTTGCTCGGTGATGATCAATTTTGCCAGGTCGATCACCCGGTGATTGTTGGAGTTGGTGATGGCCAACCCTGACGCCTTGATCTCGAACAGCCCGTTCACGGCTGTGTTTTTGATGAAAAGCAGGCTGCTCCGATCCGCTTTGGTAAGTTCCTTATCAGTTGATTTATTGCTGTGGCATGCCTGGATAGTAATAAGGATCATCAATCCGATGACGACGAGGCCGTTATTCTTCATTCATCAAAATTAACAAAAGAATCGGTTCAACCCAGGGCTCCTTCTTTCGGACTTCCGGACTTTCGGACTTTTCTAACTGCCTCAAGCCAAATTTCTTCCCGCATTCACAATACCATAAACCGTGCGGATCACCAGCTTATTATAAATCTTGTTCAGCTCTTCGTCGGTGCTGTTGTTTAAACAATGTAGAGCATAATGCTGGATGATCACCAATGGTAAAACGATCTTCTCGCGAATAGCGATAGAGCGGCGTTCAACCGGGAATTCGCCCATCAGCAGCGTCGTGCCGGTCAGCTCAAGCAGCATGGCCTTGGTGAGGTCAAACTCATCCTTCAGCATCTTCCAGAAATGGCCGAACTTTTTGTCTTTTTCGAGATAAGCCGTCACGCGGAAATCCGATTTGGTCATGGACATTACACAGTTGTCCACCATCGTCTTAAAGAAGCCGGATGAATGGTACAGGTTCTTCACATCGTCCCATCTTCCTTCCTGTTTCATTTTATTCAATGCGGTACCTACGCCATAAAAACCGGGGATGCTTTGCTTCAACTGGCTCCACGAGGTGACAAAGCTGATGGCGCGCAGGTCCTCCAGGCGCAGTTGAGCGTCGGAATTGCGTTTTGTGGGCCGGCTGCTGATATTGATGTGCGAAAGCAGTTTAAGCGGGCTGAATTTTTCAAGATATTCCACAAAAAGTGGGTGCTGCCGCAATTCAAGGAAGCGCTCATAACTTTCGTCGGCCATGGCCGAGATCAGGTCTTTATGCTGCGGCGTAAGCAGGTCATTAGGATTTGGATTTAAGGCCGACACCACGCCGGCATTGATCAGCTGCTCCATGTTAAAACGGGCTGTTTCCACCGAGCCGTATTGCGAGCTAACGGTTTGCCCCTGTATGGTAAGCTGGATATGGTTATTCGCGATCTCTTCGCCCATCGACGCGTAAAAACGATGCGTTTTACCACCACCGCGCGCCGGAGGCCCGCCCCTGCCATCAAAAAAAGCCAGGTCAACGTCGTACTTGCGGGCCAGGGCTGTCAGTTCCACTTTTGCTTTATAGATAGACCAGTTGGCCATCAGGTAGCCGCCATCCTTGGTGCTATCCGAAAACCCGAGCATAATACTTTGCAAGTTACCCCTGTTTTTAAGGTGCTGTTTGTAGAACGGATGGGTATATAAGCTTTCCATAACCTGCGCGGCGCATTTCAGGTCGTTCACGGTTTCAAACAAAGGCATAAAATCAACGCTCATACTTTCCTTTTTCCAGCCGCTCCATAAAAACAGGTCGATCAGCTGCAATATGTCTGAAGCTTCCTGGCAGTTGCTGATGATAAAACGCTGGCAGGCTTTCTCGCCGTTGGCATGTTGTATCTCTTTCATCAGCCGGATAGTATTTAGCGTATCGCAGATCAATTTATCCTCATCATCGGGGCATTTTATATCTGCCTCATCAAACACTATCGACGCTATCTTATCTTCTTCTGCTAATTTATCATAACCCTTCGGAATGCCCGTACCAACCGTTTGCTGTGCAGTGCAATAATTAAAAACCTTGCGCAAAACACGGCTGTCCTGCCGGATGTCGAGTGTGGCAAAATAGCAGCCGAAAAGGCTCACTTTCCGGATCATGTCGTCTACCAGCGATACAAAAAGGCTATCGTGATTGGCTACCAGGACGTGGCGGATCGAGTGCAGCAACTCCAGCAACTCGAGCTGCAGGTCACGATGATCCAGGTTGAAGTTAGCGTTTCCATAGATCAGTTTGTCGAGCTTCGTCATCGCCTCCTCAACCCCGCGGAATGTAACGCGGCGCTTCAGCACCCTGAAGTCGCGATAGTAGCAGCGGAACACCCTTTGGCGCAGGAATGCAGCAACGGCTTTGGTGGTTTCAGTAGTTACGTTCGGGTTGCCGTCGCGGTCGCCGCCAGGCCAAAAACCAAGCTCAAGCAATTGGGTGCTGCGCTCGGGGTCCATATCAAACTCTTCATCCAACCGCGACTGGATGCCTGCAACAGCATGGTAAAATATATTTTCCAGGAACCAGGCCAGGCTGATGGCCTCGTCAACCGGGGTGGGTGATGTTTTATTAAAAAACGGTGTTTTGCCCAATTGTTGCAATAAAACATCAATGGTGTTGATGTCATTGGTCTTCAGTGCGTCTATCAGGTCGGTCATGATGCCCAAAATGGTACCGGGGTAAAACTGCGTCGGATGCGCCGTCAGCACCAGTCGTAATGAAAAATCGTCCAGCTTGCGGCTGATCTCCTGCCGGGACTCCTCGCTTGCGGACGCCTGCTGTAACAGCACCTGCAGCGTGCCGCTATCGTCGGTACGGCCTATTTTGTTAAAAGAGGAATCTTCGATCGCATCAAACAATACCACCTGCCGCTCGATATACTGGATGAACCTGAACATGCGGTTGATCTGTTCGCGGTGATCGATATCCGGTACATATTTCTTAAAAAAAGATTCGATAATCGCCGTTGGCGACGTTAACTTATTGGCGCCTTTTTCGCAATGAGAGCTAAAAAAAGGCAGCAAAATGCCGGTATCCTTTACCTGGTAAAACGGCAGGGTTTGAAACAAGCTGTTGTACAACTCAAAACGCATTACAACCTCGTTATTAAAAGCTGTTTCGCGCTGGCTGAGTTTTAAGTTTAAGGGCATATCGGTTGATGTTGTATTAAAATCCTATGTTTGTTATAATTGGTTTACCCGAAAAAGGTGGTTTCAGCAAAATTCAATCAGTTTTTTGTTGATGGCCGAATTTTAGCATTTGTCCGCTAAAATTATATAAAAATGAGTAATTTATAAAGGTTCGATAATAATAATGCAATATTTATTAAAAAATAACCATAATATTTTATTTTTGTAAATTTGCGCATTGATTTAAGGGCAAAAAAAATCAATAACGAAACGGTGGCGGACTATGATTGGGTTTAACAGCTCCCAGAGATGAAATTAATTGCAGCTACCCTTTTTCCCGCTTGCGGAAGAGAGGGTCGACCATCCGCCAATAGGCGGAGTAGTCGGGGTGAGTCGATGCGTGGTGCAGGCTCCCGATAGCTATTGGGAGGCACTAATGTCCGCCGGGTTGACTCACCCGGTCTTTGCTTCGCTCGACCGCCGTCTCTTCGTCTACGGGCGGAAAGAGGGCAAATTCATATTTTTGACATTCATCGGTCTGAGTTGAGCGTTTTGAATCGATACGTGCCCTTCATTAATTTAAAAAAACCATCAACCTGGATGAGAATCAATACCCGCGAAATAAAGACCTTTTTTTACAGCCAGTATTTTTCGGACGGGCTGCGCATGTCTGCAGGCATTCTTTTGCCTTCACTATTAGCCAGCTTCCTGCATCATTTTGATATTGGCCTTACCATGTCGCTGGGTGCGCTTTGTATTTGCACCATCGATAGCCCGGGCCCGCTGCTGCACAAGCGTAATGCAATGGCCATTGGCAATGCGTTCCTGTTTGTAGTTGCCGCTTTAACCGGTTTCGCCCGATTGAATGTTTATACGCTGGGGTTGGAGATCACGCTATTTTCCTTCCTTTTTTCACTTTTTATCGTTTATGGCACACGGGCAGCCTCGGTAGGCACATCATCGCTCATGATCATGATCTTTATGATCGATAAGGCCGCCAAACCAAACGAAGTGCTGGGCTACAGTGCCATCATCCTTGCCGGCGGCATTTGGTATTTGCTGTTCAGCCTGTTATTCTTTGGCATAAGGCCCTATCGTGCAGCGCAGCAGGCTTTAGGCGAGAATATTACTGACATTGCTGATTTCTTAAGAATAAAAGCAGCTTTTTACCTGCCTGAGACCGCTATCGACGAAAACTACCGCAAGCTTGTATCGCAGCAAATAAAAGTAAGCCAGCACCAGGATATGGTGCGCGAAATGCTGTTTAAAAGCCGGGTAATGGTAAAGGAATCGACCAGCGCCAGCCGCATCCTGATGCTTACGTTTGTGGATTTGGTGGACATGTTTGAGCAGATCATGGCCACCCACTATGATTATAGCGAGATCCGGAAAAAGTTTGGCGACACGGGTGTTTTAAGCGAGATAGGCATCCTGCTGCAGCACATGGCTGATGAAGTAGATAACATCGCTTATATCGTACTGACCAACACCCGTAAAAAATTCAAAGGCGATTTTATCACCGAGCTGGAACAGGTAAAGACCCGGGTTGACGACATTGGTAAAAATGAAACCGGCGTAAGTAATATTGCCCTTAAAAAAATCCTGGTAAACCTGCGCGACCTGAACGAACGCATCAAAAGCTTGTACAAATATTATAACTCCAAATATTCCGGCGCTTTGATCGATGGCGTTTACACCGATGAATTCTCGCGTTTCGTCACGCACCAGGATTATGCGCCGCACATCTTTTTTGATAATTTTTCCTTTTCGTCCTCGGCATTTAAGCATGCCTTAAGGGTTTCGCAGGTATGCCTCGTCGGTTTTATATTGGGCAAAACCGTGGCAATAGGCCATCACAGCTATTGGATATTGCTTACTATTGTAGTGATCCTTAAACCTGGCTTCAGCCTGTCCAAACAGCGCAACTACCAGCGCTTGATCGGCACAGTGGTTGGCGGTATTGTGGGGATTGCCATCCTTAAGTTTATCCCCTCAAAAGACACTCAATTCATTCTGCTGATCGTCCTGATGATCGGCACCTACAGCTTTTTGCGACTCAACTACGTGGTCGCTGTATTGTTTATGACACCGTATGTACTTATCCTGTTCAAGTTCCTCGGCGTTGGCCTGGTGGTGAAGGAGCGGATTGTGGATACACTGATCGGCTCGTCCATAGCCTTAATTGCCAGCTACCTGATCTTTCCCACCTGGGAATACGACCAGATACAGGATAGCTTAAAAGATGTTATACAGGCCAACCTCACGTACCTGGCAAAAGTAGCCGAAAGCATTGCCGGTATCCCGGTCGGCACCATTGATTATAAGCTGGTGCGAAAAGAAGTTTATGTAAAATCAGCCAACCTTTCCGCCGCCTTTGAGCGGATGACATCGGAGCCAAAAAGCAAACAGAAAAAGGTAAAGGACATCCACAAATTTGTGGTGTTGAACCATATTTTATCCTCTTATATCGCTACTGTCGCCTCTACCCTGCTTTCAAAACCACCTGTGGCGGATGAATCGGAAAATCTTAAACTGGTAAAGCGGAGCCTGGCGGTGCTGAACGACAGCAGCGAAAAACTTGGCGGGACTTTGGTGCAAACCGGAAATTTAAGGCAGGCGGCTATTGGAAAAGCTTTTAATAAAACCAATCCACAAGATGAGGTTTTATTAAAAGAGCAGCTTGGATTTATTAATAAGATCAGCGTAGATATTGCAAGGGTGACGGGGAATATTTTAGAAGGGAATTAGCTAGTGGTTCATGACCCTGCTCTCCGAATCTCTTACCATAGTGAAGGCCAGTAGCTAATCTTCACGGCGGTAACATTGAGGATCATTTTTAAATCCATTCCAATAAACCCAAAGTCTTTTACAATTGCCACATTGCAAAATACTTTTCATATTTCTATATAATTCCTCGGCATCTATCAAACCGGTGTATTTGTCATAATCCACATCCGAAATGAATAAAAATTCATCAGGACACGGAATTTGACCATACCTAATTACATTTCCACACGTACATTTTATGGCTGGCATCAATTAACTTATATCTGAGACAACTCACAACAACTCCGTCGCCAAATTAGCCAATTCACTCCGCTCGCCCTTTTGCAGCGTAATATGCGCATACAGCGGATGGCCTTTTGCTTTGTCTATCAAATAGCTTAGCCCATTACTTTCCGCATCCAGGTAAGGCGTATCAATCTGGTAAATATCGCCGGTAAATACAAACTTGCTGTTTTCACCGGCGCGGGAGATGATGGTTTTTACTTCGTGGGGGGTTAGGTTCTGGGCCTCGTCAACAATAAAAAATATTTTGCTTAGCGTACGCCCGCGGATAAAAGCCAGCGGCGAAATGGATATTTTATCATTGGTTACCAGCTCGTCAATTTTGGCCTGCATTTTTTCATCATCGGCAAACTGATCCTTGATAAATTTAAGGTTATCCCAAATCGGCGCCATGTAGGGGTCGATCTTTGATTTTATATCACCCGGCAAAAAGCCGATATCCTTATTGCTTAGCGGCACAATGGGTCGGGTAACAAATATCTGTCTGAAGTTTTTACGCTGCTCCAGCGCGCCGGCCAGCGCCAGCAGCGTTTTGCCAGTCCCGGCATTACCCTGTATCGTAACCAGTTTGATATCCGGGTGCAGCAAAGCATGAATTGCAAAAGCCTGTTCCAGGTTTTTAGGGAAGATATTGAATATGGGCTGTTCGGTGATCTTTTCCAGGTGATCCTTTTGCGAATTATAAAAAACCGATACAGATTCTTTCTTACCCTTCAATATGTAAAAATGATTGCTGGTATGCGGCTGCATTTCAAAACTATGCGCCGGCACGGCCTCGTCGCGGTTAATCTGGTTGATGAGTTTTTCCGGCACTTTATTTAAAGTAGTCTCGCCGGTGTAAAGTTTGTCAATGTTTTTGACCTTGCCGGTTTCATAGTCCTCCGCATGCAGGCTCAGCGATTTAGCTTTTAGCCGCAAACAGATATCTTTCGAAACCAAAACAACTTTTTTATCAGGGTTTTCCTCCTGAAGGGACAATGCGGCATTTAAAATGCGGTGATCAACTTTATCTGACCCAAAAACTTCTTCAGCGTCAGCCGCAATGCTTTTGGTATCCATGATCACCTTAAAATTGCCTTTGGTATTTCCATTGAGCGGCCGCCAGCGGTTGATGAGGTTGCTGCGCGAAATGTCATCCATCAGCCGGATAAAGCTGCGCGCTTCGAAGTTGCGGGTATCATTCCCGCTTTTCATATTATCCAGTTCTTCAAGTACCTGGATTGGGATGGCTACGTCGTGTTCCTGGAAATTTTCAAAGGCATTATGATCGTATAAGATCACCGAAGTATCTAACACAAATATTTTAGGTTTCCCGTTCAGCTTGCTTTTGCCGTCCTTGCTCATTTGGCTAAATTAGGTTTTTTAAGGGCGTTCGGAAAAATGTGTTGGAAGATTTACAAAAAATCCCCTAAAAAGCGAAAACGGAAGCCTCTTCTTGCGATTCGACTTCCGTTTTCTGACCCTTTGCCCGACCGTAGCCGTGCATCAGGCACCAAGTTTTGTGTAAATTAACCGTCCTGCTATTCTGTTGCCCTTGCGGACATCTGATCCTTTCAGTTCACCAGCTGGTATCTGCGCTTTTCCGTAAAAAATTGCAGCCATTCTGGTATCTCGTTTAGCCTCCCTTCTTTTTCCGCGACTTTCGCCGTTTCTTTTTCCGGTAACTTCAGGGACTTCCGTGATCTTTAGCTTGCCCGAGGGTTCGCCCGATTCAGTTTCTGTTTTCCTGTGAGATTGTCAAAGTACGTCGTTCTTGATGATTCTAAGGTAGTAGGCAGAGACATACGTGTCAAGTATTTTTTTTATTTTTTATTAACAGGTTTTTAACAATTTTCTCCCCCGCTTTTATGCCGAATCAACGGGCCGCCGCCAAATAATTGCCCAAATTTCCGCACTTATTAACAAACGACTTATGCACAAACCGGGTTAAAATTCGGCTTTTCGGATGACTAAAAAATTCTTAAAATCACAATTTTTTAAAAATTTCTTAAAACAGGGGGCCTTGTTTTGACGACTTTTTCTTTCTTTTTGCCACGTTTTTGAGACATACTTTTCAAAAAAATTTAAAAACTTGTTATTGCAGCGGATTTGTTTTAAATATGTAGGGCAATCACTAACCACCATTAAAACCAATACATGAAACGCAGCTATTACATTGTGGCATTGATCATGCTCACATTTTTCGTTATTTCTTTCCTTACAAATATCATCGGGCCTTTAAGCCCCGAATTTATTAAGGATTTTAAACTCAGCACCGGCTTGGCCGGCATATTGCCGTTCGCCTTTTTTATTGCTTATGGGGTAATGTCTATCCCTTCGGGCATGCTGGTTCAGCGCTATAACGAGAAGATCATCATGACGGCAGCGTTTGTCGTAGCTTTTTTCGGGTCGCTGTTGCTGGCCGTGTACCCGAGCTATCTAACTGCTTTACTGTCATTGTTTTTGATCGGCTGTGGTATGGCCATGTTGCAGGTAGTGATCAACCCCCTTTTACGGACCGCCGGTGGCGAAGAAAATTATGCCTTCACATCGGTTTTGGCGCAACTGATCTTCGGCGGAGCATCCTTTCTAAGTCCGCTGGTTTATTCGTACATGGTTGCCCATCTGGCAGATCAACACACGTCCGGCCTTATGGCCGTTTTAAAGCCATTAGTACCCGGCAATATGCCATGGATATCCCTCTACTGGCTATTTACTGTGATCTGCGTCTTTATGTTTGTTGTGCTGCTCGGGTCTAAATTCCCAAAGGTTGAGTTGCAAAACGACGAAAAAGCCGGCCCATGGAGCACTTACGGGAAGCTTTTCGGCAAACCGGTGGTTATCCTATATTTTATCGCTCTTTTTTGCTACGTAGGCACCGAACAGGGCGTATCGTACTGGATGTCCGAATTTCTTTCCCGCTATCATCATTTCGACCCCAAAACAACCGGTGCCGATGCCGTGGCCTATTTTTGGGGACTGATGACCGCCGGCGGCGTGCTGGGCCTTTTGCTGTTAAAAATAATGGACAGCCGCAAATTGCTTGTTTTGTTTACCATCCCGGCAATTATTTGCCTCAGCGCCGGCCTATTTGGTGGTGACAAGATTTCGCTATATGCCTTTCCAATCGTTGGATTTTTCATGTCGGTCATGTACCCCATCATTTTCTCGCTGGCGCTTAGCTCGGTAGATGAAGACCACGGCTCATTTGCCGGAATTTTAGTTACCGGCATTATTGGTGGCGCGGGCGTGCAGCTGCTGATCGGCTTTTTGGGGGATTTTATCGGCTTAAGGGGTGGCATGATGTTTTTATACATCACATTCGGCTACATGCTGAGTATAGGTTTCTGGGCCAAACCACTGATCACCAACAAAACTATTTTCGATACGAAAGATAAAGTGTAATAAATGAGAAACGAAAAAATTATAGGTATCGACCTGGGCGCAACCAATATCCGCGGCGCTGTCGTGAGCAATGAACAAATTTCGGAGATCGTATCCCGGCGCATTCATATCAGGGGCACAGAGGAACAGGTTTTGGAAGATGTGTACTGGCTCATCGATAAACTAATCGGCAAAGAGGTAAAAGCGATAGGCATCGGTGTACCCAGCGTAGTGGATGTGGAGAAAGGAATCGTTTATGACGTGATCCATATCCCGTCATGGAAAGAAGTGCACTTAAAAGAAATACTAGAAGACCGGTATCACATCCCTGTTTTTGTAAATAATGACGCCAACTGTTTTGCTTTGGGCGAACATTACTTCGGAAAAGGAAAAGGTATTACTGATATGGTCGGCCTGACCATAGGCACCGGGCTTGGCGCCGGCATCATTGTGAATAACCACCTGTATGCAGGCAAAAATTGCGGCGCAGGCGAGTTCGGCATGGTGGACTACCTCGACCAAAACTACGAATACTATGCCAGCGGCTCATTTTTCCAAAATGTATGTGGTTTGAAGGGCGAAGATGTGTTTAACAAAGCTAAAGCAGGCGACGAACCTTCGTTAAAACTTTATGTTGAACTTGGAACCCACCTGGGCAATGCCATTAAAATGATCATGTACACCTATGATACCGGCCTGATCATTTTAGGCGGATCGGTACAAATGGCATTTGATCTTTTTGAAAAATCGATGTGGGATCGAATTAAAACCTTCGGTTTTCCAAAAAGCATCGAGCAATTGCAGATCAAAACATCCGAATTGGCGAATAGTGGAATTTTGGGGGCGGCGGCATTGTATTATGATGCGGAATGATTTGAAGATATGCTGATTTGAAAATTTGAAAATGAATTTATCTTCAAATCAACACATCTTCAAATTTTCAAATTAAATTATGAGGAATAATTCGGCGCTTCCTTCGTAATTGTAATATCATGCGGGTGGCTTTCGCGCATGCCCGCGGCCGTTATCCGTACAAACCTTGCTTTTTTCAAATCTTCGATATTTGCAGCCCCGCAATAATGCATGCCTGCGCGGAGACCACCGATATACTGATAGATTACTTCGGCCAGTGTTCCCTTATAGGGCACACGGCCAACGATACCTTCGGGGACCAGCTTGGTTACCACATCGGTTTCGTCCTGGAAATAACGGTCTTTCGAACCTTTTTCCATTGCTTCGACCGAGCCCATACCGCGGTACGATTTAAATTTACGGCCTTCATATAAGATCGTCTCGCCCGGCGATTCTTCAACACCGGCAAACAGAGAACCTGCCATGACGGAACTCGCGCCGGCGCCAAGGGCCTTAACAATATCGCCGGTTTGTTTGATGCCGCCATCCGCAATAACCGGGATACCACGGCTCTCCAAAGCTTTGGCACATTCGTATACCGCAAACAGTTGCGGAACGCCAACACCCGCCACAATACGGGTAGTACAAATGGCGCCGGGGCCAATACCCACCTTCACGGCGTCCGCGCCGGCATCGGCCAGGGCAAGCGCTCCATCGGCAGTAGCCACATTACCCGCAATGACCTGCAAACCGGGATACATCTTTTTCACCAGTTTAACCATGTCGATCACCCCTTTTGAATGGCCATGAGCGGTGTCAACTGTTATCACGTCCACGCCGGCGGATACCAGGGCTTTTACCCGCTCAATATTTTCCGGTGAAACACCAACGGCCGCGCCTACGCGCAACCGGCCATATTCATCTTTACAGGCGCTGGGGAAATTTTTAAACTTCTGGATATCTTTAAAGGTGATCAGGCCGCGCAAAACGCCGTCCTTATCAACCACCGGCAGTTTCTCTATTTTATGTTTTTGCAATATTTCTTCAGCCTGAAAAAGTGTGGTTCCCTCTGCCGCAGTCACCAGGTTGGCACTGGTCATTACATGCTTAACCGGCACATTCATTTCTTTTTGAAAGCGAAGGTCACGGTTGGTAAGGATGCCTTTTAATTCGCCATGACCGTTGACGATAGGGATGCCACCTATCCGGTACTCGCGCATGATCTTAACGGCATCGGCTACTTCCGCCGACTCGTGAAGCGTAACCGGGTCCTGGATCATGCCGCTTTCCGAGCGTTTTACCTTACGCACTTCGTCGGCCTGCTCCTGGATGGTCATATTTTTATGCAAAATGCCAATCCCCCCGGCCTGTGCAATGGCAATGGCCAATGCCGATTCCGTAACGGTATCCATAGCGGCGGATAGGATGGGAATATTCAGACGTATCTTTTTGGTCAAAAAAGTTCCCGTATCAACATCGCGCGGTAAAACTTCTGAATAAGCGGGGATGAGTAAAACGTCGTCGTAAGTAAGGCCTTCAGCGACAAATTTTGATGGGTCAAGCTCCATGGCAAATAATTGTTATTTGCCGGACAAAGGTAATTAATTATTTGGGATTTCGGAATTTGGTTTTCGGAATTGCGATTCTATTTGAAAATAAGACAATTTGATGATTTGAAGATATTTCGGATTTTCGATTTCGGATTTGGATGATAAATTGAGAATTTGGTATTATTTAATACCCCGGATTTTGCACCACCACCCCATGCGTCGCATCAATTTCATGCTGGGGAATAGGATAACAGGAGTTGGTCGCCGGCACGCCCAATACATTATTAACCTGCCCGGTGCGGGCCAGGTCAAAATAGCGGTGCCCCTCAAAATTAAACTCTGAGCGATCCTCATCGGAAACAGCCTGGGCATAGGTAGCGTCATCGGGCACGTCGGATGGTTGCAAAGCAGACATACCACGGTTTACGCGCACCATATTCAAATCAGCCAGCCCGGCTGTGCGGCCCAGTACTTCCGCCCTGATCATATACATTTCGGCAATACGAATTACGTAGGCTGAATTGTCCTTCAGGTTGATATCACTGGCATATTTTAAGGTACGGGCGTTCGGCAGAAAGTTTACGCTGGACGTATCGAGCAAATTGATGCGCAGGTCACCATTTCTGCCGGCGAGGAAGTCTTTAAGGCCCTGGGAAGCTATGAAAAGCACTTCGGTCGAGGCGGCCTGCGGGCGTGCATAGGTGGTGGCATTATAAAAGCTGGGGCTTTGCTGGTTAAAGGGCAACTCCAGTATTGATTCTTTTCCCAATTTAGTGGTGTAGATCGACGGGAAGTTATTTTTATCCGCAAGCGTAAACGCGCCGTCGTTAATCACCAGTGTCGCATATCTCGCGGCATTGGTAAAGTCCTTTTCATAAAGGTACACACGTGCCAGCAGGGCGTTTACAATAGCGGGGTTAATATAATTGGCATTACGGCTGATTTCGCCCGCTAAAACAGCCGAGGCATTGTTCAGGTCGGCTAAAATGGCGGCATAACTTGCCGCAACAGTGCTGCGCGGCACCACATCGCCCGCGGACTGGACAGTTAATACGATCGGTATCCCATAAGGTGAAGTGGTATCCCAATGGTAGCCAAAGGCCCGCAACAAGTCAAAATGTACCATCGCCCTAATGGCCAATGCCTGCCCTTTTACACTTTGAAGCAACTGAGGAGTAATGCCGGGCACCGCGCTAACGTTGGCAATAATGGCGTTAGCATTTGCGATGGAATAATACATGGCAATGTACATACCCTGCAAATAAACGTTTGTGGTGGTTACACTATAATAGCCAAATTCGTCGAGCGAAGTATTGTTGTAACTGCCGGCAATTCCGTTATCGCTGTTCAAATCGGCAAACATCGGGTAAAAAGCGCCATAGTAATTTTCTACCTCAAGCGTACTATATAAACCAGTGAGTGCCTCCTCCAAGCTTACAGTATCTTTAAACATGTTCGACGCAAGCACGCTGGTGGGCGAAACCTGGTTAAGTTTTGTACAACCCGGTAAACCCAACACCAGGGCAGCCACAAGGACAATCCCCGGCAACAAAACGCTATTTTTAATACATTTACACATATCGCCTCCTTTAAAATTTAATACTCGCCCCTATCGTAAACGTCCGCGCCTGCGGATATGCTGCAAAATCGACGCCCTGGGTTTCGTCGTCGGCTCCGCCGTTCGAGCTTACTTCCGGATCGAAACCGGTATATTTTGTAATCGTCAGCAAATTTTCCACCTGTGCATAAAGCCTGATGCTGCTATAATATTTTGACTTTGGCAAAGTATAACCTACGCTGAGCGTTCTTACTTTTAAAAATGACCCGTCTTCCAAAAATTCGGACGAATTGGGGTAATAGTTTTGAAGCAGGAATGATGGGCGGGGAATATTGGTGATCTGTCCAGGATGGCTCCATGCATTTAACACCGCCACATCGTTGTTGGCATAAACCTGCGGCAAATACGCGGATGCCGGTGTGGAGGCGCCGCTCCAGCCAAGGCTCTCGTACGTGGTTTTGATCAGGTTATATACTTTGTTGCCATAACTGAACTGCGTTGCAACCACTATATCAAATTGTTTTATCCTGAAGGTGTTGGTAAACCCGCCAAAAAACTTGGGCCGCGGGCTGCCGATGATTCGCTCGTCCCTCGAAAAATTTACCTGGTCGGCCCGTTCAAGGCTGCCGTCAGCGGCATAATATTCGGCATCGCCGTTGGCGGGGTTAACGCCGGCAAATGGCACGCCAATAAAAGTGCCGACCGCCTGCCCTACCTTTAACACATTGGTTGGCGGCTGATCGGTATATGAGCTGAGCAACTGGTTATCTACCGCCAGCGCTTTGATTGTATTCTTTAAAAACGAAATATTGAAGGCGCTTGTCCAGCTGAAATCGGTTTGTCTGATGTTGTTCGTGTTTACCTGGAACTCCCATCCTTTATCCTCTATTTTGCCCGAATTGGTGGTGATATAAGCAAACCCGGTGGTTCCGGCCACGGGTTGCTGTCCCAGCAAGCGCGAGCGCTCTGAAATAAAGTATTCTATCGATCCATTTATAAAATGATTAAACAGGTCGAAATCAGCACCGGTATTAAATGTTGAATTTTGCTGCCAGCTTAATGCAGGAGCCGACAGATTGGATAAGGTGAGGCCTGGATTGCCGTTATATTTTGCCGGGCCCCAGTACACCTGGTTCTGGTAGTCCGGAATTTCCTGGTCACCGGTAACCCCGTAGCTTACACGCAGTTTAAGTTCATCGACAATGGCGCTTCCGCTCAAAAACTGCTCATTACCGATATTCCAGCCGGCTGAAGCTGAGGGAAAATAACCCCAGCGGTTGTCGACCGGAAAACGGGAGGAACCATCTGCCCTTACTGTTGCTGTAAGCAGGTATCGGTTATCATATGCATAGTTTACACGGCCAATGCCTGATTGCAAGACAGAATAAACCAATGGATAAAGTATGATAGGCTTTGAAACAAAGGCGGCAGCTGAAATATCCTGCACATCGCCGGTTTGCGGGAAGCCCGTGCCCTGCAATGCCGACATCTGCCTTTTGATCTGCTGCTGTGTAAAGCCCCCGATAGCCGTCAGTGTACTTTTTCCAAACTTTTTATCATAAGTGAAAATGTTTTCGTTCAACCAGGTAAGGCTGGTGTTATTGCCTATCAGTAATTTGCCGTCAACCGTTTGGGCGTCGACGGTTAAGGCTGAGAAGTATTGCGAATCGTTCACGTCGTCAAAGTCAAGCGACCATGTGGAGCGAAATTTTAGTTCAGGGGTGATTTTATACTCCCCGTAAACCGAACCGATAAAACGATCAGTATAAGTATGTGCATTGATCTGCTGAGCTGATTTTACCGGGTTATCTGAAAGCCAGCTGGCCTGGTACTGGGTAAAGTCGGCGTAAACGCCAGGCGAGCTATAAACCGGCATGAGCGGAGACGCGCCGATGGCATTGGTGATAACGCCGGTATAGGTATTATCGTTAAAACTTCGCTTATTGTCCGAATACGAGGCGGAAATATCGGCTCCGAACGACAAATGATCCGTCGCCTGGTTTTCAATATTGCTTCTTACATTATACCGATGATAATAGTTGTTGATAACGATGCCATCCTGGTCGAAATAGCTGCCGCCCACATAGAATTTCGTTTTTTCAGTGCCGCCGCTGGCCGACAATTCGTAGCTGGACACGGGAGCTGTGCGAAAGATTTGGTCGAGCCAATTGGTATTGATACCGCTCGACAAGTCGTAATACGGCGCCACCGGGTTCTTTACCGGGTTGCCGTTACCATCCACTATCCCAACGGATTGCAGTACGGAAAGCGGGCCATAACGCGAGGTATCTTTTCCGGCAGCCTTGCTTTCCTCGTCATATATTTTAATGTCGTCGGCAATAGCCTCATTGGTCAGGTTGTAAAACTGCCGCGAGTTTAAAAATTGAATATTTTTTTCGATCGTTTGCACCCCGGTGTAATAATTAAAGTTAACGGAGGTTTTGCCGGACTTACCGTGTTTAGTAGTGATCAGGATGACACCATTTGCCGCACGTGAGCCGTAAATTGCTGCAGTTGACGCATCCTTTAAAATCTCGATAGACTCGATGTCATCCGGGTTAATGTCGGATATGGAGCTTATATTTTGCCCGTCGCCCACCGGGGCACCTGTCAAATCATATGAGGTATTTAAGGACGAATTGCTTTCGCTGAGCATCGGCACGCCATCCACCACATATAAAGGGTTTTTCGCGCCCCGGATACTTACAAGCAGACCTGCTCCAGGCGTTCCGGAGGGCTGCGTAACGTTAATGCCGGAAAGCTTACCCTCTATACTTACGGCGAGGTTGGATACCGGCTGATCCCTGAAATCTTTGTTTTTGATGGATGATATGGCCCCGGTTATATCGCTCTTCTTCTGGGTGCCATAACCAACTACAACAACTTCCTTTAGTTCCGATTTTATTTCCTTCAGGATGATGGAGATGGTTGTTTCCGTTTTTACCGCAACCGATCGTTTTTCAAAGCCAACCAGCGAAACGTCTAAAATACTTTCTGGCTTGTGCAACAATAGGTTAAAACCTCCGTCGTTGCCGGTTACGGTCCCCAGGTTATCTCCCCTCACCTTTATCGAAACGCCGGGCAAAGGCCTTCCCGCTGTGTCGCGTACGAAACCCCTGAGAGTATGTGTTTGGGCTTGAGATAAACGCGGGAAAAAACAAGCTACTGCGGCAATTAAACATATTGACAAGAAGCGTAGATTTTTTCCCATCAAAGTAATTAAGGTTGATTGTTTGCGGGGTTAATAATACAACTTTTTTGCATTAATTTATTGTAAACTAAATTTTTACAATAAAAATCTGCTTAACGGGAAAAAAGCACAAAAAACCTTGTAACGCGTGTTAATATTTCCCTACGATAACTTTATAAAAATCCGGGAATTTTAAATATTCATTTGCAAGCTCACGCAGCCTTTCAGCTGAGACGGTCTTCACGGTTTTAACGTAATTATCATAGTAGCTATAATCGACCCCGGCGAAATACAAGTTCTTAAATTTATCGGCGTGTGAAAATACATTCTCCAAACTACCCAATAGAGAGCCCATCATAAAATTTCGCACCAGCGACAACTCATCTTGGGGTATAAGTTCATTTTGCAGCAGTTTAAGCTCCTTTTCAATCTCACCCACGGCTGCTTTGCAAACATCAGCGCCAACTTCAGTAGCGATATATAAAGCGCCGCCATGTTTCAATGAACTGATGCCCGAACCTATGCCATAGGTATATCCTTTATCTTCGCGTATATTGGCCATCAGCCTCGATCCAAAGTAGCCGCCCAAAACAGTATTTAACACCTGCAAGGCCTGGAAATCAGGGTGTGTGCGGTTTACCGCTGGCGCACCCATGCGGATGGCTGATTGCAAAGCTTCGGGTTTTTCTTTATAATAAAAATGTTCGGCTGCGGGTATTGGCGCAGGCTGGCTGACATCGGCCTGCAAACCACCCCCCACCCAGTCGCCGTCAAAAGCATCCGTGATAAGTGCCAGTGTGCTTGGGTCTACCCACCCGGAGATAAGCAGCGTGCAGTTATCCGGACGGTACATTTGTGCAAAGTGCAGCAGCATATCTTCCCTTTTGAGGCTATCATAGGTTTCCGATTCGGCATTTAGTCCATATAGGCTATCTCCGTATATCGCTTTGTTAAACAGCCGGCGTGCAACTACATCATTTTTTTGCAGCCCCACCTGCAGTTTTTGCCGCTGGTTGCGGACGAAGGTTTCCAACTCTTTTTGCGGGAAAATAGAATTGGTAATAATATCCTTTATCACAGGCAGCGTACGCTGTAAATGTTTGGTTAATGTATACAAAGTAACCTGCGAATTGTCAAACCCGTAATCCACCTGTAAAAAGGCCCCGTAAAAATCTATTTTATCGGCAATTTGTGCGGCAGTTAAAGTTTTGGTGCCATCGTTGAGCATGGTGTTTACGGCCATGTTCAACAAAGGCTTTTCCGGGTTAAACCTAAGGTTGCCAAATATCCACTCAATGCGTACCAACTCCTGGTCGCCGGAGTTAAAGCAAAACAGGTTACACCCGTTACCGAACTTCCGGCTTTCAGGGCGTATCAGGTTTATATTTTCTATGTCCCTGAATTCAGGGGCTTTTTTTCTGTCTATGGTCATTGGTCAGTTGTCATTGGTCATTGGTTGCTGGTTGCCGGTCTGAACCGGATTAAGCTGATTTTTGTGATTTCGCTAACATTAAAAATCATACTAATCATTTAATCAGCTTAATCCCGGTTCAGATAAATAGATCAATGTCGAAGAATTATCTCTTCTGAATAATTGGTTCGACAATTCCTTTATTTGCTCAGTGGTTATCGCCAGGTACTTTTCCGTTTCATGGTTCAGCATATCTGCATCGCCATATAGTTCAAACTGGGCCAGGTTCATGGCTTTGTCCAACAGCGCCATTTCCGAAAAGATCATGGTCGATTCTATCTTGTTTTGAACCTTGGTTAATTCGTCGGCCGGAACCAGCTCGGTTTTCAGTCGTTCCAGTTCCTCCCATATCGCTGCTTCAGCCGCTTCAATACTCACGTTTTCAAGCGGTTTCCCTTCAAAGGCGAATATCCCTTTGTCTATGCTGCCGGTCATATAGGCATGAACTTCGCTGAAAATTTGTTTTTCCTTAACCAGGTTGCGGTACAAGCGGGAGGAATTACCGCGGGAAAGGATATCCGAGATCAACTCAGCCACATAATAGGAATCATCCAGCCTCGGCCCCATCTGGAAAGCGATGTAAACATCATTTAAAGGCACTTTGGCTATTACAGTTTGCCGACGTTCATCATGCTGCTCCGGTTCCTGTGGCAGGTCACGGTGGTATTTTTCACCAGCAGGTATCGGGCCGAACCACTTTTCGGCCAGTTGTTTCATATCTTCCGTTTTTACATCGCCGCCCACTACCATGATGGCATTTTGCGGGGTGTAATGCTTTTTGAAGAAAGCTTTTACATCTTCAATTTTTGCATCCTCGATGTGTTTGATCTCCTTGCCAATGGTTGCCCATTGGTAAGGGTGCTTTTTGTAGATCATCGGACGCAGCTTCAGCCAAACATCACCATATGGCTGGTTAAGGTATCGCTGTTTAAACTCTTCGATCACTACATTGCGCTGTACATCAAGGCTCTTTTTGCTAAAAGCGAGGCTGAGCATGCGGTCGCTCTCCAGCCAAAAGGCCGTCTCGATATTTGCAGAAGGCAGCGTGATATAATAGTTGGTAATATCGTTGCTGGTAAAGGCATTGTTCTCGCCGCCTACGCGCTGCAAAGGCTCATCATAAGCCGGTATGTTTACCGATCCGCCGAACATTAAGTGTTCAAACAAATGTGCGAAACCCGTTTGATTGGGGTCCTCGTCGCGGGCGCCCACATCATATAAAATATTAAGCACTGCCATGGGGGTGGTATCATCTTCGTGCACAAGTACCCGCAGGCCGTTGCTCAATGTAAATCGGTTGAATTTAACCATGTATAAACTTTCTGTTAAAAGTCAGCAAATGTAGAATTTTTGGCGGGGTGTTGAAATGTTGTGGTGTTGAAAGGTTGTAATGTTTAAATTGATGCGAAAACTTTTCCCGGTTCAATCAACACCTTTTACCTTTATCCTTTCGCCTTTTACCCAAAAGAATGATCTCAAAGGACGAACTTATCAAAAAGATCACCGGCACAATCGGTAAAAACCGGGTGCTCGAGCTAACATGCCTGCTAAAGGAGCAAAACTTCGCCCTGCACGACCTGATCGATATTACCTTCAATGACGACAGGGCCATAGCCTTCCACGCGGCCTGGATATTGGAAAATGCTTATTTACAAAACCAGGAAAAGTGTGTAGGTGATCTGGAATATTTGCTGTCGCGGATAAAAGATGTGAAACACGAAAGCTGCCAGCGTCATTACGTTAAAATTGTGATGCATGTAAGTGATAAAAAGGCACCGGTGGCCGTTCAGCAAAAACTTATGCAACTCGACCTGGAACCAGTAATTGAACAGTGTTTCGACTGGCTGATCGATCCAAAAGTAAAAATTGCGGTAAAGTGTTTTTCGGCGGAAGCGTTATTTAACCTGCGCGACCGTTACCCCTGGATAAAAGATGAACTGCCCGACCAGCTGCACTTTTTAATGCGGAACGGCTCGGCGGGCATCCAGGCACGGGGGAGGAGGTTGCTGAGTATGCTCTAAAGAAGGTGGCAGGTTTGAGTGGCAGTGGCGGGTTTTGGCGTTTATAAACCGCTGCTTGAACTGCTACTGCCACTCAAAACTGCTACTTGCTAAGAAGCCGGCCTATCCTGGGGAAACAAATTGTCGCTCACCTGGTAATGATGCAGTTTGGCCTTGATGGCTGAGGTACTGTTATCAGCATAGGCGCCAAATGCATTGATGAGCACGCCTTTTAGATTATATTTATCGGAATGTACCGCATAGATGATCGACATATCCGACGGATCACTGGCGCCCTCGAAACGATAAAATTCGTCAATCTCGAAGTCGTCGGCGATCATGTGAATACCTTTGACGTTGTCGTCAACAGTTTCACCGTCGAGGCTCAGGTTTTCGGTATATCCTCTTTTCATCAGGTCGTTAGTGGCTTCCACTAAATTACTATATGTCCTCATGGCGATTTTTTGTGTCAATATCTGTCACTCAACATAACGGCAAAACATTATCGTTGTTTTGACGGACGTCATCTTTAACCAATCTTATTGATTTGACTATATTTGTTTGCCTCCTGGTTGTTTTATGAACTTTGCCAAAATTTTGCTCAGAAGCTTTATCCCCAATTTTAAGGTCGGGTATAACGATTATAAAAATTCCCGGGCGGCCATCCCGTTCAAAACCAAAATGGTCGACCTGTTCGCAGTGGTGCGCAGCGCGGGTGTTTATCTTCTGTTTGTTTTACTGGCGCTTTTTTTGTTCCTGTTTATCGCGCCCGGCCGCGACGCGCTCTCGCTCGTTTTAGAGGACATACATGCCGGCAATATTTCAAGCCTGGTATCGCTGCTTATTGGGGTATTTATCTGGAGTGTCATCTCGGAGTTCGGCGCACGTTATTCCATTTACGTTACCGATAATTCGGGAAAAAGCCTAAGCGCCGAACGAGTTGAATGGCGCAAATTTGTCCAGCGTCTTATTGCGGGCACCTGCCTGTTACTGCCGCCCCTGCTGATCATGTTCAGCCTGGTAGTTATCCAGCTTTCGGCCCCAAATGCCAGGACGGAGAATCTGTGGCCCTCATTGGCAATTACACTTGGGGTTCTTTACTGGCTTTTGTGCATCCTTGCCAACTTATACTTTCACTCCTTCGATGATATTAAACACCGCCGCATCGGCAAAAAATGGTTTTTGAGTTCTACCCGGCTGAGTCCCGCGGAAAGATTTTGGAGCAGTAAAATATATGGCATCTATAACGACTTTGTTTTCATTCTGCCAAAACCCGAAAATTATCTTGGCGCCGAACGGGAGCACCTGAAAACTTTCACCAATTATTTTGAAACGATTACGCCCGGCGAACGTGACAGGTTTCCACAGGATACCAAAGTTGTTACTGCAGGGGTTAGCGTTCCCCCCGAATTTGTTTTCACCAAATTTGAAGATGGCGGATCGGACGAAACGGGCGCCTACAGGTGGATATACGAAATTCCATTAAGCTTTTATAAAATTCTCCACAAACAAGTTAAGTGGATATTTACCGGCGCGCTTATTATCCTGCTGGCAGTAAGCTTTTTACCCGCCGACCAGGGCATTTTTGAGTTTCTTGGGGCGCCGGGGCTGCTTTGCGGCGCACTTGCCTGTTGGATAGGCATTTATATCGGTGTTTTGTATGTTGATTTCGCCGTGCTGCGAAAATCGTGGTTATCGCTGCGCTTCTTACTGCTGACTTTATTGCTCTGCTCCTCCTATTTTAACAATGATCATCCTGTGAGGGTACATCAGACCAATGTAAAACGGATGGCCTTTAAAACCCATTTTGAAAAGTGGTTTACGGATTACAAAAAAAGCTTTAAGGGTATCCCCGACTCAGGGAAATACCCGGTTGTTTTTATTTGTGCCGAGGGCGGGGCATTCCGCACAGGGGCTTATACAGCCATTTTCCTGGATAAGCTGCAAAAAAAGCTGGCAGCTAAAAACATCGATTTTAAGAGATCGGTTTATGCGATGTCAGGCGTATCCGGGGGCAGCCTGGGCCTGGGATTTTATAATGCGGAAAGTTACATCAACAGCCCGTCAGATTTTATAAAAGAAGACTCTGCCTCGCCTGCAGAACTCTTTTTCCGGCACGACTGTCTCTCCCCGATCGTAGGTAAAATGTTTTACAGCGACTTGCTTAATTTATTTATCCCGGTACACATCAACCGTTTTGATAGGGCCATCGCGTTGGAGGACTCGTGGGAATATGCATTTCAAAACATCATTAAGCCCGGCGCAAAAAATACGTTTAAAGAAGATTTCCTGGCGCCGTACCGAAATCAATATAAGCGTCCCCTTCCTCTATTGCTCATCAACACAACCGAAGTGGAAACCGGTAGTCAGTGCTGGATTACCAATGTTGTTCCCGGCAATATCATTTTCGCCCGACAGCGCGACCTGCTCCGCATAAAAATGCACGATACCAGCGTTAACTACAGCACAGCAATTAATTTCAGCAGCCGCTTTCCGCTTACTTCGCCCGGCGGCATGATCCGTGAAAAAAACGCCTTTTATAATCGGAAACTTCATTATGTGGACGGCGGCTACTATGAAAACACCGGCGCCGCAAGCATGGAGGAGTTGCTTTACCAGGTAAGGGCTGATTCGCTTAGCAAGGAGATTTACCCTGTGGTTATTTATTTGCGGTTCAGCAATAGCCCGGGCAATCAAACCCGGGATGTGAGCTTTGCAAATGAAATATCCGAAATAGTTTTAGGCATGTTTAACACCCGAATCGGGCGCACCTATATGGCGGTTCAGCAGCTTAACGGGCTCACCAGGCATTTTAACACGGCGCGGGGAAAACGGGAGAATGGCGGACTTGTTATCGATGAACCGCTGGATGAAGACCAGCGCGAGGTGCCGCTGGACTGGGTGCTTTCCAAACAAAGCATGGACAATGTTAAAAGGGATGTAAATAAGAAACTCGACTATGACAAAGGCATCCTGCCGCTTATTATGAACTCCAGGTATCCTTTCCCACAAATAAAACCGAAATAATTTATGCCGGTTACCGGTCAGTTGTCTTCTCCCACAAAAAATTTCTGGTTAAAATTAACCAGGAACAGTTCCTGCGTGGCCCGCGTGCAGGCGGTATAAAACCAGCGCAGAAAATCGGTATTCACCATTTCTTCGGTCAGATAACCCTGGTCAACAAACACGGCATTCCACTGGCCGCCCTGGGCCTTGTGGCAGGTAATGGCATAAGCAAATTTTATCTGCAGCGCATTATAATAGGGGTTTTTCTTAAGCTCTTCCCATTTCAGGCGCTTACTGGGGATGTGGTCGTAATCCTTCATCACCTCCTGGTAAAATCGTTTCTGATCATCGGCGGGCAAAGCCGGTGCTTCGGTGTAAAGGGTGTCGAGAAGTACCTTACACTCTATAACCGGGTCTTCGGCGTAATCGGTAAACTCCAGTTGTATATCTGCAAAGCGGAAGCCATACATATCCTCTATCCGCCGAACCCGCTTTATGCGGGCGATGTCGCCGTTAGCGATAAAATTAGTGCTTCCTTCTTCCTGGTCCTGCAACCAGAAATAGTTGTTTTTTACTACCATTACCTGGTCGCCGCCCGTTAATTCCTCTTCACGGTATAAAATACGACCCCTTATCTGCTGATTATAGGCATTGGCATTTTTGTTTGAGCGGCAGATAATGATCGCGTTATCGTCGCCGTATTTGTTGTAGGCATAGTGCAGCCCCTCCACCAGCATTTCTCCTCCCATCCGAAAAATATCTTTATATCCTTTGGTGACTATCTTCGGCATCATCTCCCTTTTTTTTCTGACCATCTCTCTAACCTTAGTAGCATTAAACAAAATGCCCGAGTCTTTTTGCTGGCGTACTACGTCGGTCAGTTCAAAGCTAAAAACATCCAAGCCGAACTTGTCCTTCACCAGCTTAATATCGAGGGCAGGACTGTCTTCAGAGCCGACGGGCGGCAACTGGGCGGTATCGCCTACCAGCATCAGTTTGCAGTTTTTGGAGTTGTAAACATAGTTAACCAGGTCGAGGAGCAGGGAAGCGCGGTGGTTTAAACCGATCTCGTCGCTGATCATCGAGGCTTCGTCCACAATAAAAAGCGTATTGTCGGCCAAGTTATCGCCAAGCGAAAAACCTTCATCTACATTCAGTGCTGATTTTTTTCGGTAAATGCGCTTGTGAATGGTAAACGCTTTACGGCCTGAATAAGCTGTGATTACTTTGGCCGCCCGACCTGTAGGCGCCAGTAAAATCGATTTGAAGTTGTAGCCACGCAAGGCCTTAACCAAAGCGCCGACGATGGTGGTTTTTCCGGTGCCCGCGTATCCTTTTAAGATAAAACATTCATCGCCATCGTCGCTCACCAAAAAGCTATGCAGCTTATCAAAAAGCTGCAGTTGCTGCCCGGTTGGCTCATGGGGAAAGGCTTTTCGAAGTTCGTCTGCCGGCATTATTTACGCGAATGGGGTAAAGTTATAAATAAATCATCCAGCCCGTTGTGTGATCGCTGCCTTCTCCGGTCTGCCGTTTCCTTTGACGCAACCTTTCCCATGGGTTTTCGTATACAACGAAGGCTCAAACTATAGCATGAAAAAACTTTATCTGGAATTTTTCCGGGGTGCCGCATCCGTTTTTATTTTGGGCTGGCATATCGCTTTTCTCGCACCAACGGGGCATCCAACCCAATTGTCAGGCTATTGGGGCACCGATGCGCTGATGATCTTTTTCATGTTGTCAGGGATCGTCATCAACTTAACTGAAAGCCGCAAGCCAAAACCGGCAAAGGAATTTCTAAAAAACAGGTTTATACGTATTTACCCCCTCTTCATCGCCGGAATGCTGCTGGCATTTTTTGCATTATTTGTTACCGGCAGACCTTTCCCTTCGGGAAAAACAAGCCTGGGCAATTTTTTCATGCTTAGCACCATGAGCGATTATATGGGTTATATCGTGCCGAGCATACAAAGCAACCTGGCCGTTTGGACACTGTCGTTCGAGATGGGTTTTTACATACTTTTTGCTATGACCATTGGCCGAAATCAAAAAAAAGCTATATTTTATTGGTTTTTGATCGCGCTGATCTCCATCCCTTTATATTTCCTGAAAGTCGAAAAAGACGTATTCTTTCACATCATCGCCATACTGGCGTTCTCTTCCATATGGCTGGTGGGCTATTATATTTACGAATACCGGAACTTTTTTTATGCTGACAGAAACGCCGCGTTCTTTTGCCTCGGCATTCTCCCGCTTATTTCGCGGATGCACTTTAGCGATAACTTCTACGACCCTTTTAAATATTTTATCCTTTCATTATTCGCTATTCCGTTTTTACGTTACTGCCTGCAACTGCCTTATTCGGGCTATAAAATAAAGCTCATCTACCTCGTAATCCCCCACTTGCTTATCGTAGCATGTGCGCTAACTATGCGCTATATGCCCCTAAAAAATGCTTTGGTTTACAGCACGCTGCCTTATGCGTACCTTGGGATAGGTTACCTGATCCATATTTCGAAAGCCAAACGAAAGATCATCAGCCTGGTAAACAAAGGTGGCACTGTGTTAGGCAAACATTCTTATTCACTGTACATCACCCATTTCCCAATTGTATTTATGTTTTCCCTGCTCATCCACAATATCGCTTTATATGTGCTGGTGACACTTCCTGTAGTTGCGCTGACCACCTACCAGCTTGAGAACCACGTGCAGCCAATTATCATGGGTTTGTTGGACAAACGTAAGGCAAGCAGCAGTACGGATGAAGGATTTAAACTGGACCTTGGGGCCCATTCGACAATGCCGCTCCGGGCAAAAAACAGCTGAATCATAAATATCTGCGGGCTAAATATTGCAGGCAGCAAGTAACAAAAAATAGTTACTTTTGCATAGCTGCATGTACGATCACAATAACAATTATACCGACAATAGCTTTAACCTGTACCAGGCTTACAGTTATTCCTTGCTTTTACAGGTCGACCTAAATTCATTTAGCTACGCCTTTGTTCACCAAAAACGGTTGCTGGTTTATGCACAAAATTGCGACCTTGACGAACTGGCGCACCCCAAAAAATTGAGCGAAATACTTACGGCAACATACAAAAAGGTGGTTATCGGTTTACCGGCAAGCGGTCTAAGCCTGGTTCCGAAAAGTTTGTTCGCTGAAGGCCATGCGGCAGATTTTGCCCGCTTGCTGGATGTACGCCCTGACGAAAAGGTATTTGCCCAGGCGCTTGACGATGAAAATAATATTATCTACAAAACTCCGGGACACATTGCCTCGGCAGTAGAGAAATTCGGTTTTGAAAATACCTTTTACGGTGCTCGCGGATGGATCCGGGGAATCGCTGAAAGCCGCCCTTCGAGCAGTGACCTTTATATTGAAATCGGTAAAAACGCAATGCAGTTCCTTTATTTCCATGGCAAAAGCATTCGGTTTTACAATTCGTTTGAATTTAAAAATGAGGAGGAATTGGTGTATTTTACTTCATTCGTTTGCGAAGAGTTAAACCTGAAGCCACGGGAAACAACGCTGGTTTTGAGCGGCGATATTATTGTTGACGATAAGAATATGCGGCGCCTCGGCGATTTTTTTCCGAAGATCGAAATAAACCGCGTTAAAGTGCTCGAACTACCGGGGCAAATCCCTTCACACAAGCTTTTATCGCTGTCGGCATTGTCGCTATGCGGATCATAGGCGGGAAATTAAAGGGACTGAGGCTTAACCCTCCAAAAAATTTGCCGGTGCGCCCGACGACCGACATGGCTAAAGAAGCCTTATTTAACATCCTGCAAAACCAAATTGAGTTCGAAAATATACGTGTGCTCGACCTTTTCAGCGGCACCGGCAATATCTCCATGGAATTTGCGTCGAGGGGAGCCAGCCAGGTTATTTCGGTAGACCGGAGTATTCATTGCGTTCACTACCTGAAAGATATTGCTCGCCAGCATCAAATCGAAAACATCAAGGTTTTTAACGACGACGTTTTTAAATATCTGCGGCATGAAACGGACCAGTTTGACCTGGTATTTGCTGATCCGCCCTACGATTTAGATAAGCTAAGGGAAATTCCCCGGATTGTATTTGATGGAGGCCTGCTCGTGCCCGGCGGTTTGCTCATCGTTGAGCATCAATCCATGCAAAATTTAAGCAGGCATCCGGCGTTTACAGAGCAACGCCGCTATGGCAACTCGTCATTTTCATTTTTCAAGCAAACAGAAGACATAAATTCTACGCCATGAGCCAAATTAATATCCTGAAAACTGAAATCCTTTCAAATAATTGGTATACGCTAAAAAAAGTAACTTACGAAGCCACGCAAAGTGATGGTTCCGTTCTTCTGCAAAATCGCGAGGCATACGACCGTGGAAACGGCGCAACTATCCTGCTGTATAACAGAGTCCTTAAAACCGTGGTGCTAACGCAGCAATTCAGGCTGCCGACGTATATCAACGGCAACGAAAGCGGCATGTTGATAGAATGCTGTGCGGGATTATTGGACAGAGATAACCCGGAAGACTGCATCAAACGCGAAACCGAAGAAGAGACCGGCTATAAGATAAACGATATTAAAAAGGTATTTGAAGCTTACATGTCGCCCGGCTCGGTAACGGAAATATTGTATTTTTTTGTGGCTGAGTATTCCCAGGACATGAAGGTGAGTGACGGCGGAGGTATTGCCGAAGAGGACGAACGCATTAAGGTACTTGAAATACCCTTTGCCAGGGCTCTGGAGATGGTGAACACGGGCGAAATAAAAGATGCCAAGACCATTATGTTGTTACAATATGCGCTGATCAACAAACTTGTGGAATAATACCGGTTTGTGGATAATAATACGTGTAACTTTCTGCTGACAGTCAACAGTATATCTGCAAAGTGCTTATTTTTACTCTTTTAAGCTATACCCTTTTTATAAAATTCCCATACCCTTTAAATGCCGAACAAGGACAACTCCCGGTACATATTCGCCTGCATTATCATGCTGCTGGCCGCGTTTATCCAATGTTATAAATGCGTTCATGATCTTCACTGGGCCTCGGAGCCCGATTTCGACAGAGACATCGCCTACATCCGTGCTACTTTAAACGGTCACTATGGCCAGGACCCCAGCATGGCTGGTCAATACATGTGGTATAACCCGGTCATCTTCCTTTCGGAGACGCTGATTGTAAAACTTTCGGGCTGGCCTATTAACGTGGTAGTGGCCCGGTGCGGGGCATTCCTGAACCTCATCAACCCAATCGTTTTCTTTGTTGTGCTGATAAAGCTGTTCGATTATAAAACCGCACTGGCGTCGCTGCTTTGCTTTATCTTTTTGATTGCCGGCAATTTACCCTGCTGGGGAGCCGCCACCTATTCACCCTGGATGGTGTCGGATACTGCTACACAGTGGTTATTTTACCTGTCGATACTTTGCTGTTACAAGGCGTTCAACTCCCAGAAAATGTCATGGTTCATTGTTCTCGGGGCTGTACTTGGGCTCACCTTCCTCGGCCACTCAGCGCCGGTGTTTATCATGGTATTTATCCTACTGATCATGCAAGGACAAAAGGTGCTCATCGCCCTCAGGGATAAGCAATATAACCTGGTGGGCACTTACTTTTTGCAAGGCGCAGCAACGGTTATCCCCTTCATCATTTTCGCATTCCCGATGTTGTATTACGTTTATGGGAAATACCACCTTCATTTTGTAAACCGGATCATCCTGGAGTGCGCACCCGGCATTTTTGCCCGCAAGGAAACATTTACACTGCTTAAGCTGAATGTTACCTTCGCGCTTATCATTTCCATTATCGGGTTTATATGGTTCTATAAAAATTTTAAGAACCCTGTTTTGAGAAAAATCATCTGGTGCTGGCTTGGCGTAACACTGGTGATGTATCTGTATGAATCAGCTGTTCCTACGGTCGATAAGATCATCCACCACAACCTGCCCGACACCATACCGGCTTTTCATTATTTCTTTTATTTTAAGGCATTGCAATCCATCTTTTTCGGGTTTGGATTTATCTCCCTCCTCAATATGGCGTCACAATGGCTCGCAAGGCGATCCTCAAAACCATTCCCCAAAAAATTCGCGGAAAACTTCTTCGTATTTGCGGTGCTGCTTTATATGCTTGGCTATTACCCCGTCTACTGCAACCGCTGGGATTTTTCTGATTTGAGGCAGGAGGCGTTGAACAAGGAAAAAGAAACTGATAAACTGGCGGTTTACGACTATATCGTCAAAAATGTGCCGTTGGATAATGTGCTGCTCTGCCCGCACGGGCTATCGCTGTTCCCGGTAATGCCGACCGGGATAAAGATGGTTTCGGTTGAAACGTATTTTTCAAACCCATATGTGAGCTATGATCAGCGCGAGGGCGACCGGGTTAAAATGCTTAGTTTTTTGACCACGACGACGCCGGATACGGCAAAAAATATGTTTTCGGCATATAAAGTGTCTGATGTGCTGCTGTCAAATGCCGATTACAAATATTACAGCCAGCCATCGTTTGCAAACAGCAGCGTGATCTACAAAAATAGCAGCTATACTTTGCTGTCCTTCGGCATTAAAAAGTAGGTTTGACTACCTGAATGGCTGGTAAAAAGCTTTGGTTCCAAGCGCGAGCATATGGTTATCGCCGCTGGAATCGCCATAGGAATAAATCTCATCAAATTCGTCAAGGTTGTAAGCGGCCCTGATCCGGAGAGCCTTTTCCTCGCCATTGCAGTTTTTGCCGGCTATTTTGCCGGTGAGTTTGTTGCCGGTTGTTTCGAGTTGTGTTGATATTAAACCGAGACCCATTTGATCAGCCCATTTTTTTATCCAGTTTTCGGCGCTGGCAGATACTACAACAATTTCGAAACCCGACTCCTTTAGTTTACTGATCTCTTCAAGCGCCCCGGGGCGCACGATTAATGGTAGCCGCCAGGTTACAAACTTGTCGCAACCTTCCTGGAAGGCGGATAATTCTGCCCCTCTAAAGAAATATTTGAGTATTTGCTCTTTGGCGCGCTGGTTAGAAATTAGCTTTACTTTCAGACCAATAAGCACTGGTGCATTTATCAGCAGGCCGGCAAAAAACTTTGTTTTCCCTTTTTGATGTTTTATCATCTCAAAAAGACTGTCTTTAATGGTGATTGTGCCGTCGAAATCGAAAAAAGCGATACGCTTCACAGCTTCATTTTTTTAAATTGAAATTCGGGAATACTTTTAATAATCAGCATAATATACCGCCAGAACCATTTAACATAAATAACGTTTTTCTTTCTCGAAAAGCCCGAATAAATTATTTCAGCAACTTCATCCGGTGTCGAGGTAAGCAGCTTTGGAAGCTTCATGTTTTCGGTCATGCGGGTATAAACAAAGCCTGGTTTAACGGTCATCACATGAACGCCCGCTTTGAAATATTTATTCCTAAGTCCCGACAAATAGGCGTTAAAAGCGGCTTTTGAACTACCATAGATCAGTTTGCTTGCCCGTCCGCGATCACCAGCGACAGAGCTGATACCGATAATGGCGCCTTTTTTTTGTTCGTTATAATGTTTGGCAGCGATATTCAGGATGGACACGGCCCCGGTGTAATTAGTATCGATCATCCGCTGGGCAAGCGCCCAGTTGTCAAAAGCATCTTCCTCCTCATCCATTACCCCAAAAACAGATACAACAACTTCGGGCATCGGATCGAGCGTTTCGAAGAAAAGCGCATGCGAACGAAACTGCAATGCGTCGAAAGCAAATGTATCGCATTCGACGCCGTACCTTATCTTTATGTCTGACTTCAACGGATCCAGTTGGGCCGGGTTTCGGGCGGCAAGCTGAATGTTATATTTTTCGGATGCAAATTTTTTGGCTATCGCGATACCGATGTCAGAAGTTGCGCCCAGGATAAGTACGGTTTCCATCGATAATTTAGCTGGATGAAGTTAACAATAATCGGTCAGACTGGACAGAACGTATCTTGTTACCGGGATTATATTTTTTAACAATGGCCTTAAACTTTTCCAGGTCCGGGTAACCTGCTGCCAGCATTTCGGGTTTCATACGGGCGTCTTTGGACATATACAACCTGCCATGATATTTTAAAAC
>DASRTD010000201.1:0-15258 GCA_035656115.1 Mucilaginibacter sp.
TAATACAGGACTTTGATATTAGTGCTCTTCAAAGTGGAATTAAACCAATAGCGATGGTTTTTTCCGATGACACAACTCAAAACTGGAGCACTCTTGGCGGTGTCATGTTCGTAAAATTAAATACAAATGCCGATGGACATTTGACAATTTCGAAAATTAAAGATTTATTTGATAGCTATGGTCAACAAGAAGTTTTTAACTATGTGTTTCTAGATGATGTATTTGACAATCAATATGCCGACGAAAATCGGTTGGCAAATATTTTTAAGTTATTTTCAATTTTAAGTTTGTTTCTGGCCCTGGTGGGACTTTATGCTCTTTCAACGTTTGTAGTAGAACAAAGGAAAAAAGAGATTGGCATAAGAAAAGTCTTGGGTGCAAGTCTGTATAACATATTTAAATTGGTGACGATCGATTTCTTAGTATTGATTCTCATATCAGCGTTGGTTTCTTCGCCCATCTCATTTCTGTTCATGCATGCCTGGCTACAGAATTTTTATTATAGAATGGGAATCAGCTTATGGATATTTTTGGCATCGAACGTTCTTGTTTGTTTTGTTGCCATGGTTACAATTGGCTATCAAATTATAAAAATAGCTTCAAATAACCCGATCAACAGCTTAAGGACCGAGTAACACTATAAAAAAAGCGAAATATGAAACCTAAATCAGTTGTCCTTTTTCAGTGACCCTTTAAACTATGAGATGGCCGTTTTTTAAGCAATTTGACATGATGGATTGCGGTCCTACTTGTTTAAGGATGATCGCTAAATATCATGGGCGAAATTATAGTTTACAAAAGATACGAGCATTGTGTGATATTAGCAGAGATGGGGTGTCGTTATTGAGCATTAGTGATGCGGCTGAAAAAATTGGATTTAGATGCCGTGGCGTTAAGCGGGGCCTTGAACAGCTAAAAAATGTCGAACTACCATGTATTTTGCATTGGGCCCAAAATCATTTTGTTGTTTTATATCGCATAAAAAATAAAAAATTTACCATCGGTGATCCATCGCTAGGAATCATAAATTATTCGGAGGCAGAATTTGTTCGCAGTTGGGCTAGCGATGTCACAAATAAGATTGGTGTAGTATTGCTCCTGGCTCCAACAAATATTTTTCACGAACTCGCTGAGGAGGAGGGTGAGCAAGTCAAATGGAAAAGTATTTTACGTCACGTAGTTTCGTATAAAAAATTATTTATCCAATTATTATTCGGTTTATTGACGGGAAGTATTATTCAACTAATCACTCCTTTTTTAACTCAATCAATTGTAGATGTTGGGATTTCCACTCGCAATATTAATTTCATAGTAGTCATTCTCATAGCGCAAGCCACCCTCATAATAGGTCGAATAAGCTTAGAATATATGAGGTCGTGGATTTTGCTTCATATAAGTACAAGAATTAGTGTTTCAATCTTAACCGAATTTCTCATTAAATTAATGAGGCTTCCGATTAGTTTTTTCGACACAAAGCAGACTGGCGACATCATGCAGCGAATGAATGATCAAAGAAACATTGAGGTTTTTCTAACAGGGTCTGCCTTAACAAGTATGTTTTCGATTTTAAATTTATTGATTTTTAGTATTGTTCTGGTTTATTACAATGTCCAGATATTCCTAGTGTTCTTAATTTTCAGCACTTTATACATGGGATGGATAATGTTTTTCCTAAAGAACAGAAGGTTGCTGAACAACAAAAGCTTTGAAATATCGGCTAAAAATCAAAGCAGCATGGTACAACTTATATCTGGAATGCAGGAGATAAAATTAAATAACTGTGAAAAGCAAAAAAGATGGGATTGGGAGAATATCCAAGCGATGCTTTTTAACTTTAATTTAAAGAGCTTACAATTAAATCAATACCAACACGGCGGAGCGAGTCTAATAAACGAATTTAAAAATCTTCTTATCACTTTTTTGAGTGTTAAGGCCGTCATTTCTGGGGAGTTGACATTCGGAGGGATGGTGGCATTGCAATTTATCATTGGACAGCTTAATGGTCCGTTAGATCAAATCATTACTTTCGTTCAAAGCTTTCAGGATGCCAAAATTAGCCTTGAAAGGTTAAATGAAATCCACGCTTTGCCCGACGAGCAACAAGTCAATAAGGATGTTAAAAATTGTTTGCCACGCGACAAAAGTTTGTTTATCAGTGATTTGACATTTTCTTACCCTGGCTCAGGGAACTATTCCGTACTCACAGGAATCAATTTAGTCATCCCTGAAGGTAAAACCACTGCGATAGTAGGGATGAGTGGGAGTGGAAAAACTACGATTTTGAAACTATTACTAAGGTTTTATGACCCTCAAGTGGGGGAAATTAATGTTGGAAATACAAGTATTCGCGACATTTCTTATAAAGTATGGAGAGATGAATGCGGGGTTGTCATGCAAGATGGATTTATCTTCTCAGCGACCATAGAACAAAATATTGCAGTTGGTGAAGAATTTGTTAATCCTGAAAAATTAAACGATGCTATTAAAATCGCCAATCTTATTGATTTTATTGAGAATCTACCTCTGGGTTTAAACACAAAAATTGGACCTGAAGGTAATGGAATTAGTCAGGGACAAAAACAGCGTATATTGATAGCGAGGGCTGTTTACAAAAATCCAGAATATCTTTTTTTTGACGAAGCGACAAATGCGCTTGACGCTAATAACGAATTGATTATTATGAATTCGCTTCAAGAATTCTTTTATGGTAAAACCGTAGTTATTGTTGCTCACCGATTAAGTACTGTCAACAATGCAGATAATATTATTGTACTTGAAAAAGGCAAGATAATAGAGCAAGGAACTCATTCGATCTTAACTTCAAATAGAGGTCCTTACTATAACCTGGTTAAAAATCAATTAGAACTGGGTGCCTAACTTAGATAATAAATAGATATTAATGAGATATGCCAAGCCAGAACGATAATGAAAATCAGCATAGCTATGACCTGCAAGAAGTAATAGGTAAGACACCGTCTTGGCTCGTCCGCAGTGGAAGTTTATTAATTTTTTCTATTATAGTAATCATCGTGGTGTTTTCTGCAACCATTAAATTTCCGGAGTCTATCCATGTTCAATTAAAAATAAAAGCCCTTAATGCTGGTGCATTTGTGTCATGTACAGATAAATGCTTACTTGACAGTGTACTAATTTACCAAAATCAAATAGTACGAAAAGGACAGCCGCTAGCAATTTTAAATCATTACTCGGACTGTTATTCTATATTAAGAACATTAAAAACACTTGATCTAGATGCTGAAAACAAAAAAAGACCAATAACGCTTACAGATCCTAAGGATTTGAAATTAGGTTTATTCCAATCACAATATGAACAAATTTATGCGGGATATTTATTGGGAAAACAGCGTGAGAACATACGAAAAGGTGGAGTTACCGAAAGGTTGAATTTTGATAGTCTAAAATCTTTGAGTAAGTCGGTGATAAAGGAACTCGAAAAAGTGGAACCCGTGAATGTCTTGTTGTCTCCAATTTCTGGCCACGTGTATTTTTGCGATATATTGAAAAAAGGCATGAATTTAAAACCAAGTCAAAGGATTTTTTATGTAATGCCTAACAACAATGAATTTTACGGTCAAATTAACATTACAACTAGTGAGTTGGCTAAGGTCAGGGAAGGACAATGTGTGAATGTGAGAATTGAGAATTATGAGACATTGAAAGGAAAATTAGATTTCGTCTCCAAAATGCCTGCAAGTTCGGGTTTTTATGTTGCCGAAGTCACATTCCCTGCCGATAATATCGCCCGTATACGCGCCAAAAGCAGATTGACAGATGGCATTGTAGTAGAAGCTGAAATTGTTACCGGTAAACTCACACTGTTAAACAAAATTGGATTAAAATATTAAAAAGGATTAGGTGCGAACACTTAACATAAATTGAGATTTTTTAAATAACACTCAGAAATATTTGTTAAAAAACGAATTGAAAAAGCTAACTCTATTGCGCCCGGACAGTTTTAAAATAATAACAATAACCGATTCCTAATTGTTCTCAGATGCGCCGAAAGATTGATGGGCCGTAACATCTGGGCTTTTCTAGCGAATCTGTTTGAAGAGTTACTTTTTTTTAACAATGATTAATGTCGACGGATTCTAATTGCAGTAAAAAGGCCCATCACTGGGCCTCTTCTGTTTGTTCAATAATCATTTCCTCGCTTTTCTCGTATGACAGTATACTCAAGATATAGTCAGTTGCCCGCTGCGCTTGTCCACTAGCATACACAATCATCCGCTTATCATTCTTTAACGCCTTAATCCACCCTTGAATATAAGCCATACTGTTATCAAATTCCTTGTTGATTATCCCTGAAACGGAATTAAGATAGCAGGCGCCAATTTCGGCGGTCAATTCCTCAATACTATATGGCTCGGAACCAAACTTATTCGGTTCAACGATCTCTTTGCGGTTTAATCGAGATTGATGGCCGGTACTGTGTACGAGTTCATGGAATAAAGCGCAATAATAGCTCTCCGGGGTAACAAATGACCCTTGCTTAGGCATATTGATATAGTCCTTAATTGGGTCGTAATACGCCTTCTGCTTGGCGTGTTTAATGGTAGGGCGGTTTGGCATCCTTTCAATGATCTCATCACAGGCACTCAATTGGTTAATGGTATCGGGTGGATAAGGAATTGAAAGCACCTCGGGTAAGTTGTCAATTTGAGCGATGTTAAAGACAAAGTAATAGCGTAATACCGATTTAACCTGTTGCGGCTCGGCATTGTCTTTAGACGTGTCTGGTGGCAAGCGTTTCCAGAATACGACCATCGTCCCTTTCTCACCTTTTTTGACACTGGCCCCGACTGCCTTTAATTGATTCCAGGTGAGGAAGTAGTTTTGAGCATAGCCCAGCGATCCTAGCAGCCAGGTGTTCATGCCATTGTAGGGCCGTTTGGTAAATAAGTTTTGCGGGTGACCACCTTCAGTCCACGGCTTCCGCCAAGGAATAAATTGTTTTTCTAATTGATCAATAATGCGATCAGTGATGATGGCGAATACATCAAAATGTTGCGTGTTCATACGATTTTATTTAGTTGTGAATGAATGTTTTATTCAGTATAAATTCAATCGAGGGTTGAAATAAGGGAGGGTGTAATGAAATAAGACTCGTTGGGTAAAACCATGTATTACCCTGGTTGATTAATTTCGATGACGCGTGTCACAGGAACGAAATAGGCTGATGAAAGATACTCTTGGTCATCAAACGCCTGTTGCAAATAACAGTCTTGCTGAAACCATTCATACCCCATCAATTCTTGTACCCAGGGCCATTGGACTAACACATACAAATCTTCGGTAATAAAAGATACTGAATCGATAGTGAGGACGTCTGACAGTTCGTAAGTGATGCCTTTGGTAATCCTGAGTAAGAAGTTTTCGGCTTGCTTGGCATCAAAATCATCTTCTGCTGTCATTTTGAGATTGGCAAGTAATTCGAAGTACGGCAGGCATTGGGCCAGTATTTCAATAGCCCGTTGTTCGGTGTGTGGTGCTAATGTGCTCATTTAGTTGTTTATTTATTTGTTAATGAATGTTTTCTAAAGTGTAGCTTTCAATACACTGACAAATAAGAGAGGGGGTGTGTCACATACAAAAAGCAGGGTTATGCCCTGCTTTTTGCTATTTCTGATTTTGCTTGAGCCAGTGATGTCCTCCGGCCGCAACCGCTTCAAAGAGTTTGATGTAGTATTTGTTTTTGTTTGTCAACTCTTTTTGGTAATACTTGTCTAATTCGGGATAAAAGATAACCAGATGCTTCATCAGTGAGTTGCGGGTCCGCCGTACGGGGCTCCCAAATTCGTGGTATATATCCCTAACATCATACAAAATAGTCGGTACATTATATTCCTGAAAAAAGGATTGAATCGCGCCAAGTAATTTGTTGAACTCCTCTGTCAGGCAGTGATTTTCGGGCATTAAGATTACAACATCAGCAATTGCATAGTGCTCCAGGCATGAGGCCAAGCTTGCAAGGATGTATTCACGCTTTTCTACCGACCATTTTGCTTTATTGAGTTTCAAGAAATAATCGATAAGGGTGTTTTCCTTGAATACTGCCATGCCCAACATACGGGTGCTAAAACTAAGACCGAGCGTGATTTTGTCCATGCTGTTGATTGACCAGATAGGTAAATAACGCACCTCGCGTTTTCCGTATGTGGGATTCTTCGATAGACATCACTTTGGCCAACACCTTTCGCAAGTGGTCGGCATGGTACTTTTTGGTTAAGGAAAGGTAGTACGGCAATGCGTCTCTATCTTTTAACGTTTCGGCTAACTCATTGGCTAGCCGTATTTCATGAGGCTCGTAATTCTTCATTTGTCAAAGAGCTAGTTGATAATATGCTGCCTTTACAGATCGACGATATCGAATCGTATCTATATAATCGGTTCGAATCGATACAATTCCGATTTCTATAAAAATGGGCAACAAGAAAAGACATGCAGGATGTCTTCGTAAAACGGGCGGTGGCGTTGCGCCACCACATTGTTAAGTATACATTGTGATAAGTAAAGTTTTGCTAAAAGGAAACCGACATATTTCCATAGAAATATTGTAGAAAAAAATTGAGAGAGACATAAGGGTAGGGCGTAGTGCAATTTGATCTCAACCCTATCTTATTTTCTCCATTGCACATTCTAAAATGGTGCCATGGCTAAGCGCAAATATTTCAGAACAAAAATTCTTCGATGCATTCCGGCAGACAATGACGAACCATTGCCGGACGTGCCTGCCGGCTGTTACTTTTCGCAAGAAACCATAGATAGCTTGATAAAACTTGGAAATGTTTTACGGCCAATCTACAATCGACTTGTCAGCGAAGGATATAGTATAATTGATGGTAAGCTCATCGCCCCCGATGGCAGCATAAAGTATGAACCCAAACGAAGGATACAAAAATGTGATCAAGGAAATTGAAAGCGGCAAATACTGCGGGCAGTATTTAATATATAACCGCAGAAGCACTGACGAACCTGAAAACCAAAAAAACTCTATCAAATATCAACGATCTGAAAATTCCCGATTTGCATTCCGTGAGCGACTTTCCATTGCTCAAATATCTGTTGAGGGTTTTTGTGTCAATGGTATGATTTCTGAAAAGCATTCAGCTTTCAAGGAAAATGATGATTTGTTACTTAAAGACAATGGCTTTGTACAGTACCGCATAGAACGACCGAAGTTTTACAAACTTGCCCAATTCCTAAGCAAAAAATACTTCAAAGGCGTGATTGTCTTGTGTTGGGACAGAATATGCCGGAACGATTCAGACAAAGCCGTTATTCAAAAGATAATGAAAAGTGGTATTGATTTTAGATTCGTTTTGGCTACGTATGATAAAACAAGTTCGGGAGCCCTTCACATGGATATTGACGGCATGTTTGCTGCCCATCACTCGCGCGTAACCAGTGAGAAAGTTTCGTTAAATATCTATTTCCAAAGAGAAAAAGGCGTCTGTACGTACATGGCGCCAGTAGGCTATTTAAATATTGGAACGATGCAAGAAAAACCAATAGATAAAGTACGAGCTCCCATTATTAAGCAAATGTATGAATTGTATGCTGGCGGGAACTGGACCCTGTCTGAAATTAGAGGATGGGCAATTGAGCAGGGGTTTACCATGCGCCCAATGAGAAGGAAGCGGACAAAAGCAGAGAAGCTTCAAGATGAAGAAGATGACGTGCTGGTTGATATTCCAAAAGTATCGCACTTGCCAACGAAAGATTCCATCCATAAAATTTTAACCAATCCATTTTACACCGGTAAAGTCAGGGGGAATAACGGCGAATATGTACAAAGCAGCAGTCATAAAGCTATAGTGGCGGATGACCTTTTTAATAATGTACAGAAGCTTTTGCGACGAAAAAATGTAAGCGTTAAGTACAGCAATAAGATAACATATCCACTGCGGGGAATGTTCCGTTGCAATGCCTGTAAACGTGTCTATACCCCTTATATACAGAAGGGGAACGTCTATTACGGCGCTCATTGCCTAACTGGTTGTTCCAACGACTGTAAAAGCTTTAATTACGCCACAATAGAACAACTTGTCGGCGGCATGATGTGGAATTTGTGCTTTACTGAAAGTGAGTTGGAAGAAATAGCATCTAAGTCTGAAACAGATGAAATAAAGTTTTTGGAGTCAGAAAACGTTAGGTTATCTGAGATACGTGAACGTAAAAAGAGAAAGATTGTCGAAGATTTGAATTATCTCGATGCGAATAAGCTAAATCTTCTCAAAACGGTGGTATATTCACCAGAAGCTCTGCTTGAAGAAAAAGAAAAGCTAACCGATCAATTACTTCAAATACAAAACGAGGAAAGCTCCGTGGGTGCTCCTGTGAAGGAAAATATTAGAAATATCGTAAATCTTTCCGAACTGTTAAAAACCCTTCATTTACTGTACGAAAATGCAGAACCGCATGAAAAAGAGCCAATTATTAAAATGGTGTTTTCCGAACTCCGACTTTTTCAAAACGACTTGATATACCAATGTGAAAAAGGTTTTAAGGCTTTGAAGGGTCGTTTTGTTGAATGTTGTGCCCTAAACACGTGGCTTTCCGAATTACCCTACCATTCCAAAGAAATACAACAGAGTATAGCAGAAATAGAAGAGTATGTAAATAAGGTATCCCCATCGTAGTTACTTTAGGCCCCCCTTATTTCTTCCTATCAGCCTAGCTACACTTTGAATATCAAAACGATAAAACCATGTAATTATCCAAATACATTAAAAGAACACCGATTAAAGAAAAACCGGACGCAAAGTGATGTGTTAAAAATGGCGCAGATATTTTATAAATATTTGTTTATACCTTTAAGTAGATTTGAAATCCTCTTTAAAACTTAAATCAAACAATGAAAACACGATTATTCATCCTGATGCTTTTATCGGTTTTTAGTCACGTAGTTATTGCTCAAACCGCCAATGATTTGAGCAAAAAAGCTAGCAAGAACTTAACAAAGAGTGACTACCAAGCGGCAATTACAGATTGTAACAAAGCGATAACCTTGAATCCCAACTGTTATGAAGCTTATCGAATTCGTGGAATAGCAAAATATCATTTGCACAATTATGCCGATGCAATTGATGATTTTTACAAAGCAATTGTGCTTAATCCGGAGTATTCGTCTCCTGATGTTAATTACAGCCTAATAAAAAAAGAGATAAGTTCTGATGTGGAGATGATGGTCAATTTCGATCAGGAAGTAGCGCAAAACCCTAAAGATGGAAGTGCTTATTACAATCGAGGCCTTGCGAAGGACCAATTAGGCCTTTTCGCTGAGGCCATTTCAGATTATACTCAGGCAATTGCCCTTGAACCAAAATATGCTCCTGCATACAATAATCGAGGCATAGCAAAAGTGAACATAGGCAGATACGTCAGCGCTATTTATGATTTTGATAAGGCAATTGCCCTCGATCCAAACGATGCGGTTAGTTATAATAACCGTGGCTCAGCTAAAGCGAAATTAGGCCATAATGAAGCGGCCATCCCTGATTACGATAGAGCGATTTCAATTGATCCTGATCATACAGCAGCTTATGTAGGGCGCGCAGCTGCAAAAGAGCAAATAGGTCGTTTTAAAGAAGCTATTCCCGACTATGATCATGTTATCGCACTAGGCGTACAAGATGCTGACTCTTATCGTAATCGAGGTATTGCAAAAGCAGTCTTAGGACGTTATACCGAGGCGATTGCCGACTACGACAAAGCTATTGCTCTTAATCCAAAAGATGCCGGTTATTACTACAGCCGTGGTGGAGTAAAAGTCCTTTTAACTCGATATGCTGAAGCGATTGCTGATTACGATTTAGCCATAGATATTAACCCCAACTATTCAGATGCCTTTAATGCCAGGGGCTACTCTTATTATAAATTGGGTAATACAAAAGTAAATTATCGGAAGGCTATTGCCGACTACGAAAGAGCCACACAGCTTGGCGGAAGCCGTTATCAACCTGTTTTCGAATACAAAGCGGGCGCATCAGACGGAATCGCTAAGGCAGACGGCCAATAGATTCTCCTCGATGTCAAGACAAGTCGGAATTTTTAGCACTTGCTATTGACAAACGCTAATATTTCGTGTCCAAATCATTGAATTGATATGAAAGAGTTATAAACTAAGATTTGACCCATTTCTAAACTTAACAACAAGAGCGCTTAACATATAGCCATGTATTTATAGCTTTGCCTTATCGCTCAAAATGAATATCATCAAGATAAAAAACAAGGCCGTTTGGATTTGACGTGTAACTTGCTGACCAAAGAAAACCACCTATCACACTGCTCATGTCTTGGCAAGTTAAATTGATAGTATATTTCTGCCAATTCCTAGTTAAGGACACTGTCTGGGAGACTTTCGGACAGCTATCTTTATAAGGAAATTTTTGTGGGTCGACGTGGGTATTATCAATTCCGAATGCTCCGAAAGTGATAATTTCACCACCGACATCTCCTCTCGCCCAAAATGTGATTCTGGTAAAGTTACTGTGTGATAAATCCATCCCAGGACTTTGCCCCCAATTGCCGCCTGTAGTGTCTTGTACAATATTTTTCCAATAAACTCCGGCCCATTTAAGATTACAGTCTATCGCGTACGTGAACTTTGAGCATACTGGGGGCGAATGTGGGTTTGTGGTCCATCCCTCATCAACCCTTATTTGTTTAACGCAGCCCATATACCCGGCTGGACTAAAAGTCGCGCCTATATCAAGGCTGTCCACCGCCTGGGCTAACAATATTTGGCTAGAGAAAACGCCAGTAATAAATACACATATTACTAACCCTACTTTTTTTACCTTTTTCATTGGATTATTGATTTAAATGCATTTTTTTCTCTTTCAATAGACCTATCATCATATCGAGACAGGACGGTTGCTCATTCCCAAATTGCCGGAGACAATTCTCATATTTGGCAACCTGCTCATTACTTAGCCACAATTTTGAACTATCCGCCCAGTTTTCTAGCGCTGTGTCTTTAATGTCTCGGTTCTGGTTAATTAAACCTTGAAGGTTTTCCCCCCTTTTGATTAAATGGTCTATTTCCTTTAAATCCTCTTTTAGCCTAATTTCTTTCTTCGTTTGCACAGGACCCTTGCCTGGAGTTGTAGGTGGATGTACGACATGTGAAGAATCAATAATTTTTTTCGGGTGTGGCGGTGCCTTTGCTCTATCGAAGTTTTCGATTAATAAAAAACACAGAATGGCGGTCCCCGTTATGCCAAAAAAAAACGAGCAAGGTTATTTAGTTTCTTTTTTATTTTAATAAATGAAAAATCAATTTGTCCGCCAGCTATTGCAATGGCGATAAACCCAAATCCAATAATCAATAATGTTATGTCGGCACTGGAGAAAGGAGATGTCGATAAGTGTTCAGGTTTCATAAGATAAAATTAGGTAAAAAATATTCGATATTTTAAAATATTTATGACAAAATATTTTAAAAGTTAATAGCGGATATAACCCTATCTTACTGCCATTCAGTGCCGTAGATATAATGAAGTTATGCATGACATAACATACATTGGCGTCACGAACTATCAAAATATCAACTTGCGATTTGGCATCAAAGAAAAAGATCGCGGCGGTCATATCTACTGCATTGGCAAGACCGGCTCTGGAAAAAGCACCCTGTTGTTAAACATGGCGATCTCGGACATTAGGAACAATAAAGGATTTGGCATCATTGACCCGCACGGAGATATTTCAGAAGCTATTCTAAACTATATCCCCAAAGAAAGAATTACGAACGTTATCTACTTCAACGGCTCTGATGTAGATTTTCCCATTGCTTTCAATCCATTGCATGATATTCCTGAACACAATCATCACTTGGTAGCATCAAATATCGTTGGAACCTTCAAAAAGGTATGGTCAGACTCGTGGGGACCTCGCTTGGAGCATATTCTACGAAACTCAATTTTGACCCTGTTGCAGTACCCGCAAGCCAGTTTATTAGACATTCAACCCCTACTGACCGATTATGCTTTCAGAAGTGAGGTATTACATCATATAACCGATCAGGGATTGCGAAACTTTTGGATTAGGGAATTTAATACCATGCCGCCTCCGTTTAGAGCTGAAGCCATCGCGCCGGTGATTAATAAGGTGGGGATGTTCCAAACACATCCCATTTTACGGGCGGTGTTTGGTCAGCAAACATCATCATTCTCCATTGCTGACATCATGAACCAACATAAAATATTTGTCGTCAACCTTTCTAAAGGAACATTAGGCGAAGATTGCACCCAACTTTTAGGCTCCCTGTTAATCACTCAATTTCAAACGGCAGCCTTAGGCAGAGCCAAACAGCCCCTTGAAACAAGAACACCGTTCTATCTCTACATTGACGAAATGCATTCATTTATAACCCTGTCCTTTACCGATATTTTGGCTGAATCTCGTAAATACGGGTTATCCCTGTTCCTGGCTCATCAATACATTGAGCAGCTAAGCGACCCGATCCGAGCTGCGATATTTGGCAATGTCGGCACCCTAATTTCCTTTCGTATTGGCGCTAATGATGCCCGTGCCCTCGAACACGAATTCTTGCCCACATTCAATCGGGAAGATCTAGTGAATCTTCCCCGATATGCAATGTATATCAAATTGTTGATTGATGGCACCACATCGGCACCATTTAGCGCAAATAGCCTGCCATTGCCTGCCTCAGGCGTTTCCTGGGCCGAAGATATAGTCAGGCATTCCCGAAACAACTATGCGACAGATCGGAAGGTTGTTGAGCGTCAGTTACAACGAAGATATAAGGAGTCTTTGCATCACAAGGAGCAAAGCCTGTTCGGGTAGGGAAAGTGTCTAAAATCCATATTAAAAACCGACCGAAACGATTTTAACTCCGCAGTTGCATTTCAGGGGTACGGGGGCAGATTGCCCCCGCAAGATAGCGTGTCCCTTCGGTACGACTACTGTCTACGGAGGGACACGCTATCTTGCAACCGCATTTCTATCAGTATTCATCATCATCCCTATCGAAATCAGGTTCATCCTCTCTTTCGAGTTCCTCCCGCTCCTTATCCTCGCGTTCTTCCCGGATGGAACTGATTTCCGCCAGGGCTTTTTCTTCCTCATTCAAATCAACTGGCAAAGATTCGAATTGCTCCGGCTCCAATAGGCCTGAAAACCGAAACTTGGTATCTTCGTAGTCAATACCATAGGGCTTACCACCGCGCTCATAATGATGCAAGTTTTCCTCCCGGAGCAATTCGAGAAATTCTTTCTGTGAAGCTGCCTTTTCAAAACAGCTTCGCACTTTGTCATTGATGTGGTCTTTCAGCAGGTTTCTTTGTCGTCTTTGCAAAGCGTACCATTGTGAATTCTTCACATACGCTTTTCCGTTTCCGTGCTGCGGAAAGCTCTTTGAGATTTCCGGGTAACTCCGTTTATGGTATTCCTGCAAAGAAACCTTCAGTTCCCGCAATTGGTTCTTCGAAAGCCGGAACGAAGTTCCGGTCCGGAATTTTAAAGCAGACACGCACATGTGTACGTGTACGTGTTCCTTATCCCTATGGACGGCGCCTAACATAACCCCCTCTTGTCCGCGCAAGCGGATATACTCATTTGTGATATTTTGAATGACCTCGGGGCTTAGTTTGCTCGCATCTTCCATTGCATTGAATGACAGGATTTCATGAAATAAATATACCTGGTCAGATCGGGTATGCTGCCGGAATGATTCATTTTCAATGAATTCGTTGGTGTAGCCGGCAATTGCATCTGATCGTAAATTATGGGTGAAGATTTCAGGCTTGTCATTTTTGCCCTCCTGTAAAATATATTCAATGAGCGATTTATACGAGGGGGTATGACGGGAAAGGATTTTCAGAATTGCCATATGTTGTGTATGCCAATGTGCATGCCAACGGACGAAACAAGTCAAAATGACGTAATAAAAAAGCCCGATGCTGTGAGGCACCGCGCTTGATAATTTTGACCTCATTGTTTCGGCAGAAACTTTTGAAGTTCTGCGGGGAATTCTTCCATCGGCCAACCTTTTTGCAGGGTGGCGATTAGGAGCAAATAAGCTTCTTTCCATGAGCCTGTGAAGTGGTACAACTCGGGATACCTTTCGGCATCGTCTAATGTAGGAACCCAAAAAAAAGCTGTGCCGTCATCTTTTAGACGAACTTCATAGGCTTCTCCATTTCCAAAATTATAGGCCATTGTCGGGGAAAAATTGGCTACCATGATAACACGCTGACGTACTAATTCAGGATCGTCACCGGTAAGAAGGCAAAGGGGGCAATAATCATAACCCGGTATATTGTCATAAAGGGCTATCCAACTTTTTAAATGGATTTCAATAGCTTTTGTGTCCCACACGTTGATTTTAAATGAATCATTTAAGGGGATTCGTTCTGAAATAATATCCTTATCCGAAGGCAATTGACTTAGGAACTTGCTAAGAAATATTTGTTCATTTAGCGTTAGCGGTTGTTGATTTTCGAAATTTTCCCGAATGGTATTAAGAACGTGAAGATTCTTAATTGCTAAGGTAAGTGTTTGCATTGTTTGGTCATTTGGTGACCAGAGACTATATTTGGTTTTATATCATCTAATCTAAAATCTGGTCACCAAACGGCTTTTTTAAGAGTGCAAGGAATATTTAGGCATTTATACCATATATTAATAAGATTGGCAATGGTGTTATGTATTATTATTTTATTCTAACAGGTTTAATCTAAATCAAGTTTAAAATCTCTAAAACCTGACACGGAAATATTTTTACTGATATAAATTTCTTTAAATTGTATTGGTGGTTTATTATCTAAAAGATGGTTGTATGCTTTTAACACATAAAGTGATGTGCATCCTAACTCAATGATTTTCTTCAGTATAATTAACCAACTTTCGTAACTATTAAAATCAAAGAAATAAAGCAAATCCATTACATTATTTTCCCAATCGGTGTCATTAGTATTGCTTTTGGCATTTTCATAGAGAGATTCTAAAAATGATTCATAAAACATCAAGTCATAAATTCCAAAACTATAAACCTTTCCGAGTTCCATTGATTCAAATAACTCTTTTTGGACATCGTCAATACTTCTACTTAATTTAAAGTCTTCCTCCTGTAATAATTTTTTAATTAAATCACTAGCTGAAATTCTTTCATCTTTCTGCCAAAGGACTTCAGCTATGTCACATATAATATAGAAATCAAAGGGGTCCCAATCTTTATGAATAGGCATTGATGACAATCCCTCTTCAACTAGT
>DASRTD010000202.1:0-5236 GCA_035656115.1 Mucilaginibacter sp.
AGGAACTAGACATGCAGCACGCCGCCTTCATGGCTACTTTCGACTACGGCGAAGAAGCATCGGTAAAATATACCTATTATTCTTTGCGGCAGCTGCCGTTTACAGTGCTGATGGACATCTCAATTACTGCCAAAAAGAAAATTACCATATCATCATCAAGCGTAATGCAGGCCCCTGATGCGCTAAAAGACGTGCAAAATTATTTTAACGAGGTGGACGGAAAGCACGGCAGGATTAGCCTCCTTACTTCCACGGCAAAAAGCCCGACCGGGAAATTGCAGCTATGCGCCTCTACCACTTTTTTGTTTGATGAGCCAGAGGGGCAAGAGCCGCGCTTGCTCCATCAAGTAGAAGACAACAATGCACACTGGATGCAATTCAGCAAGGAGATCCCTGCAGGGCAGACCTATCATTATAGTGTGATTGGTTCATCCATCACGTCAGCACATGACGCCGACCCGCTGAACGAGGCAGAACGTTTAACCATGTTCGCCAAATTGGAGGGCCGCGACCGCCTGGTAAAATACCACGAAGCCGCGTGGGCAAAATTATGGGAAAGCGACATAAAAATAGACGGCGACCCTCAGGCGCAGCAGGACGTGCACAGCATGCTGTACCACTTGTATTCGTTTTCGCGTGCTGGCACGGCCTACTCACCTTCGCCGATGGGGCTTTCGGGTTTAGGGTATAACGGTCACGTTTTTTGGGATGCAGATTTGTGGATGTTCCCGGGGATGCTGGTATTGCATCCTGAAATAGCCAAATCAATGATCGAGTACCGCTTTCAGCGTCTCGCAGCAGCAAGGCAAAACGCATTCGAGCATGGCTACAAAGGCGCGATGTTCCCCTGGGAGAGCGCCGACAGCGGTGTAGAGGAAACGCCGGTTTGGGCATTGAGCGGCCCGTTTGAACACCACATTACGGGCGACGTTGCCCTTGCTGCCTGGCAATACTACTGCGTAACACAGGACAAACAGTGGCTGATGGAAAAAGGCTGGCCTATATTACAGGCAACGGCTGATTTTTGGGCCAGCAGGGTGGAGCGGAACGGCCCCGGCCATTTTGATATTAAGGATGTGGTTGCCGCGGATGAATGGGCTGAAAATGTCGATAATAATGCCTTTACCAATGCGGCGGCTATAGCCAACTTGCGGAACGCAACCGCTGCAGCTAAGGTACTGGGCCTCAACCCTGATCCTGACTGGCAAACGGTTGAGCAAAATATCCCGATCCTAAAGTTTCCGGACGGCGTGACCAAAGAGTTTGAAACTTACCAGGGCGAAGGGATAAAACAAGCAGATGTCAACCTGCTTGGCTACCCGCTCAACGTTATTACCGACCAGGCGCAGGTAAAAAAAGACCTGGAGTATTACGAAACACGCATCCCCAATGAAGGAACTCCGGCAATGACAGAGGGTATATTCGCATTGCTCTATGCAAGACTTGGTAACGGCGAAAAAGCCTACCACTTTTTTAAGGATGGCTACGAACCCAACTTAAATCCGCCGTTCAGGGTGATTGCCGAAACGAAGGGCGGTACAAATCCCTATTTTGCCACTGGCGCCGGCGGCCTGGTGCAAAGCTTGCTGATGGGTTTTGGCGGCCTGGATATAACCCCGCAGGGAATTGTTCAAATAAAAAGCACCTTGCCTCCAAACTGGCATTCGGTAACTATAACCGGCGTTGGGCCAGATAAAAAAACGTATACTGTTAAATGATCTTGAGATAATTGATAAATACATGAAACCCTTAATTTTAATTTTTGCACCTGCAATCGTACTTTTTTCGTCCTGCAAAAAACCTGACTATGATAAAGTATTTAATGACCCGGGCTTGTACAGCCGGACTGTTTTTGAATTGAACAACGTTGTAATGGGGAACAATTTTTCGCCACCAGTGGCTTCGCGCAACTATGCTTATGCGTCAATCGCCGGGTACGAAGTGATGGTGGCCGGCAATCCGGCCAAATATCAATCGCTTGTTGGCCAGTTAAACGGATTTAAAAGTGTTGCAAAACCGATTGGGAACGAGCCTATTGATTACTATTATGCGTCATTAATCGCATTTTGCAAAGTGGGCGAAGCGGTTACCTTTCCGGAAGGCAGCCTGAAATACTATACTGACAGCCTTCACCAAATGGCGGCGGCGCATGGAATGTCGTCCGAAATGCTCGACAGCTCCGAAAGTTATGCAATGCGGGTTGCAAAATCCGTTATGGCCTGGAGCAAGCGCGACCATTACCTGCAAACCAGGAGCGCCTCTAAATTTGCGGTGAAAGACTCAGCCGGCCGCTGGATACCTACTCCGCCGGGCTATTTTGAAGCCGTTGAACCGCATTGGGGCGAAATAAGGACAATGGTCATGAATAATGCAAAAGAATACACCGTGGTGCCGCCGCCGGTTTTTAATGTTACCGATCCTAAAAGTCAATATTATAAAGAGGTGATGCTCAGCAAAAATATCGTGGATAGTTTAAGCCCTGAACAATCTCATGTAGCTGATTTTTGGGACGATAATCCGCAAAAAATGAATGTGCAGGGCCACCTGATGTTCGTTACTAAAAAGTTCTCGCCGCCTGGGCACTGGATGAGCGTTGTTGGGATTGGCGCTGAGAAAGTTCATGCTGATTTTGCTACGACGGTTTGTGCATACGCTAAAACATCTATTGCACTGTTTGACGGATTTATTGAATCATGGGCAGCTAAATACAAATACAAAACCGTGAGGCCTGAAACCGTAATCGACAAATATTTCGACAGGGATTGGCGCCCTCATCTGCAAACGCCGCCCTTCCCTGAGTACACCTGCGGGCATTGTACCATTTCGGCCGCCGCCGCTGAGGCGCTGACGAGCGTTCTGGGCGATAATGTGGCATTTACAGATACTACCGAATTGCAGTTTGGTATAAAAAGCCTGGCCTACAAATCGTTCAGAGATGCTGCCGAAGAGACCGCGATATCGCGTTTTTACGGGGGGATACATTTTCACAATTCCTGCCTGGTTTCACGCGGTTTTGGTAAAGTGGTGGGGGATTCGGTTGTTAAGAAACTGGTGATGAAGAAATAAAGTATGAAACTATCGATCCGTTCAATCTCCTTTTTATGGCCGGCTGTCGTTTTGGCGATGAGCTGTCAAAATCATCAAAATGCGTCGAATGCGATGTTAAAACCTGGTTCGGATACCGGCTCGCATCCAATATGGGCGCTGCTTCCATTTAACAAAATCGACAGCATAAATCCGGTCCTAACACCCGGTAACGGCAGCTTTATCGACCCAATCTTAAATAAAAAAGTATTTTGGGAGGAAAAGAACGTGTTTAACCCGGCCATCGTAAATAAGGACGGAAAGGTATACATGCTCTACCGCGCGCAGGACAAAACTGGTAAACCGACCGGTACCTCGCGCATAGGCCTGGCGGTCAGCGATGATGGCCTGCATTTTAAACGAATGCCTGCGCCGGTACTTTACCCCGCAAGAGATCCATTCAAAAAATTTGAATGGGAGGGTGGATGTGAGGATCCGCGTGTGGTCCGCGACGACAAAGGAATGTATTACATGATGTACACCGCTTATGACGGTACAACCGCGCGGCTGTTTGTGGCGACATCAACCGACTTGCTGACCTGGAAAAAATACGGCAGCGTTTTCAGCAAGGCATATAAGGGAAAATATGCACTTACATGGAGCAAATCCGGTTCGGTGGTTTCAAAATATGTTGATGGACAGCCTGTTGCGGTTAAAATCAACGGCAGGTACTGGATGTATTGGGGCGATTCGCAAATATGGTGTGCTACCTCGGACGACCTGATCAACTGGACGCCGTTGGAAATGAAAAACGGAGAGCAACCGCCTGTGAAATTAAGAGGGCAAGCATTGACTATTCCGGATTTAAAAGTTGTGCTTCCCACAAGACAGGGTATGTTTGACAGCAACCTGGTTGAGTCAGGTCCGCCGGCTATACTCACTGACAACGGTGTTGTTCTGCTTTATAACAGCATGAATGAGGTTTCATTTGGCGATAAGAGGCTTCCTGAAGGCAGTTACAATGCTTCCCAGGTGCTTTTTGATGCAAACGACCCAACCAGGATCCTCCGCCGGATGAATACATACTTTTTTAAACCTGAAAAACCTTACGAAATAACCGGGCAGGTTAACCAGGTTTGTTTTATCGAGGGGCTGACCCAAATTAAAAACAACTGGTATCTTTACTACGGAACAGCCGATTCAAAGATAGCGGTGGCAACGGCGGCGGCAAATTCGAGATTTTAAAGAAAATTGGCTATTTTTTGTGATATCCGGGAAAAACAAAGTGCATATACAACCCCAAAGAAGCTTTTTAACAAACATGTCTTACGGCCAACCATAAAAAAGACTATATAATTGCGAGTGTTGTGCTTTTTAACTGTCTTAATATCAATATTTTAATATTAAAAACCATTTAATCTGCTTAAATTTTTGTTATATAAACCTGATGCGGTCATCGCAGCCGGGCGGCCATATTTATAATGTAGCTATATTTATGTATCTCAAATACTTTTTACTGAGATTGAGTACAATAATTGGTTTGACAGGGTAGTCTTCCGAAGGCTACCCTTTTTTATTCCTGCATTTTGTAATAGGCCCGATGCTTTCCGCTAACATTCCCGTTGACCCGAAAACTAACAGTACTTAACGAAGGTAAAGGGGTTATTGATAATCATCACTATTTTTTCTGACAGGTGTCATATAAAGGAGGCTGCCGATTGCCGACATTTGATTGGTAAATCTGTCCCCGATTTACATTGTTAAATTATGGAGGTGAAAACCATCATCGTTATTAATGATAACACTGCCGAAGCTGAGCACGCGGCCCTGCAGGCATTAAAAATCGCGCAAAAAGAAACGGCACACATCATTTTGGCGAATGAGGTTAAAGTTGCTACAAGTGCAAGCACCTACAAATACACATTGACCGAAAATCGGCACGAAAATGATGGAAATGGGGAATTGCACCACGGATTGCTTGAAACGCTTAAGTTCTGCAACGATAGGCTGGGTCAAAACAAGATTGAGATCAGAGAAATTGATATTTCAAACTTTGTGGTCGAAGACTTGTCCCGGTTTATTATAAAGAACAATATCTGGATGATCGTAAAGGGGACACATCCGGTCAATAACCGTGCAGACGCGTTGCACATCAATATCCAGTATGTGCTCAATAAAGTGATGTGCCCGCTTTTGCTGGTTCCGGCAGCAT
>DASRTD010000203.1:0-43006 GCA_035656115.1 Mucilaginibacter sp.
TTGGTGTGGCTGATCAATAAGCTGCCATGGGTTGGGAAGTGGATTTCGGGGTGACATAAGCGAGCAATAAAAACCCAAATTATCCGTAATTTTTTAGAGATTTGTCCTTCTTCAAAAAAAGGTCCCTGTCCTGATGAAAAAACTTACCGAAAAGAACGCGGCATCATATACCCTCATTTTAATTGCCCTCACCTTCATAGTCCGTTGTTTTATTGCGGCCTACACCGGCTTGGGCAACGGCGAATCCTATTATTTCAGGGGATCGCTGCACCTCAGCCTGAGCTATTTTGATCAGCCGCCGCTCTTTTTCTGGCTCGGTGCTTTAAGCATCAAATTATTCGGCCTCAACAATTTTGGGTTACGGTTCGCGTCAGTGTTGTTATTCGCAGGTACTACGTGGATGATGTACCTCGTCACCACAAAGCTGTTCAATGCCCGTGCGGGTTTTTGGGCTGCCGTAGTGATGAATTTGAGCGGGGTGTTTACCTATGCCATCGCTTGCTGGTACCAGCCCGATGCACCACTGATGTTCTTTTGGCTGTTAGCCACGTGGTTTATTGTGGAACTGATGGTTGGCGCCCGGGCCGAAACTTCCGGGGCGACCCTGAACAGCCGCCGGACCTGGCTGCTTTGGCTGGCCGTAGGTGTTAGCATGGGCTTTGCAACCTTAAGCAAATACCACACACTGTTTTTGTTCGCCGGTGTATTTATGTATATCGCCACTAACAAAAACCAGCGGCACTGGCTGCGGCATCCGGGCCCGTACGTGGCCATTCTGATCACGATTTTGATTGCATCGCCCATATTATGGTGGAACTATAATAACAACTGGGTCTCTTTTGTCTTCCAAAGTTCACGCGCCGGTGCAAAGGAAGGTTTTAAGCTCCATTTCGATTGGTTTTTCAGAAGTATCGCCGGACAAGCCGCTTACCTGCTGCCCTGGATTTGGTTCCCGGCCATACGCCAGCTATTCATATCCTACCGGCTGCGAAAACAATTGCTGGCTTATAGTTTTTTCTTTTGGATGGCGATTTTGCCCATTGTGTTCTTTACCATCGTCACCTTATGGTCCGATCTGCAATATCATTTCCATTGGCAGGCGCCGGGCTATATGATGCTTTTCGTGCCGCTTGGCTTCGGCATCGATAAGTGCCTGAACGGTGATGGTAAAGGCAAAAGGCTTACGCGCCGCTGGCTCAATTTTTCGATATATTTTACAGTCATTACCCTTGGGGTACTTACCGTGCATATGGTCACCGGCTTCTGGAGTTCCTATGGTCCCAAAGACCTGGTTCATTACGTCCATGGCGATACCGTCGACCCAACCATACAGGGCGTTGACTATACCGACATCAAAACCCGTTTTGAAAAGGAAGGCTGGATGAACAACCCCAACATTTTTGCGGGCGCCCCGCGCTGGTGGTTAACAGGCAAGGTTGATTGGGCATTAAAAGCGCAAAAACCGATCATAGTTTTCGATCCCGACGCGCGCAACCTCGCTTTTTTAGTTGACCCGAATACCTTGGTCGGCAAGGATGCCATTGTCATCGGTGATAAGCACCAGCCTTTCATCGACATGAACGTGAAACCATTTTTCGATAGTGTTACCCAACTGCCCGATATCCAAATTATGCGCAACGGCCCGGAGTACACCCTGCAGGTTTACTATTGTAAAAACTTCCACAAACCGCTATTACCGCGGATGGATATGCCTTTGTACCGGCAATTGATCGGCTTGCCGCCATTCGGCAAGTAAATTATTGATGGTTATTCCAATTGTTAGTTAATTCAGCCCACGCTGTTAATTATCTTTTGTTTGATTGAAATATATTCGTGGAATGAAATTTTTTTCCCTGGCTATATTTTTACTGCTCTCTCAATTTTTGTACGCCCAGGACGTTAATCTCATACCCTATCCCCAATCCTACGCCAGGAAGGCCGGGGTGTTCCACCTCGACAGTACTGCTATCATCGGCATGAACGATAATTCGCTGTTACCCCAGGCCAATTATCTTCAAACGGAGTTGCAGCGAACAAACAGCATTGCCATCGCCGTCGATCCCAATGAGGCTAATGCCACCATTGATTTTAAACTAATTAAGGATACCCGGCCTGATGGCGCGTACACGCTCACTATTCAGCCCAATAAAATTACCATAACCGCTGCCGGCAACGACGGGTTATTTTATGGGATCGTTTCGTTGCTGCAGCTTATCAGGTCGCAACAAACCGGGGCAAACCTGCAGGCTTGCGAAATAACCGATGCACCAAGGTACCAGTGGCGGGGTTTGATGCTGGATGAGTCGCGGCATTTTTTTGGTAAGGAGAAGATCGAGCAATTGTTAAACTGGATGGCTTTTTACAAACTGAACAAATTTCACTGGCACCTCACCGACGATGACGGCTGGCGTCTCGAAATAAAAAAATATCCGCTGCTTGCATCTATCGGCGGCATTGGCAATCATACTGCACCGCATGCTCCGGCAAAATATTACACGCAGGACGATATAAAAGACATTGTTGCCTACGCACAGGACCGTTTTATAACGATCATTCCGGAAGTTGACATGCCCGGCCATGCCACGGCGGCAACGCGCGCCTATCCTGAGTTCAGCGGCGGCAGCATTCCCGGGTATGAAAACTACACCTTCGATCCCGCGAATGAGAAAACTTATCAATTTTTAAGCGATATACTCAAGGAAGTTAACACGCTGTTCCCGGCACACATGATCCATCTCGGCGGCGACGAAGTGGCCCTGGGCATACAGGCCTGGGCAGGCAGGCCGGGGATTTCGGACATCATAACCACAAACAAATTCACCCAGCTGACCGATGTGGAACACCTGTTTTTTAACCGCATGGCCGATACGGTTAATCGTTTGGGCGATAAGGTTCTCTGCTGGGATGAAGCCGCTTCAACCGACCTGACACCCGCCAAAACCATCGTTTTTTGGTGGAGGCAAAATGTGCCCTCTCAACTGGAACTGGCGTTGCAAAAAAGATACCATATCGTGCTTTGCCCAAGGCTGCCCATGTACCTGGATTTTGTGCAGGACAAAACCCATATATCGGGCCGGAGATGGAACGGCCAGTTCTTTAACCCGCTGAATGAAATTTACAACTTCCCGGATGAACAATTGCCGCAGGACCAGTTACAGTCTGACCTGCTGATGGGCATACAAGCCAATTTGTGGACAGAAACCGTGGAATCGAATAAAAGGCTGGATTTTATGATCTTCCCGCGCATGGCGGCCCTGGCGGAATCGGCATGGACAAGTCCCGCGTCAAAAAATGAAACTTCATTCGATCAGCGGCTGAAAACAAATTTCGCGTGGTACGATAAGGAGGGCATCTATTATTTTAATCCTTTCGAGCCGGCCGCACACCCGGAGGCGATAGACTTTAGACCGATTGTTCCCAAACAAAGCCCCAAGAGTAGGCATCATCGGCATGGGCCGGCGGCATACCATCACAAAAGTCCCGATAAACACAAACCCCTAACTCATCATTCTAAAAAATCCGAACACCGCGAGGAATGATGCTCATTCAGCATTTATTGGTAATATTTTGATTAGGTCTTCGCATCGCGTTTAAATAGCCTTAATTTTATCTGCACGATTTAAAATCCTTCAGCCCATTGAGAACAATAGCTCCCCTTTTTTATTACCGTTTTACTGCATCTGTCATTGTTTTACTTCTGTCTGCCACATTTGCTAATCAGGCTTTTGCCCAGGCTGAAGCAGAGCCATGGGGAAACATCACCGGCATACGCAGGGACGGCCAGCTGTTTGATTTCGAATCGATCATCAAAATACAGCGGGGTAATAATTTCATATCGACAGGCAAAGAGCGGCAGCACCCGCGGTTTAAACGCAATGGCGATGAGCAGATCATCACTACCAATATCGACAGCTTGTATATAAAAGAGGTGGTAAAAGACGAATCGGACGGTAAGGCCAGCGTCACCGTTACGCTGTACGCCCATGCCGATATGGTTTTCGATAACGTATTTTTCACGCTGCAATTACCGGACAAAGAATACGGCGACGGAAGTACAAAACTGGCCGGTGTACACAACGCGATGAGGCATTATGTTCCTTCGGGCCAGAATTATGACGGCGTGGCCAAAGGCGCGCAGTTTAAATCAGCGACAAGCCACCTGGAGATAAATTTCGATAACCAGGAGAACATCCGCATCAGGAAAGACATTTCCGGCGCCAATGACCTGCAGCTTTACGTTTCGCTGAGACAAAATGGTTTTGTTAAAGGCGATTCGCTGCAAAAAACCTTTACTATCGCCGTTTCAGGTGATATCGACACGAAAAAAGTCAACTTAACGATCGATCCTTCACAGCCTGGCCGGCCGTTTGATGGTTTGGGCGGCAATTTCCGCCTTCAAAATCCAAAGTTCGACCCGGAAGTGATCGATTACTGCCTGCAAAACCTGCGTGTTGCTTTCGGCCGGGTGGAGATGCCCTGGCGGTTCTGGCAGCCAAATATGAATGTCGACCCGACAGCCACCGCCGACTCCGGCAAACTGCCGGCGCCCGTTAAAAAAGCCATGGAAATGGCGCAGCGCCTGGATAGTTTGCGCACACCGTTCATTCTTTCGGCGTGGTTCCCGCCAAACTGGGCCATCGTCGGCAAACCCAATTTTCGCCCGGTGAACGGTGTATGGGGCAACCCCCTTAATAAGAATAATATGCAGGCGATCTATAAATCTATCGCCGATTATATCCTGTACCTGAAGAACAAGTACCACGCTGAACCGAAATACTTTTCGTTTAATGAATCAGACCTGGGTATCAACATCCGCATCAGTCCGCAGGAGCATGACGATTTTATAAAGGGATGCGGCGCTTATTTTGCTTCGCAGGGCATAAATACTAAAATGCTGCTGGGTGATAATTCCGATGCTACTACCTATAAATTTATTGATATAGCGATGAGCGACGCGGCGGCAAAGCCTTATATCGGCGCCGTTTCGTTTCACTCCTGGCGCGGATGGGATACCAATATCCTGCAACACTGGGCCGATGCGGCAACCCGGTTAAATGTTCCGTTACTTGTCGCCGAAGGCAGTATCGACGCAGCTGCCTGGAATTATCCTGATATTTTCCAGGAGCAAACCTACGCCCTGAAAGAAATCAACCTTTACACCCGGCTTATCGCTATTTGTCAGCCACAATCGATCCTGCAGTGGCAGCTAACATCTGATTACTCCCCTCTGATCGGCGGCGGCATCTTTGGCAACAATGAACCCCTGCACCCCGGCCAGCGTTTCTGGAACCTGAAGCAACTGTCCATCACGCCCAAGGGGCTATACGCGATGCCGGCAAGTTGCGATGCGACCAATATCACCGCTGCAGCGCTGGGCGACAACAGCAAACATGTTTATGCCATTCAACTTGTAAATAACGGCGCTAAACGAAAAGTCGTGCTAACAGGATTGCCGGCACAAGTAAAGCAACTACAGATTTATACAACGAGTAAAGAACTGAGCATGAAAGAAGGAAGCCCGTTAAAGGTGAAAAACGGTAAAGTAAAATTTAAAATAGAGGCGACAAGTTACACTTCGCTGATCGACCAATAGCCTATTTGACTATCTTTAGCGAATGAAAAACGATCCCCTGGGTCCGATGCTTTTTGAAATGCGGCTGGAAGAAATTCACCGCGCCGATGCGGGCTTGAGGTACGAAATATCTCCGCGCGATTTTGTCGCCTTATTCCCGGTAAAATACAAAAACGGTCTTCCGGTTAAACCCGATCACCCCGCTGCATTCGGCGTCGACCGTGAAGTTTTTTTAAAGGTGCTGGTGGCGTTTAAGCAGTGTTTTACGTAGAGACGCAATATTTTGCGTCTCCGGCCATGCATTACCTGAGACGCAAAATATTGCGTCTCTACTTTCCCCTACCCGGAATTTTGTAGCGCTACACCTGCTACAACCTGCTACAAAACGCTACAACATTGATTGACAACCTGTTAACTACTGGCAAGATTTTGTCACTGACAAAACCATGTCAGCACTTTTAAGGTTTTATTGTGGTTATAGTGTCGCGTCATTCCTGTATTGACGTCCGGCCCAAAATCAACAAAATTCGACTTAAGACTTGCGACTAAAGACTTTTGACTTACACCTACGGCTTTTCCACCGTTACATCCTGGGCCAAAATGGCGTCATCAGGCTTTTTGCCTAAATCCTGGTCGAGCGCAAACAATGCATCGTCCTTCGCCGCTGCTCCGCCCGCAATTTTTACTTTCGAGAGTAAATCTATCGCAAGGGTTTCCTCTTCAGTTTGTTCTTTTACAAACCATTGCATAAAATTCCAGGTGGCCCAGTCCTTTTGCTCCATGCTCATGTTTACCAGGTTATAAATAGATGTTGTATTTTCCACTTCGGATTTGAAGACCTTTTCAAAACAATCATTCACATTTTTTGGGTCAGGACCCGGCTCCGGGATAGCGCTCACCACCACTTTTCCACCACGCTTCAGGACATATTCCAGGATTTTCATCATATGGTTGCGCTCCTCATTAGCATGCCTGAATAAGAAGTTGGCGATGCCGTCATAACCCTTTTCGCTGGCCCATGCAGCGTATGCCAGGTAGATCTGCGCATTGTGCGCCTCATTGGTCATCTGGCGGTTTAGGGCGTCGGTAATGGTTGCCGAAAGGCGGTTGGTATCCATAGCTGAGTATTTGATGTTATGATAAACTAAAACAGCAGGGAATTGTTTAGAGCATTACAAATTGTCATCATTACCATTATAAAATGGCGCATCCACACCTGTAAATAGTAAAGGATTCAGGCTATTTTTGAAAGGACATTTTAATTAGCGCCATACAACTTAATCAACTTAATCAACTTACAACATGTTGAATTACTTAAAAACATTTAGCGGCTTCTCCACAAACGATCTGCAGCAAGCAAAGGATTTTTACGCCGGAAAACTTGGCATCGAAGTATCAGAAAATGAAATGGGCATCCTTACCTTGCACCTGGGCCCCGGAAACGAGGTAATTATCTACCCCAAACCCAACCATGAACCGGCCACCTTTACGGTGCTCAATTTCGCGGTCATCGACGTGGAAAAGGCCGTCGATGCGCTCATAAGCCAGGGCATTACCTTTGAGCAATACGGTGAACCAATGAAGACCGACGAAAAAGGCATATTGCACGGCGACGGCCGGGGTCCGGATATTGCCTGGTTTAAAGACCCGGCAGGCAATATTCTGTCGGTGTTGGCATCGATGTAACGCCAGGGCAGGCGGTTCGCCAAACAGGGAAATCGCTTTCTAAATTTAATTGCCGCTACCCTCCTTCCGCCGCAGGCGAAGATAGGGTGGTCGAGCAAAGCGATGACCGGGTGAGTCGAACCGGCGGACATTACCGCCGATGCATTAGCGCCAATGTCCGCCGGTTCGACTCACCCTCCCGACCTTCGGTTGGGACTGCGCTGCCTTACCCTCTCTCCCGCTTCGCGGGAAAGAGGGTAAGGCACTTAATCACAATTTTGCATAGAAAGCCATCTGAAAAGCGATTTCCATGTTCGGCAAACCCCAATTGGCATGAATTGAAATTATTGTATTATTTTGCAGAAAAAATCGGGCGCGCTCATTCATTTTTTTAAAGCGTAAAATGATTGGCCCGCTTTTCGTTATGAAAATGATATGAGATATTTCTTTCTGACCCTTGTTGCCATTCTTTTTGCCGCTGCCGCGCATGCACAGGATACCAGCTTTCACTATATCAAACTTATACATGTCGGCGAGCGCATTATGTCCGTTCGCACGCTCAATATCAGTACCGGCGATGGCCGCATCCGCCAGGATTCTGTAGAAGCCTTAAATGATACGCTGAAAGCGGTTTTCTACTCCACCGATGCAAAATCTTATAAGTTTCTCTCGGACTACGTAGATGATGCCCGCTTTAAAATACGGCCCTTGTCAAGCAAGGTTGAATTCGGCACATTTAAAATTATTGCAGATGGCAAACGCTATTATGTGCCCGATTTGAGCGTGACCTTATACTTTAAAAAGATGGTGGTTTATCTTAAAAAGAAAAAAGCCGACCCGCAACTGATACAGGCCATCATTGATAACTACCCCTGGGTTTTTAATCCTTAAGCGGTTAGGTGCACGCTATCCGTATCACAAACCATTCGCAGCTATTTCCAAAACAAAACTGACCAGCGTCATTATTCCAGTTGTTTTTCATCATTACACCGACGCAAGCCGCTGCCTAACTTTATTTTATAATTGAGGGTTACAGGGTGTACATTTTTTGCACCGAATGAAGTGCGTAAAATGCGTATGAAAACCGAATTCCAAAAGCGGAAACCCGGCCCTGACATTCAGCCAAATGGATCTTCCTACAATGAAAACAACTGAAAAACTCCTTAAGGAGCTGGAGCATATTTTCGCAGCCATGCTGGCGGCCGAAGATAGAAAAAAACAGGGCATCGCCCTGGTGATGCCCGCCTATCATAACAGCGCCGTGAACCTGGTGGATTATCTTGCCGTACGGTCGCAAAATGTAGAATCGCTGCAAAAAAAACTGCATGGCATGGGACTCTCGTCAATGGCGAGCAGCGAAAGCCATATCAAGGCCCAGCTGAACAATATCATGCACTGGCTGGGGCATGACAAGCAGGAACCCAGTGAAATTGATGCTGAAAGTGGGTTAAGGCATTTGGAGCAAAATATCCATTCGCTTTTCGGGAAGCCGGTAAGGAGTGATGCGCCACCCATTATGGTAACCTTCGATACCAATTTTGGCGAGGACTTTCAACTGATGTGCGATTTGCTTGAAAACGGGATGCAGGTAGCCCGTATCAACTGCGCGCATGACGATGAACACGTTTGGGCAAAAATGATATTTAACCTGCAAAAAGCGATGGACAAAATGAACCTGCCCTGCAAAGTTTATATGGACATGGCCGGCCCAAAAATACGGACGCAGATCATTAGTAAAAAACCGAAACACGATACGCTAAAAGTGGAATTGGACCAGGAGGTTGTCCTTACAGACGAATCAAATCCTGTCAAAAATAAAAAATGCATTTGTTGTACGCTGCAGGGAATAGTAGAAAAATTACGGCCGGGACATCGTGTTTATTTTGACGATGGACTATTTGAAGCCGTTGTTGAGCGCATCGCCGGTAACTATGCCACATTGAAAATCACCCGTATATCAGCAAAAAAACCGGTTATCAAGAGCGAAAAAGGGGTTAACTTTCCGGATACGCCGCTCCAGATCAACCCGATCACCGCGTATGACGAGCAATGCCTGCCATTTATCGCGACTCATGCGGATATGATGGGTTTTTCGTTTGTAAATAATGCAGCCGATATGCGGCAATTGCAGCTGCAGCTGGCGAGGTTAAACAGGCCTGATTTACCTATTATTGCTAAAATTGAAACTAACCAGGCGGTTAACAACCTTCCGGCCATTATTTTGCAGGGCATGCAGCAAAACCTGACCGGCGTAATGATCGCGCGGGGCGACCTGGCCGTGGAGATCGGTTTTGAAAGAATGAGCGAAATACAGGACGAGATTTTGTGGATATGCGAAGCTGCACATACCCCGGTAATTTGGGCCACACAGGTTTTAGAAAGCATGAACAAAGCGGGCCTGGCTACCCGTGGTGAAATAACGGATGCTGCCCACGCGGCAGAAGCCGATTGCGTAATGATCAATAAAGGCGGTCACACCATAGAAGTGCTTAAAACGCTGAACAACATTTTGCGCCGCAGCCGCAAAAATAATTTTAAAAACCGCCGCCTTTTCAGGAAGCTGTCCATCGCACACAATTTTATTGCGAATAACTAACAGGCGCCTGTGTAAGTTATGACGAACGGGCATATATCAATTGCGGGCCTCCGTAATAGGGTTTGCATCCTTATTAATTATAACGCAAATGCGTTATAGGATGCCGGTAGCGCGCCGCATACATTTGAATATATTTTAACGAAAGATGGCTGCGATTTTTAACCTCAAAGCGTTGGGTTTTTTAGCCCTGTCCTTATTTTTTATAACAGACAACCTGGCTTACCGTGATGCCGAAAATGGCAAGGTAAAAATACTGGTACCGGCTAATTTTCTTCACCTCACTAAACAAAATATGCCCAAACGCCCGGGAGAAGACCCACCCGACGATTATTTTTTTAGTAAAGATACGACCGAAGAAATTTTGTTTTTAACCTTTCCGAGTTATGCCGCCAACTTGAATTCGGCGAGGCCGATGATGGATGGCGCTATGAGAATGGCAAAGAAGGTTTATTTTAATGATACGACTACTGTTAGCGGAATAAAAATGTACCTCACAGAATACGATTTGGTGGAAAAAGGTAAAACAAAATATGTGAGGGCATTTATATTCAACATTGGCAATTCGACTTTGCTGGGTGGAATATCGTGCAACATTGCCCTGAAAACCCAATGGCAGCCTATTGGCGAAAAAATACTAAAATCGCTTCGGATCGAAACAAAATAGCTTTAATAAAAGCTTGGCTTTTATTGTTACCCCTCCCAAAAGAGCCTTTTCCGCAGCGTCAACCCCATTCTTGCAAAAACAGGTCTCACATGCTATATTGTGAACCTGGTAAGTGTCCCATTGTTGAAACTCCAGTAAACAACTATGGTTGCTATGGCTGCCAGGCTTATTAAAGCCAGCAAAACCAATGCGGAATGTAAAATTCGTTTTGCCACGCTTTCTGATATTCCCTTATCTGCTAAAGCTGCCGATTGACGGTATTGAGTTATCTTCATAAAAACGACAAACTCATAATTAATGCCAAAAAACAAGGCTTGCCGGTCAGAAAACTCAAAATCAATTTAAATTTTAATCGCCCGCTTATTTTATTCTTAACCGAAGGCTATTATTTTTTTGATAAGGCCTTTGCCAAAAAGGCGTCGATTGTATAATAAAAAATACAATTTGTTTAGCATAGTGGCAAAACCGCCTGCGTCGATAAAGTTCAATATACCTTGTACACCCCCGTTCGCGGGCAAAAAACTATATTTGCGCTCATGAACTCTGTCCTGCTCAAATCAGCCATCGTTATCAATGAAAACAAACAATTTGTTGCCGACGTGCTGGTGAAAGATGGTTTTATAGAACGCATCGATAAACAAATTGATGTAAAAGCCGGCAGAGAGATCGATGCAGAAGGGCTGTACCTGTTTCCGGGCTGTATTGACGACCAGGTACATTTCCGCGAGCCGGGTTTAACGCACAAAGCCAATATTTATACCGAATCGCGGGCAGCGGTTGCAGGGGGCATAACCTCGTTTATGGAAATGCCCAACACCGTGCCCAATACGCTGACGCAAGAACTTTTGGAGGACAAGTACCGCATCGCATCCAGCGACGCTTTGGCCAATTACTCTTTTTTTATGGGCGCCTCTAATGACAATATCGATCAGGTGTTGCGGACTGATATTGCCAACGTATGCGGTATAAAAGTTTTTATGGGCTCCTCAACCGGCAACATGCTGGTGGACAATCCGACTACGCTTGAAAATATTTTCTCAAAATCGCCCATGCTGGTTGCTACCCATTGCGAGGACGAGGCAACCATCCGGGCCAACCTGGAGCATTACAAACAGCTTTACGGTGATGACATCCCGGTAACGATGCACCCAAAGATCAGGAGCGGGGAGGCATGTTACCTGTCGTCGTCGCTTGCCGTAGAACTGGCCAAAAAGCACGGCACGAGGCTGCATATCCTGCATATTTCGACCGAAAAAGAAACCTGGCTGTTTGACAATTCCATTCCGCTGAAAGATAAAAAGATCACGGCTGAGGCCTGTATCCATCACCTTTGGTTTAGCGATAAGGACTACGAAACCAAAGGCAACCTGATTAAATGGAACCCGGCCGTAAAAACCGAAAAGGATCGTGACGGCATATTAAGAGCAGTTTTGGACGGCAGGATAGATGTAATCGCTACGGACCATGCACCGCATACGCTGGAGGAAAAATCGCAGCCCTATCTGAAGGCGCCTTCCGGCGGGCCACTGGTTCAGCATGCGCTGCCGGCCATGCTGGAATTGCATCACCGGGGGAAAATAAGCCTGGAGCAGATTGCCCAAAAAATGGCGCACAATGTTTCGGATTGCTTTCAGATTGACAAGCGCGGCTATATCCGCGAAGGTTACTGGGCCGACCTGGCATTGGTTAACCTGAATGACCCTTGGACCGTAAACAAGGATAATATCCTATACAAATGCAAATGGAGCCCCTTTGAAGGGACTACCTTTCAATCAAAAGTCGCTGCCACAATCGTTTCGGGAAATATTGTTTGGGAAAATAATGGGGTTGTCGAAGGCACGGCCGGCAAACGATTGAAGTTTTCGAGATAAATTTAAGGCTCCATTGCCCATACTTTATTTTCCACCCGGATTCGCACCCAAAGCATAATCGCGTTCAGCACCGAAAAAATGATCGCAGTGTAATACAGGTGAAAAACCAGCGGGATGATGGCCACCTCGCAAACCACCTCCATGTAATTGGGATGTTTTAGAAATCGATAAGGCCCTTTTTTAACCGGAAAAACGCCGGGGATACGATAAATTTTGGTATTCCAGTATTTACCGAGCGACGCCAGCGCCCAAAATTTGAACGAAAGCACCAACAGGTAAATGATCAGGAATAGCCAGTCTATCCGGGTGCCGCCTCTCCACCAATATTCGCCAATGATTGCCGCGATAAAAATCGTGTGAAGCGCGATCATAAACGGATAATGCCCCTGCCCGTATTGAACGGCCCCTTGCGACAAAAGCCATTTTTCATTCCGCCTCGCAATAAACAATTCAGAAAGCCTTTGCAAGATAAAGAAGCTGATGAAGAGAATGAATGCCATTTTTTTTAGGTAAAAGGTGAAAGGTAAAAGGCGAAAGTTGAAAGGTAAAGGGTGAAAGGCGAAAGGTTGATATTCCATGTTATTCAGATTAAATGCGTTCAGAAAAACCTTTTGCCTTTCACCTTTTACCTTTCGCCTCCAGCAACACCATCTCACTCGAAAATCCCGGCCCCATCGCCAGCATCAGGGCATAGCCATTGGTGAACCCCTCGTGCATAAATTCTTGCAGCACATACAATACCGATGCACTCGACATATTGCCGCATTCACGCATTACTTTACGGGTTTTGCTGAGCGAACACTCGGGTAATTCCAGGGCATCTTCGTATGCATCCAACACCTTTTTGCCGCCAGGATGGAATACGAAGTTTTTAATGTCACCGAGCTGAAGCCCCTGCCTGTTCAAAAAATCGGTTATATCCTCTTTTATGTGCTCCCGTATAAAGGCGGGTATATCTTTTGAGAACAACACCTTAAACCCCGTGTCTAAAAAGTCCCAGCCCATCACCTCCAGCGTATTGTAATACAGTTTGCTGCCGGCGGCAATGTAATTTACCCCGGTGCTGTTGACATGATTGTCGCCTTTGATGATGCAGGCAGCCACACCGTCCGAAAACAGGCTCGAGCCGATGAAATTACTTTTGCTGTAATCCGTTTTTATCAGGGTGAGCGAGCAAAGCTCAACGGCCACCAGTAAAATCACTGCATCGGGATTTGCGATGGCTACGGTATTCGCCTTAGCCATACCCGAAACGCCGCCGCCGCAACCGAGGCCCCAAACGGGGGTGCGGTTAATATGCGGGTTCAGCTTCATCTGGTTGATGATCAGCGCATCCATGCTGGGCGTGGCCAACCCGGTTGTAGAAACAAAAAGAATGTCCGTAATATCGTTTTTGCCGATGTTTGCTTTTATGATGCAATCCTCAATAGCCTCGACAGAATAAGCGAGCGCTGTGCGGATATAATCGTTGTTTCGGTCCTCAAAACTGTTTGGCTGCATATAATAATCCAGCGGCTGGCAAAAATTCCGGTATTCGATTTCAGTGCTGTCAAAAGCAAAGCTCAGGCGTTTCGCCTCCGGGTAATTAACTGAAAAAGTTTCGAGGGCGCGCTGTTTTACTTCCTGTTGTTTTATCTTATGCGGGAAATGGATCGTCGATGCAGATGTTATAAAGGGCATATAAATTTATTTATACTTACGCTTGCATACCGCGGGCGGTTGCCTGTCAATAATGTATAACGCCAAATAACGGCATGCGTTTGTATAAATACCGTGCATTATAAAATGTTAAAACGTCTATTCGGGTTTCACCGCATCGGGCTGAGGTTCTTCAATGTTTCTGATAATATAGACCATCCCGGCCGGGTAACCTGCAAATTGCATGGTATCAAACGGCTTGGGTTTTAAATTCGGCGCCACGATCTCGAATTTTTTTATTTGATAGCGGGCATCTCTTCCATCGGGCGAAAGCGTTACATCCTGCTCCCCCGCTTTACTGTCCAATATCGCGTTAAGCAAGTGGCTGTCTTTCACCACATCATGTATTTTAAGCCCGTGCACCTGGTGATGGTCAAGTTTAAAAAGGCTTGTCGCTGCGGTATTCATAAACAATACCTCCTGCTTTTCATTCAAGCCGAACGTCGCCTCCGGTATTTCCTCCATCAGTATTTTCAGCTGATTTTCCACGCATAAAACTTTGGTGAGGTTTTTATCTGCAAACTGGCTCAGATCGGCGGCCATTTTGTTAAACTCAACAGCCAGCGCGGCAAACTCATCGCCTGTACTAAATTCCAGCCGGACGTCATAATTTTTCTCCCTGAGCTCGTGCACCCCATCGATAAATTGATTAAGAGGGTTAAGGATAAAACCGGGGAAATTGATAATGAAAATAAAAAGTATCAGGAACGTAGCGAACACGATTCCGCTGAGATAAAGCGAGGCTTTGGATACCGTGTTGTTAATATAGTTATTCTTTTGAACGATGGCTTTCATGTTCAAACCGTCAATCGTATTTAATTGAATGCGTGCGGCCTTTTCGGCCTGCTGTTTTGTCGGTAAACCTGAAGCCGGGTCGGTGATCTCTGTAAAGGCCTGCCTCACCCCTGCCGTGGCTTCTTTCTCGCCTGGTTCAGTAATGTTATGCTCCTGCTTTTTAAGTGCATTATCAAAAGCTGTGGCAGCGGCGGTGGACAAGGGCAATTCGCTTTTATCCAGCACCGATCGCATGTTGCGGGTAAAGGTCAGTGTTTCGTAGTTATTCTTTATTGCGCTTTTTGAATTCTCGGAAATATTTTCAATATAATAGATCGAAACGACGCCAAAAAATACAACGACCACAAAGAGGAGGCCGAACCCAAGCAGCAGTTTGGTTTTGATTTTCATAAAATTGGATTTAGCAGGTTAGCAATCTATTCATTTGTCAGACCGGCACAAAGCATTGTAAATATAAGCCATTTAATAAAATAATGAATATTTACCAGCCTTTGTTTGACAAGCCGGAGAATTATTTATCAGGAAGCACTAAATCGGGCAGCACATATTTGCACACTTTTAAAGCCGATGATTGTTTTAGTTTGTTAATTTTGATCGATATGAAATACGGGCGGATAAAAAATTTTATAAACGGGGAGTTTGTTCCTATCGAATCGCAACGGATACTGGAGATCATTTCGCCCGTCGACGGCACTTATTTAGCTGAATTACCCTGCTCAGCCCGCGCCGACCTGGATGAAGCCGTGATCGCCGCCAAAAATGCTTTCCCGGCCTGGAGCAAAACGCCAATAAAAGAACGAGTACAAGTGTTTTATCGTTATAAAGCCCTGTTAGAAAAAAACCTGCGGGAACTGGCTGCATTGGGCAGCGAAGAAAATGGCAAAACGTTAAGCGAGTCCATCGCCGAGTTGGAAAAATGCGTTGAGCTAACCGAGTTTGCCTGCTCATTGCCCCAGCTGGTAACCGGCGAAATCCTGGAGGTAAGCAAAGGTGTGGAATGCCGCGCCGAAAAAGTACCGCTGGGTGTTGTGGCATCCATCGTCCCGTTCAATTTCCCAACGATGGTGCCCAACTGGACCATCCCCAATGCCATTGCTTTAGGCAATTGCATGATCATCAAGCCATCCGAAAAAGTACCGCTGAGTATTGGCCGTATTGCGGAACTACTGAAAGAAGCCGGCCTGCCCGACGGTGTTTTTAATATAATGCAGGGCGATGCGGAGATCGTTAACGCCATTTGCGATCATCCGGGTATAGAAGCTATCTCCTTCGTGGGCTCCACTAAAGTGGCGCAAGCTGTTTATCGCCGGGCCACGCAAAACTTAAAACGATGCCTGGCTTTGGGCGGTGCCAAGAATCATCTGCTGGTACTCCCCGACGCAGCCCCTGATATGACGGCACAAAATATTACCGCCTCCATGAGCGGCTGCGCCGGGCAAAGATGCATGGCCGCCTCGGCTATGGTGGGTGTTGGGTCCGTCGACCACATTATAGACAAAATATGTATAGAAGCCGGCAAGTTGGTTCCGGGCGAAAACCTGGGATCGGTGATCAGTCATGCCGCAAAGGACAGAATTGAACGCTATATTGCCGAAGCGGAGCAACAAGGCGCAAAAATCCTGGTTGACGGGCGGAATGCGATGGTCGCCGGAAAAGAGAATGGCGCCTATGTTGGCCCGACCGTGATCGACTATGTAACGCCCGATATGGCCGTGGCAAGGGAAGAAATTTTCGGCCCGGTGATCTCCATTATGCGTACCAAAACACTGGATGAGGCATTGGCGATAGAAAACGCAAACCCCTACGGCAACGCGGCCAGTGTTTTCACCCAAAACGGCGGGGCTGCAAAATATGTGATGGAAAAGGCCAGCGCCGGGATGATCGGGGTAAATATAGGGGTGCCGGTACCGCGCGAGCCTTTTTCCTTTGGCGGGTGGAACGAAAGCAAATTTGGCGTGGGCGATATTACGGGCAAAAGTTCGATAGAGTTTTGGACGAAACTGAAAAAGAGCACAACGAAGTGGAACCCTGAGGCCGGGGTGAATTGGATGAGTTGAACCCACCCCCTAACCCCCTAAAGGGGGAACAAAGTTGGCGATAAAAAGTGATCAGTAATGGATTTAATAGCAGATAAAACTATAAAGTTTCCTCCGCCAGTTGGCGGAGGAGATTTAGAGGGCGTTGACATTATCCGGGATAACCTGGACTACACCCTATTCTCCTGGAGTAAGCAAAAGGGCATTGACCCGATTGCAGTAAAAAGGGGCCAAGGCGTTTACCTGTACGCCTATGACGGCAAGCGCTATATCGATTTTTCATCCGGGTTGATGAATGTCAACATCGGCCACGGCAACCAGCGCATAACGGACGCCGTGGTAAGGCAAATGCAGGAAGTGAGCTATGTAACGCCCGGCTGTGTCACCAAAGCCCGCGGCGACCTGGGCAAAAAGCTTGCGGAATTATTCCCCGGTGATTTGAACAAGGCATTTTTTACCCTTTGCGGCGCTACCTCGATCGAGAACGCCATTAAACTGGCACGGCTTTATACCGGCAGGCATAAGATCATCGCGCGGTACCAATCCTATCATGGATCGACCTATGGTGTCATGTCAGCTGGCGGCGACCCCCGTAAGCTCCCCGCCGATGCACAACAGGCGCCAAATTTCGTGCACATCGATATCCCATACGCCTATCGCTGGCCGCATAGTCCGGAAAGTTTATTGAGTGATAGCGTGAGCAATTTGGAAAGAATGATCGCCTACGAAGGGCCTGGCAATATTGCGGCGATCCTTCTGGAGGGTGAATCCGGTTCATCCGGTTGTTTTAAATATCCCGAAGGTTACCTGAAAGCAATACGGCAAACCTGCGATAAACACGGCATTTTGCTCATCATCGATGAGGTTATGAGCGGTTTTGGGCGCACCGGCAAATGGTTCGGGTTTCAAAATCATGACATCGTGCCAGATATGGTCGCCATGGCCAAAGGGCTTACTGCCGGTTATCTGCCATTCGGCTGCCTGATGGTGTCGGCGAAAATCGCGGCTAAATATGATGACTCCATGCTGCCACTGGGCCTCACCTACTCGGCCCACCCGGTTTGCTGCGCGGCTGCTTTGGAGACATTGAAGATTTATGAAGACGAAAAACTAATCGAAAATACCGTGGCCATGAGCCGGTACATGAATGAGCAGGTGGAGTTGCTGAAACAAAAACACCCCTCCATCGGCGACTGGCGCAATACCGGATTGCTGGGTTGCCTGGAGTTGGTGAAAAACCGTCAAACAAAGGAACCGATGGCCCCCTTCAACGCCAAACCCGACGAAATGCAGGTAATGAACAAAGTGGCCGCAAAAATTAAGGAACTGGGCATGTACACTTTTGTCCGCTGGGGCTTTATCTTTATTGCGCCGCCTTTATGTGTGACAAAAGCCGAAATTGACGAAGGGCTCGCGATTATTAGTGAAGCATTGAAAATTGCGGATGCTTCTTTAGGCGAAACGTAAAATGCACTTGCTTTTTTCCAAATCACTAATTCGCTAAATCACTAATTCACTAAATGAAACATATCCTAACCATAGCAGTTTTACTAACCATACAATCCATGGCACAGGCGCAAAAACCCAGGGCAAGGGACATCGGTATCCCGTTTGAGGGCACTCCCGGCAAGTACAACGCGATAACGGATGTCAAGGGCGTTGAGGTGGGTTTTAGCACTATTATTGAGGGCGATGGCAAGAACATCATCGGCAAAGGCCCGGTGCGCACCGGCGTTACGGCCATATTACCGCGGGGGCAATCCAGCACGCCGGTTTACGCCAACTGGTATTCGCTGAACGGTAACGGCGAGATGACCGGCACTACCTGGATCACCGAATCGGGTTTCCTGGAGACACCCATCCTCATTACCAATACCAACAGCGTGGGCGTTTGCCGGGATGCGATGCTCAAATGGTTTGTACAAAAGAACTGGATAAAAGAAGACGGCTGGTACACTTACCCCGTGGTTGCCGAAACCTGGGACGGCGTTTTAAACGATATTTACGGCTTCCACGTGCAGGAAAGCAATGCCTTTGAAGCCCTTAACTCGGCCAAAACCGGGACAGTACAGGAAGGCAACGTGGGCGGCGGCACCGGCATGCGCTGCCTGGGCTTTAAGGGCGGTACCGGGACAGCTTCAAGACTGATTAAAATCGGCGATTCAACCTATACCATTGGTGTACTCGTGCAATCCAACTTCGGGCAAAAGAAAAATTTGACCATCGACGGCATTCCCGTTGGCCTGGAGCTTAAAGATACGCTCAACTCCGTAGTACACAAACTTGCGCAGAGCCACTACCAGGAGGGCGACGGCTCCATCATCGTAGTGCTGGCTACCGATGCGCCGCTGCTGCCGCACCAGCTTAAACGCATCGCCCAGCGCATTGCCCTTGGCGTGGGCAAAGTAGGCGGCCGCGGCGAAAACGGCTCCGGGGATATTTTTATCGCCTTTTCCACCGCAAATGCCAATGCCTTTAACCGCCAGAAAGTAGTGACTGTGAAGCAATTTCCTAATGACGAGATCAACCCGCTGTTTGAGGGTACGGTACAGGCCGTCGAAGAGGCCATCATCAATGCCATGGTTGCAGCCGACACCATGGTCGGCGTCAACGGGAATACCACTTATGCCCTGCCCCATGATGAGGTGATCCAACTGCTAAGAAAGTACGGCAGGATAAAGTAAATCAACACTATGGTTCGGCTGATTTGAGGGTTTTTTTTAGGTGTTCACGGATGAACACATGAACACTTTTGCTACTTTAAGTAAAGGGTATTAAGCGACTGATATTAAATCAACTATGGCGGTTTTTAGAAAATTTACTTTAACTGATTTCGCCCAAAAAGCGTTCATCCGTGAACACCTGTTTCAGGGTAATACACGCCGGGCGGCAGGTGGGGCGCCGCAGGCCTTTCATACACTAACTCACCTGCTAAACCCAATAAAACATATTCCGGCTGTTACATCTCCAATATTTTTAACGTAACAGAGTTATAGTTAAAGGAGTTTTAAATTGCGCAAATGAAACATATTTATCAAGCCATTATCGGCCTGGTAGTTGTAGCCCTTCTTTCACAAGGCTGTACAACGACCACCAGCATAAATAAATGCGGTCCCTGCCCCGAAATTGCCGAAATACTACCCAACCTCAATTTCCAGCTGGTGAGTAAAACTACCGGCAATAACCTGTTTTATGGCAGCGCCGCTCCCTACCAGCTAAACCAATTGTCTATGCACCATATCCTGAATGGCAAAGCCGACAGCGCCTATTTCCGCGCTGATACGGCAACCCAAAGTTTTGTGGTATTCGTGGTGCCCACCCAGCGCAAAGCCCTGATGATCGACACCGTAACCATGAAAATCGCTAACCTGCCAGCAGATACCTTATTGTTCCGCACCGGGGTCACCAGCGGCTGTTGCCCCTTCTTGCTTCTTAACTCCGTGTCGTATGACGGGACCGTGGTTTATAACCACGGCGATGGCAATAAACTGGTGGTATTACAAAAATGAAGGCGCGCGCAACCTTATGCCGGCTCGCAAGTGTCCCCGCACTGTTGCAAAAGGCTACGGCACTGCTTTTGCCGGCTTCCGTTTTGCTTATGACAGCGTGCGGACATTACACCACCAACAAATGTGAACTATGCCCAGAGGCCCCGGAACTACAGCCCTACCTCAATTTCAGGGTGGTCGACAAAACCACCGGGCACGACTTGTTTTTCGGCGCCAATGCCAATTATAAAACTTCGCAGCTCACCCTCAACCACCTGGTTAACGGGCAAGCGCAGCCCATACAGCCCATCATCGATACCGCCGCGCAGTATTTCCATTTTTTTGTCGCCACCGTGCATAATACCGATACCATTACCATGAATATCGCCACCCTGCCTCAGGATACTTTCCTGTTTAAAACCCATAGTACCGGCGGCTGCTGCATGAGCACTGTTTTCGATGCCGTTTTGTTCGACGGCAATGTGGTTTATACCCCGTCGGGCGGGCCAAATGTGGTCGTGATCGATAAGTAACGCTTCACCGGGCCGTCGCACAGCAAGTCTTCAGGGACGTTCGGCAGGCTGTTAAACGCCGCTGATCAGCCAGCAAATCACCCTCAAAACCCATCCAAAAGCGCTACAAACGTGCACGAAAAAAAATTTCAGGGTCAAAAAAGCGTTCATTTTCGTTCACCTAGTGAACGCTGTTTGCCCTCCCATTTCACAATATATTTGTCCCGGCAGGGGATAACCTGCTCAAATTATCAGGCTTCTATCGCCTCTATTTCTGTCACTTTTTCGCTGTTCCGCCTGATCACCTGGTCAAGTTCATCCGAACTTATTTCCAGCAGGCTTAAAAGCTCCTCTTTTTCCTCCTCGCCGGTTGCTTGTTTTAATAGATCGATCAGGCTCAGTACTGAACAAAGCGGCCTTCGTACCTGGTGCGAATTTGCCCATGCAATTTGCAACAACACTTCATTCGATGCTTTAATTTTTTCATATGCGGACTGCAATTTTTTATCTTGTTCTAAAAGTTCGGTCATATCCGTTGCCATGGCAAACCCGCATTTCCGGTTGTTAAACAAAACCGGGTGGGCAACCACGGCCACGCTTACCGGTTCGCCATTGCTTTTAATATGCTGTCTGATGCCGCTTGATCTTAGCCGGTCCTGGTTTTTCCGGATGTAAGCACGCAGCTGCTCGCGTTCATTTTTTGGCTGAATATCCAGGATGGTCATTTTTAAAAACTGGTTATGGCTGTACCCGTATTTTTCAACGGCCGCATCATTTACCTTAATAAACCCGAATGTGTTTTTGTCATATATCCACATAGGGTTCGGGTTCGATTCAAATAACTCCCTGTACTCCTCCTCCGACCTGATCAGCCTTCGCTGCTGGGCCTTAATCAGGAAATATAAAACCAGGGCAATAGTAACCACAAATAAAAAATCGTTTAAACTCCGGTATACATCCTGGCCGGCGGGGTTTAACTTCCTGGTTATAAATGTGATAAACGGGTCGCTAAATATGGCCCAAAGCACTCCGGCTACTAAAAAAATAAGAGGGATTTTTAAAGAATTTTTCATACCGCAACGTGATTAACCGCTCGGCCGGATCGTAATGAAGAATAAGGTTTTAAGCCCGGCGAACTGGTAATAAAAGTCAACATCATTATTAAAATTAAAGATGATTATGGTCACCTTTTTCTGTGACGCTGATCATAACGAAACCAGCATCCGGAACGCCGCTGAAATGCATGCAAGACCACTGCATGCACGCACGAAAAAATTGCTGCCGGGCTGAGAGGGCTCATTTTTGCTGATCGCGATGAACGCCGTTTGATCGGAGGCGGCCTTAACCATCAATTAAATTTTCACCAATATAAAAAACCGGTTTATTTTATTGCTACCTTCGAAGTACTAAATCGTTCCTGATCTTAAAAACAAAAACTTAATGCAAAAACATATGGATATGAACATGCCGGACATGCCGCACACGCATTCCCCCGCCACTTTAGGCATTATTACCGAATTTAGTTTAAACTGGCCCGGTAAGCTCACCGGGTCGACCCATGAGCTGGTGATGAACCGCGAGTTTATTTTTGTTACCGGGCAAAACATGCACAAGGTGGCCAAATTTAACTACAAAGGCGAGTTGCTTGCTTATTATGAAATGCCCGATGGCAGCGGCCCGCACGGCCTGCTCATCGATGCAAAGGGCCGGCTTTGGGTATCGCTGGAATTTCATGGCCTCGTAGCCCGGCTGGATGATGACGGCAATATCGTTGAAAAGATCGACGTAAAAATACACGCCATGGGCGCCGAAAAACCCATTAACACGGCGCCTCATGGCATAGGGCTGGATGCCGATGGCGAAACCATTTGGTTCACCGGCAAGCGCACCAGCACCCTCGGCAAGATCAATCCCGACCGCACCGTCGAACATTTCGAGTTGCCCAACCTTTCGTCCCTGCCTATTTTTCTTTCTGCCGGGCCCGGCGGCATGTGGGGCACCGAATTGTTTAGCAGCGCCATCCTGCATAAGCCTCAAATTGGAGAAGTAGTTGAATACAAGATACCTACCGCCAACAGCAGGCCCATAGCCGTTATTCCCGACCCGGACGGCCATTGCATGTGGTTTACAGAAGAAGCCGGCGTCAGGATTGGCAAGATAGACCCGGATGGCCATATCACCGAATACACCGTGCCCGCCCTGCAAAAAAACGACATCCTGGCCTCGCTTGCATTCGACCGGGAAAACAATTTATGGGTGCAGGTTTATGTGGACGCCGCTAACTCCACCCCGGCCGGTTACGATTATATTGTCAAGATCGATAAATCTATCCGCAGCCTTAAAACTAATGATCTTTCCGGCGTACCCTTCGTCACCCATACCATCCCCAGCAAAATGTCTATGATGCACCGCATCCGGATGGACTATGACGGCAACCTGTGGTTTACCGAAATGATGACGGATAAATTGGGGAAGATAACGTTGAACGGGTAGAATCAAGGTTTGTTAACCTCCGCCGTTCCTGTTAAATAAAAATGCTGAAGTTTCGGCTGTTTCTATCAAGCCCGGCTTTGCCCTTTCTGAAACCTGATTTTAGTTATACTGATCTGTAGAATATTTTTTATTTTTGTTGATATGACGACGCTCACGGTAAATATTCAGGATAAAAAAACTGAAAAGGCTGTTAAAGCTGTTTTAGATGCATTTGGTTTAAATTACAGCGTAGGGAAGGAAACTGACCCAGACAAACGGCCATTAAACAAGTCGGAACAGGCAATTTTCGACAGCCTGAAAAGATCTGTTGAAGAAGTAAAACTGCACAAAGAAGGTAAAATTAAACTACAAAGTGCACGGGACTTGTTAAATGAGCTTTAAGGTTGTCTCCAGTTCGGATTTTGCTAAACAGGCAAAACGAATTTCCAAAAAACACCCCGGAATAAAAGCCGACCTGGCTAAATTAATTGGTGATTTAGAGATCAACCCTAAAATGGGTACCGATCTTGGCCAGAATTTCTACAAGATCAGGATGTCCGTCGCAGGGACAAACAAAGGCAAATCAGGCGGGGCAAGGGTGATCACCTACGTGATTATAGATGACAACGAGGTCCTGCTGGCTGAAATCTATCTCAAAAGTGAACACGACGCTGTTGATACCGACATACTCGTAAAGCGACTAAAAGACCAGGGCTTGATTTGATCCCATGTCAATTCAGCCTGTGATCGGTGCTATCACCGCACCACAGCTGTTAAGCCCGGTTGGCGTTCAATTAACCTCTTGTTATCCCTGCCATGTCTTTGTGGTGCGGTGATAACACCGATCACAAGCTAAAATAAAAATGTTTCAACAAACCTTTACCATGACATATTTTGGCAGGGTCAAACCTTAGTTTTGTTTTATAAAACAGGACATGAAAAGTTCAGAGAGCATTACCATTATACTTAGCCGGTTAAAAAATAACCCGGGGCATTTTGCTGATAAAGGATGTTTAACAGAAATATTTAACAGGGATGGAGGGTATGTTAATGAGTTCTTATTCTATAGCAAATATTTTCAACGGATACCTAACATTATTCACGAAGTTGATATTGAATGTGAAAAGGCGATAAAATGGTTTTGTTCGGTGTATGCCTACCACATAACGGACCATTATTTTACTAAAATATTCATGAATCAAAAAGGAAAAATAAAAGTGGATGATGTTTTCCTGGTGATGAATGATGATATTATAATAAATTTTGACAGCAATCTTTCAAAAGTAAGGTTCCTGTTTAAAAGTACGCCAATAACTCAGATTGAAAAGATGGCTGCCGAAGTGAGAAAGTTTAAAACACCTAATAGAACAAATAAAGCCAAAATTTCTTTGCTTTTTTATGATCGGTTTGGTTTTGATACCAAAACTTTGGAAGTTAAAAAACCCAAACTAAATATTGCGGATAATTACAATGATGACTTTTTGTCTGTCCACGAGGTTATAAAAACCCGGCTTAACAGAAAATTTGATAATGGTCTTGTTTTATTGCATGGACTGCCTGGAACAGGTAAAACATCTTACGTACGCTACTTGTCAACTATTATTCGTAAAAAGATTATTTTTTTGCCCGTTAATATGGCAAAACAGATCACAGAGCCAAATTTTACCCCTTTTTTAATTGAAAATGCCAATTCTGTTTTTTGTGATTGAAGACGCGGAAAGTTTAATTATCGATAGGGTTCACAATAATGAGCCTTCCGTGTCAACTTTACTAAACCTATGTGACGGCCTTTTATCCGACTGTTTTAATATCCAGGTAATTTGCTCTTTTAATGTCGATATTTCTAAAGTTGATAAAGCGCTGATGCGCAAAGGCAGGATAATAGCCTTGTATGAGTTTAAGGAGTTAACCGTAACCAAAGCGCAGCAATTATCAAAAAAGTTGGGTTATAACGTGCGGATAATAAAACCGGTTACGCTTTCAGAAATTTATAACCCAGGCCAATGTGAATACAGTCCCCCAAAGCTGAAAGCGGTTGGGTTTTACAATTAAAAATAGAATACGGGCAGCGGATTTCACTACCTTGGCTGAAAGAGCATGGTACATAAATTTATCAAAAATTAAACTTATCAAAATGGAAACCTGCATTGAAAAACTACAAATGGTATCTGATGAAATAGATAAACTTTTTGAAGCCATTATAGATGAAGAAAATGAAATAGAAGTTGTGAAGGACGGGATCATAGATATTCCGAAATATTGTAATTCAATGCATAAAATCCTATGGGTTTTAAAAGAAGCTAATCAAGCCGACGGGTGTGGTTATGATATGCGAACAGGAATAGCTGAAAGTATTAAAACAAATCCAGAAACAAGGTATACTTTTTTGCCTATAGTTTATACATCTTTTGGCATCTTACACAATTGCGATTGGAATTTGATCCCGGATCTTGACGAGGAGGATCAGTCAATAGCTGACATTATTGAGAATGTTGGTTTTGTGAATATAAAAAAGGTACCCGGTGGCCGCAAAACCAATCCAAGAGAATTAGAGGAAGCATTTGATTCACATGGAGATATAGTGCTTAAGCAAATAAAAGATTACGACCCCGATATTGTAATTTTGTGTTATGTGTCCAATCTTCTAGCTAAACCTCTAGGTTTGACATCTAACTTCGAAAAGACATTAGGGGGCATAACATATTGGGTAAAACACACAAAATTGTACATACAAGTTTATCACCCTAACCAACGCGGAAGTATTCAGGAGTATTGTACAGAGATAATTAATATTGTAAGAGAATGGGAGAAAAATAAAAAGAATTAGAAAAATGTCTTCCCTCACATCCCTAATTCGTCAAAATGCCCTCATCCAAAAACTGCGGCAAAGCACGGGCAATACTTTGATTGAGTTACAGGCGTACATGCAAAATCTCCCTCAATTAGATGGGAGTGAATATAGTGAGCGCACTTTTTTCAGAGATGTAAAAACAATACGCACAGCGCATAAAATTGATATTGATTACGACAGAAAAAATAAAATTTATCGCATAACTACGCCAACAGATGAATTAAACATTAAAGCACTGGAATCGTTTGAAATGCTTGCCGCGCTGATGAGGGAGGGGAATTTTTCGGAGTTTGTCCTTTTTTCTAGCCGCAGGCCACAAGGCGTTCAATACTTTCAGCAGCTATTAAAAGCTATAAAAGCCTATAAAATCGTAAAATTTAATTACCAGGAATTTTATGAAGATAGGATTGATAACTGTACCGTTGAACCTTATGCCCTAAAAGAATTTAAAGGTAGATGGTACTTGTTGGCAAAAAACCAAAATGACAATAAGATAGAAGCTTTTGGCCTGCATAAAATGAGTATGGTTGATACCAAGCCCGGAAAATTCAAATACCCTACAGGTTTTGACCCCAAACAGTTATTCAAAAACTGTTTCGGGATATTGTTGCCTGATGAAAGGGATGAAGTTAAGAAGGTTATTTTGTCGTTCCATACGCAACAAGGCAAGTATGTAAAAGACTACCCGCTGCACGAAAGTCAAAAGGAAATAATTGACAACGACGAGGAATATCGCATTTCGCTAAATGTCTATATCAAATTTGATTTTATTATGGAGATTTTATCCTATGGCGAAGATGTAGAAGTCATAGCGCCGGAGAGTTTAAGAATCGAGGTAAAGAAACGGTATTCACAAGCATCGAAATTATATGATTAACATGCTACATTCGTTGTTCAGCATTTAAACAGTAATAAATTAAAAATTACTAACTTGCAGATATGTTTTCAGCTACCGATATAGAAACCAAACTTAAGGAAATCAAGCCCGTTCTTGCAGAAAAATTTCATGTAAGCAGCATTGGTTATTTTGGCTCGTATGCACGAGGACAGCAAAATGGCGACAGCGATCTGGATTTGATCGTAGAGTTTTCTCAGCCGGTCGGGTGGGCATTTTTTACTTTGGAAAGCTTTTTGGAACAGTCGTTAGGTATCACAGTAGATTTGGTTACGAAAAACGGATTAAAGGACCGCATTAAGGACCCTATACTTAGCCAGGCAAAATATATTTGAAACCGGAAGAAAGAGATCAATTGCTTTATTTGGAAGATATTATTCTTTCGATGCAAAGAGTCGTTGAGTACGTTCAAGGCCAGGATTTTCAACGTTTTAAGCAAGACTACAAAACGGTTGATGCGGTAGTTCGTAATTTTGAAGTAATCGGTGAAGCTTCAAAAAATTTGTCTGATGCCACCAAGGATAAATATCCTCACGTTCCATGGAAAGAAATGTATCGTTTACGAAATCGTATCAGTCATGAATATTTTGGTATTGACTATGAAATTATTTGGAATATAGTGACCAAACATCTGCCCGAAAATTTGAAGGATATAAAAAAAGTATTAGAAAACGAGCGGTTAAATAAATAAAATATGATTTTAATCGGGTCTGTTCGAGTCTGCGACTACCATGGTCATTCAAAATTTAAGATATTGCTGCCGACAGTCAAGCCAATAACACCTCGGCCGGGATACCTAATTTTTGATGAAGCACTTTAGCAATTCGCAACGTTAGTGGCTTTTTACCGCTCAGTAAGGCCGAGACATAGCCCTTGCTCCCTATCCAGTTTACCAGGTCTTTATTCATCAGGCCGTTTTCAGTCATTTTTAACTTCACAATTTCAATCGCATCGGGAAAAGGTATGGCGTAATGTAAATCTTCATATTGCTTGATCAGCAATAATGCAATTTGCAGCCGCTGCCCTTCCTTACTATCCGGTGCTATACCTAAGTCGAATTGCTCATCAACCCAATCCAATAAATGCCGGTATTCGTTTTCGGTTTTAATAATTTGCAGGTCCATGCGCTTAGTTTTTGAATTGATCGCTCTTATTTCCAATAGCGACCAAGGTTAGTGATTGACAACGTGGAAACTTACCTACCAAACCTGGAATAAAATTAAACGATAAGCAACCCGTGAAAACACCTTTATTTAACATACCAAAGTCGCAGAATACCTGCCGCGGCGATACATCCGTGGGTTGCCGATCCCGGGCTTCCCGGACGGTGTGACTTTGGGTTTGAATTGTTGCAGCGCTTTTTATAACTTCCCAATGACTTCCCCCACTAGACCTTTCGGACTTTCGGATTCTCAGAAAATATTTCCACAATAATGGGTTGCTGCCGCCCCGAAAATAGCCAGGTAATTTTAAATCGTGCGGTTTTTTAATTGAAATACCAGGTTGGCACAATCATTGAATTATTCCTGATAAATTATTGAGATTCTTCCCGCCGTCCAACGGTGAGAAAAATTGGGTTTTGGTTGCTTATTCCCCCTAATTATTAAACTTATGTTGATCATCTTTATTCGCTACATTTTTGTGTTGCTGGGTTTTGGCAGTATGGCATTATTGCCGTATAACGCTTTCAACTACAACAAACACATCGGGCCTTTCGAGATACTGGAGTACCTGGTGCCCGCCTTCATTTTCCTGGCCATGGCTTATCGGTCGTACCCGAGGCAACAGCAAAGAAATTGAGGCAAGACTTTAGCTTACGAGTACGGGGCTAACCGAAATGGTCAGCCCCGTACTGCTCGTTTTGAAACAAAAAAAAGGGTTAGCAGACTTTGCCGTCTTCCGGACTTTGCCGTCTTCCGGACTTTCGGACTTCCGGACTAACTACTTCCCTTCCAATACCGCAAACTTCCCTTCGTAGTCCTTCAACTGCGCAGCCAGTTCATCCCCTAACTGGACCTGGTCATTTGCTTTTGCCGTATCGGCCATACCGTTAAGCACTTGCATGCCCAGCTGTATGGTCCGGGCGTCGAGCGCCTCGTTATTATTGTTCTTCAACTGCTGGTAGTAATAGTCAAGCTGGTCGGTAATATAATTGTCGACGCTTTTTACATAGCGGTTGCCCAGTTCGGTATCGTTCACCTTATAGGCCGTTTGTGACATGAAAAACTTTTGCGCGGCGGTATCGATATCCGGGTTGATGTCCGGCATCTCCTTATCAAACTTGTGCAGGGCTTTTACGGCAAGGTCCGGGCGGCCGTACTGGATCAGGCCGCGGCTCAGGTCGTTAAAAGTTACCTCCATCTCCAGGTAAAACTGCGTTTTTGATACATTGTCCAAATTGCGGGCATGCTTAAAATTGCCGTATTTAAATTTGTTCATCACATTGCCGTACATCACCATGCTGTTAGTTTTAGAGGTTTGCGCATTCGGGTCGACAATGGGTTTAAAAGGTATCAAATGGTAAACAAAGCCCTCTTTATACATATAGGGCAACAAGCCTACCATGCTTTGCTGGCTCATGGTCGTGGTAAAGCAAAGCGGACGTTTCCAGTCGTTATGCGCCAAAATATCCAGCATGGCCAGGTTATCCTTCAGTACGTAGTTCGATGGATATTTCCATACCATTTCGGTGGCGAGGCGGCTTTTTTGTTCAGGCGTCACCACGCCGTTTTTAACCAGCTCATCCGGGTTTATAGTGATCTTAAAATCTTTAGTGGGCAGATAGTTCATTACCGAGCCGTCCTGGTAGGTGGCCTTGGTGCGGCTGTCGTCCGAAGTAATAAAGTCAAAAACATCCTTCAGCTCAACCGGGCCGCCCAGCTTTTGGTCGTTAAAATAAATGGCGTCGCGCACGCCGTCTTTATACTTATCAAAAGGCAGGGTAATGGGCAGCGGGGCCGAAGCGTTCATCTTTTTCTGCATCATATTGATGTACCAGTCGCCGCTGAACAGGCTCAGGCACACAATGCGCACGTCGGGGCGAATGCCTTCCACCTCCTGGTCGTACCAAAGCGAATAGGTGTCATTATCGCCATAGGTAAACAAAATGGCGTTTTTAGGGCAGGATATCAAAAAGTTATAGGCCATGTCGTGGGGCGTCATCTTGGTCGACCGGTCATGGCTTCTCCATTCCTTGTTGGCCAGCAGCACCGGCGCGGCCAGCAGGCAAACGGCAATAGAGCCGAGCGTTGCGATACGCGCATTAAGTTTCTTCGCCGCGAATGTGGCCAGGCCGATCACGCCCAAACCTATCCAGATAGCAAATGCATAAAAGGAGGCTACGTACGAGTAATCGCGCTCGCGTGGCTGTATATTGTTTTGGTTGACATAAAGCACAATGGCTATCCCGGTAAAAAAGAACAGCAGCAAAATGGCCAGCGCATGGCGCCTGTTGTTTTTAAAATGATAAAGCATGCCGATAATGCCCAGCAGCAGCGGCAGCGCATACAGCGGGGCATAGCTTACATCGTTAGTGACTGATTTAGGCAAATGCTTGCCGCCATCGAAAATACCGCTCGTCCAGTTGCCGTCGAGCCCGGCGGTACTTGCCTGTCCGTCGGCATCGTTATAGCGGCCCACAAAATTCCAAAGGAAATACCGTCCGTACATCTGGTAAAGCTGCCAGCTGAACATCCATCTCAGGTTATCCCCGAAGGTGGGCGGCTCGTTATCGCCCATTTGCAGCCACTGGCGATAAAACTGCACGTCCTGGGCGTGGGTAGGTTCGGCATCGGTGCTCCACATGCGCGGCAGCAGCGTGGTATGGTCGTAAATGTAATCTATCTTTTTGCCCGAAACTTCGTACTGGTCCCTCCCTTTACGGTAATTATTGCCGGTTTCTTTTTCATCAACAATTTTCGCATCAAAATAAGGCCCCGACAGCAGCGGCGTGGCGCCGTACTGAATGCGGTTGAGGTAGTCGTATAACGTGAAGGCATTATCGGGCCGGGAATTGTTCAGATCGGTACCCGCCGTAGCGCGGATAGGGATATAAACAAATGAGCTGTAACCAAAATAGATAAACAGCACACACAGCAGGGCCAGGTTAAGCATGGGCTTCCGCTTGCGGATGCTGTACCATATCCCATAAACCAACAGGCCGAAAAGCAGTACAAAAAATATAATGGCCCCGCTGCCAAAGCCCCAGCCGATGGAATTGACAAAGAAAAAGTCGGACCAGGCTGCAAAATAAACGGTGTAGCCCCGTATGCCAAACTGAACAACGGCAACGATAAGTATGCTGACCAAAAATGCAATTATGCCATTTTTAACATTGATGTTTTTATACCTGCGGAAATAATACACCATAACGATGGCAGGGATGCTGAGTATATTGAGCAGGTGTATGCCGATGGAAAGGCCGATGAGATAAGCGATAAAAACGATCCATTTATCAGCGCCCGGTTGATCGGCCTGTGTCTCCCACTTTAATATCGCCCAAAAAACAATAGCCGTACAAAGCGACGACAACGCAAACACAATGGTTTCCACGGCCGAAAACCAAAACGTATCGGTATAGGTAAAAGCTAAAGCCCCAACAAGCCCTGCCCCTATCACCTGCATTTGCTGCAGGGGGGTAAGCTCGCCGTTTACCCCGATAGCTATCGGGGTCATCAGCTTTTTGGCGAGAGCTGTTATCGTCCAGAAAAGGAACATAATGGTTGCCCCGCTCGCCAGCGCCGACATCAGGTTGGTGAAATAGGCCACCTTAGTGTGGTCGCCGAAGGATAGCAGCGAAAAAGCCTTCCCCAGCATGGCGAACAAAGGGTAACCCGGCTGGTGCGAAACCTGCAAACGGTACGCACACGAAATAAATTCGCCGCAGTCCCAAAAGCTAACGGAGGGTTCGAGCGTTAAAACATAGGTGGTGGCCGCGATAAGGAAACAAAGCCAGCCGCAGAGGTTGTTGATCTTCTTGTAGGTCATGAGTTTAGTTGTAAGGGTGGTAACGAGTTGCAGAAGTTGTAAGGGTTGAATTGGCCACTAACCAATACAACTCATTACAACCTTTTCAACTGCTCCAACTAATTTCGCACTAAAGCGTTAACCCTCAAGCAGATTTAACATCCCTTAACAATATTTAACTAAAATTTGGGGCGAATTAACAATTCAAAGCCAAAAGTCATGCTAAACCTGGTCTTTTGATTTTTTAAAAAGAAAGATCAAACAAGGAGAGATCCCTGCCGGCATTAAGGCTCAGTTTATATTCTTCCATTCTATGTTCCAGCGTTTTAAGCGCTGATTCAAGGGACTGAATATAAAAAGCGGTTTCAGGATCGCCGGAGGAATGCATCAAATGATGCAGCATCTCCCGTATCCTGTCCATCGATCGCTGAAATTGATTAAGATCGGCCATTTTTAAGTGTTCTTCTGTCCTTTTACGCAACTTTCTCGTATTGGTTTAATCGGCTTTTCCACAAAAACCTATTTTATTAACAATACACCTTATCGACTCAGCCTCCGTGGAATGGTTTAAAGAATTATTATCCTATCATCATTTTTACGTTGACTATTTCGGTAAAGTGATATTTTTACCTTAACCAATTATCATGATATGCAAAGGAGGGTTTTTGTAAAGCTGTCGGCTTTTACCGCCGCTGTTTTAACTTTACCGTTTGTGCCCGGGTGCAAACCGGCGGCGCCGGATGCCGAATCGCAGCCCGTCTTTTTTTCGCACCTGGCGGATGCCAAAACCATCGCCGAAACCGGCAAGGCATATATCGCAACTCATTCTGATGAAAACAATGTTGACAAGCTAAAAAAAATACTGCTGCCGCAGAAAGGCATCCCAGCCGATCAAGATACAATCAGCAGGTCTCTGGCCGGGAGGATTGCCAATGATTTTAATATGGGCAATACGGCGACCGTCAACGGCTGGGTGCTGGCCGCCACCGAAGCCCGGCAATGTGCTTTATTTTATTTATTGCAATTATAAAACCGATCAGCTATGCATATTGATGCACGGAATATTGAAAACCACACCCTGATTGAAGGCGACATCTGCATTATCGGCGCAGGCGCGGCAGGTATCAGCATCGCGCTGGAGTGGATCGGCACGCCGTACCGCGTTATCCTGCTGGAAGGCGGCGGCTTTGAGTACGAAGCGAAAATGCAGGAGCTGTACCGTGGCAAAACCACCGGGCAGCGTTACTATCCCCTGGAATCGGCACGGCTGCATTATTTCGGCGGCACAACGGGGCATTGGGCCGGCTTTTGCGCTCCGCTCGACGAGATCGACTTCAAAAAACGCGACTGGGTGCCATACAGCGGATGGCCCATCCAGCGCAGCGAACTCGACCCTTTTTATGCCAGGGCCCAAAAAAACCTCGACCTGGGGTCGTACGAGTATAGTTTTCCGTACTATCACGATAAAGACAAATCACTTGTGCCACTACCCTTTGACGAAGACACCGTTTTCAACAAAATGTGGCAGTTCAGTCCGCCAAGCCGTTTCGGTGCGAAATACCGGGATACAATTGTCAATGCATCAAACATTCATCTTTATACCTATGCCAACGTATGTAATATAATTGCTAATGAACATACTTCGGAGATTAAGGAAGTTACAGTAAAAAACTTTGCGGGGAAGGAGCACACCGTGCGGGCGAAATATTTTATCTCCGCCTGCTGCGCCATACAAAATGCCCGGCTGCTGCTGGCTTCCAATCAGCAGGCCCCAAAAGGTTTAGGTAATGATAACGACCTGGTGGGCCGGTTTTTTATGGAGCATTTAGAAATCAAATCAGCCGAAATATGGTTTCCTGAGCCTGATCCACTTAAACTGTATGCGCTTGATTTCGGCAAAACCAAATACCGCGCCGAATTGGGCATCACAGCAAAAAAGCAGGAGGAATATAAAATATTGAACGGCACCGCCTCCTTTACGCCGCTGGAGATAGCTCGGACACAGCCCGCGTTCATCGACATATGGACCAAAGATCAAAAACAGCGCGAAAAGAACATGAGCAATTACTCGAAAAAGGAAAATGATTTTAAATCGACGAAGGGCTTCAGCAATTTCCAGTTGTTTACAAGAATAGAACAGGCGCCAAATCCAAACAGCAGGGTAACGCTCGATACCGAAAATGACGAATTAGGCATGCCCCGGGCCATGCTGCACTGGGAACTTACGCCATTGGAGAAAAGAAGCATCCGCACCATTTACGAGATCATCGGCCAGCAGGCGGGCATTTCAGAAAAAGGCCGGGTGCGGCTACTGGAATACCTGTGGGATGAGAACGATCATTCATGGCCTGAATTCACCGGCGGCGGCTGGCACCATATGGGCACCACCAGGATGGGTACTGACCCGAAACAAAGTGTCGTAAACCCGGATTGCAAAGTACACGGCATCGATAACCTGTATATGGCAGGATCTTCCTGCTATGTTACCGCGGGGGCGCCAAATCCAACGCTGACGCTGGTAGCGCTGTCGCTCCGCCTTTCAGATCACCTTAAGAAACGGGTAAATGGCTAAAGTTCACTGATAATTTTATTCGTTTTCCACCGCCGAGAATACCTCCAGTAAAATATCCCATTTGTGATTGGCGTCCAGTTCCCAAATGCGCACATAGTTATAATTGCTGGTGATCTCGCCCTTTTTTATGCGGGCCTTACCATAAGTGTACGCCAGGTCGTTGCTGGTAGAGCGCCCTGCATTGGTGGTTTGGGCCGATATGGATATTGCTTCGTTGTCCACAAACTTCATGATCTGGTCCTGCCCCGTGATCGGTTCAAAACCAGGGAAATAGTATCGGCCCTCGGGGCTCAAAAACTCTTTATATGCCGCCAGCGCCGATATGGTTAACGAATGGTTAAAAGCATTATCGGTAGCCAGTATGATACGTTTCCCCGAAAAAGGGTCCTTGCCCGGCGCTATCTGTTTGGTCGAGTCGGGGTTTTTAAAGTCGCTTATCGCATCAGTTTCAGGCTGCGGGTGCTGTATACCCAGGTTGATTAGTAATTTCAGGTCGCCATTGTCAACTGCCCTCCAAACCGACACATAGTCGCCATAAACCTTATCGGTATCGTCGCCGCCATTTTGATAAACATAGGGCCCGGCGGTAAATGCCAGGTCGCCGTTTACGGCAATGCGCGCAAAATTGGGCTGCATATTTAAAGTACCGGCCTGCTGGTCGATATTTTTATAAAAATCATTAATGTTAACCACGTTAGGTTTAAAAATGATGCCTTCCGGGTCGGCCACGGCTAAAAAACCACCCTTTATACCTTTCCTGTCAACCTGTTTGTTGAAATCCTTATCGGCGTCAACTGCTTTGTTAACATCGGCAGCAGGGGCCTGGGCAAATACTAATCGCGCTGAACCGAATAATACCAGTACAGCAAGTACTACTTTTTTCATCCTATTTTTGAGTGTGCTAATTTAGTTAAATTTGAATATTTTATCAGATTGTGAAAAAGGGGTCTCGCATCTATGTTTTCCCGATCAAAAATAAAGCCAATAAACCATTAGATAAACGAAACATCGCCTCACTAACGTACATTCGCCAATTAAATTTTATTCCAGGCCGTACCTTCTTTGCTGTCTTTAAGCTGAAACCCGATCTGCTGCAACCCGTTCCTGATTCTGTCCGACGTCGCAAAGTCATGATTCACCTTCGCTTCAGCCCGCAAGCCGACAATGAAATTCATCACCTTGGGCAGATCGTCATTTTCTGCCTGCTCGTCCTTTAAACCAAGAATATCAAACACAAAAGTGCCAACGGTTTTTTTCAGTAGGGCCAGGTTAGCTTCGTCTATCTTCAGCTTGCCGTCTTTCACTGAGTTGATGATCCGTGAGGCTTCAAAAAGCTCCGCGATTAAAACCGGGCTGTTAAAATCGTCATCCATAGCGGCATAGCAACGGTCAACCAGTGGCTGAATGTCCACTTCGGTAACTGGCGAAGCTTTTAAGCTATCGAGCAATGCAACCGCGCTCATCAGCCGTTTGAATCCTTTTTCCGATGCATCCATCGCCTCATTGCCAAAATCGAGCGTACTGCGGTAATTGGCCTGCAGCATAAAAAAGCGCACCGTCATGGGGCTATAGCCTTTATTCAAAATTTTATTGTGGCCCGAAAATAACTCGTGCGGCAAAAAGCTATTCCCCAGCGATTTGGACATCTTTTGGCCGCCAACTGTAAGCATGTTGGTATGTAGCCAATAGTTTGCTGGTATTTTGCCGCATGCCGCTACGTTTTGCGCAATCTCATTGGTATGATGTGTCGGCGCCAGGTCGATTCCGCCGCCATGGATATCAAAATGTTCGCCCAGGTATTTGTTGCTCATCGCGGAGCACTCCAGGTGCCAGCCCGGGAACCCCAGTCCCCATGGCGAAGGCCATTTCATCAGGTGCTCCGGCTTGGCTTTTATCCACAGCGCAAAATCAAGCTTGCCATGTTTTTCTTCCTGCCCGCCCAGCGTGCGGGTATTGGCCAGCAGGTCATCCAGGTTGCGGCCGTTCAAAATGCCGTAATCATGGGTTTCATTATATTTTTCTACATCAAAATACACCGAGCCGTCAACTTCATAAGCATAGCCTTTTTCAAGTATCTCTTTTACATACTCTATCTGCTCAATGATGTGGCCGGTGGCAGTTGGCTCGATACTTGGGGGCAAGATGTTAAAAGCCTGCATCACATCGTGGAAACCAACGGTGTACTTTTGCACAATCTCCATCGGCTCCACTTCGGCCAGTTTTGCTTTTCTTGATATTTTGTCTTCGCCCTCATCGCCGGCATCGCCCTCTAAATGGCCGGCATCGGTAATATTACGTACATAGCGTACCTTATAACCCAGGTGGTTGAGGTAACGAAAAATCAAATCGAACGAAATATAGGTACGGCAATTGCCGAGATGGGCATCACTATAAACCGTTGGCCCGCACACATATATCCCCACATGCGGCGGGTTGATCGGCACAAATTTCTCTTTCTTCCGTGTTAAAGTATTGTAAACAAACAGATTTTGTTCCATGTGCGCAAACATACGTTTTTGAGGTGAAAGGTTAAAGGTGAAAGGCGAAAGGTCGATTTACCCTGATTCTTTTTATAATGCTCTGACACTATTTGAGGTAAAAGGCGAAAGGTAAAGGGTGAAAGGTAGGAGCCAAGGGTTGAATTCAGCGATTATTACATCAACTGTCCATTTTTAGGGGAAAGTTAAACCATTCTTTTTATTATCCTTCGCCTCGCAGGAACTTAATAAAAGCAATCAACATCGCCTTGATTTCGTTGACGGCAGTGTTAATGCTGTTATATAACTCCTGCTCTATAAATCCCAGGTCAAAAATAAGGTAACAAGTATATTCAACTTCATGCGCAGAGCCGAGAGCATTATCAAGATACTGGGCAAAATCTTTGTCAGAATTTTTGCAGCATCCCTCCACAATATTAAGAGGAATAAAATAGGTTGATCTTCTAAGCTGACTCGTCAATGCAAATTTCTCCTCGGCCGGCATTATCGGCAACACATCATTGTATACCTGCTTAGTCAACAAATGCGATTTTTCCCATATATCCAGTTTTTTATAATCTCTCATTTTTTATTTGAAAACGTGAAAGGTAGAAAAAATACACTAAAAAGGCGTCCCTCGCTCCTTTTACCTTTTACCTTTCACCTTTTACCTTTTACCTTTCGCCTTTTACCTTTCGCCTTTCACCTCACTTCTTCAGCCCTATCTCCCTCAACCTTTCGTCAAGATATTCGCCCGCGGTAATATCTTCGTACTGTTTAGGGTGATCCCTATCAATGCAGTATGGCAAACAGGTGAGGTCCATGCCCGATTTGGGGTGCAGGAAAAAAGGTACAGAGTATCGCGAAAACTGCATCATCTCACGCGGCGGGTTGACAACACGGTGGGTGGTCGATTTTAGCTTATTATTGGTTAAGCGCTGCAGCATATCGCCAACATTCACCACCAGGTCTTCGCCGTAAGCTTTAACCGGGAACCATTCATTTTCGCGGGTGAGCAATTCCAGTCCATCGGCGCTTGCGCCAATCAACAGGGTGATCAGGTTTATATCCTCATGTGCACCCGCGCGAACCGCATCGGGGGCGAGGGCGTCAGGGTCAGTTATCGGAAAATAGTGTAATGTGCGGAGAATAGAGTTGCCATTATGAACTTTCCCGTCGAAATAATCTTCCGGTAACTCCAGGTAAACGGCGATCGCTTTTAACAGGTGAACACCGGCATACTCCAGTTTTTTGTAGACTGTTTCGGTAGTCATGTTAAAATCAGGGATTTCCGAAACTTTCAGATTTTCGGGGTATTCTTTTTTTAATTGATCATCGTCCGTTACCGTCTGGCCTATCTGCCAAAACTCTTTCAGATCCGGCGCGGTAAAACCTTTGGCGGTCTCTTTGCCTTTACTGGTGTAACCGCGCTGACCAGCCAAACCCGGCACTTCATACTTCATTTTTACCTCATCAGGCAAGGCAAAAAGTGCCTTAACATCGGCATATAATTTATCGATCAGCTGTTTATCGAGGCCATGATTCGTAATGGTTACAAAACCGGTTTCGTTGAACGCTTTACCGATATCATCCGAAAACTGTTTGCGTTGTTCGACGCTGCCCTTGACATAAGTATTTAAGTCAAGGCGCGGGATATTTACTGTGATCATAAGTTGGTGTTTTGCAGCCTCAAAAATAAGTAAAGTTTATAACGGACGCTGATGGCAGCGGATATTTTATGGCCAGGCAACAGAAATTATTTTAAGAAGAAACGGCATTGGGTAGCGGTTTGCTGTCAAAAAAAGGGTCAAAAAACTCTCGCAGTTTTTTGACCCTACATCTACCTATGAAAAACAAACCCATTGGGATGGGTATAGAGCATTAGTCAAATCAAGTGCCAGAAATAAAAAAGGCGTTCCCATACGACTATTCGGCAAGTTTAAAAGGGCATCGTCATAATCGTGGAAATCAATCCACATATAAGGGGTCTAAATTTACTCGGCCTGTCTTTTATAGGAGGATTTTATAAGTGTCGGAAATGCAATCAGCTTTTAACCTCGTTTTTTTGCCTTAAATTAAAAACCTTTGTCTGTCTAAACCATAAGCTATAAACGTTGTTATAGAATTATGAATGGCAATGTTTACCTGTTAGTAACCGATCCAAAAGACGACTGCCGGGACGTGATCCACTCCCGCGACACCTCGTTGAAGGTGGGGGTTTACTGCCTGGACGACGAAAGTTTTGATCCCAGCCGAAGCGAGATACAACTTTACGGCTATGCCGGGAAAAACTTATACGCCTTTGAAACCATTGACATCAGGGCCGAAGACGCGCTCGATGTCGTGAGCGCCATTCAGTGGTATGCCGCTTATATCCGCCATCCGGATATGGAAATATTGCCTGATGACCCGCGCCCCAACAAAACAATCGCGGTTTAATACGCCAATTGGTGCTGGCTATGTCTTGTTCCGGTTGCGCCAAACGGAGCAGCCTTATTAAAATTTGCCAGAGATTTTTAATATTAGCGTTCCGGTAACAATATTATCGTGCGTGCATTGCTACAGTAAGTTAACAAAATTGTTACCACAAGCGCCGCATGTTTTTCACACCTTTACAAAACATATCCGAAACCGCATATGTAATAATTTACAGCTGGTAATATGTTTATTATCAGGTTTATGTATAGAATATTTTTTTAATAAAAAAATACAGCACACCGGCTCAATATGCAAAGTATCTTTTCGCGCGCCAAAACAGCCTGCATCTTATCAGTGATCAGCTGTTTGCTCTGTTTGTCGGTATCGGCACAACAATCAAACGCAAACAGCACCGCCGCACCCCCACTTGAGGATACGGGCAAAGTGAGCCTGCTGCAGCCGGTGAAAATAAAAGATACCAGCAAAAACGCCGCCGATCAAAACCTCACATTACAGCAGTGCATCGATTATGCGCTGAAACATCAACCTTTATTAAATATATCGCTGATCAATGTCGAAGTGGCCAAAACAACAAATGCCATCAATTTAGCAACGGGTTTGCCTCAAATAAACGCCTCAGGCGATCTTGTTCACACTTTGCAGCAAAGTCAGGCGCAGGGCAACTCCGGTACGTCATCAACAGGGGGCAACTCATCGTCGGGCACATCTTCACACGGCTATGGATATAGTTTTGTGCCTGGCATAGCGGTTACACAGGCTATATTTAACCCGACCCTTTTTTACGCATATAAAAGCGCGCCTTTGTATATTCAACAGGCCACGCAGGTGACTGACAGTGCTAAAATTAACGTAGTATCAGCGGTAAGCAAATCATTTTATACGCTGCTGCTCACGCTTGAACAAATAAATGTTTTAAAGGAAGACACCACCGAGTTTGGAAAAAGCTACAGGGACGCTTACCACCAGTACGTGGGCGGGATAGTTGACGAAACCGACTATGAGCAGGCCGAAATCACTTTAAATAACACGAAAGCCCAGCTAAAACAAGCCAACGAGAATGTGATCCCTCAGTACGCGACCCTAAAACAATTAATAGGCTACCCGACCGACAAACAGTTCAACGTACTTTTTGATACGCTGGAAATGATGAAAAACATCAACATCGACACCACCCAGCAACTGCAATTTGAAAAAAGAATAGAATTTCAATTGTTAAACACTGATAAGTCCCTGCAGGCCCAGCAGGTAAACTACTACCGATATTCGTTTTTACCGACTGTTTCAGCATTTTATAATTATAATCTTGGCTTTTACAACAACCACCTGTCCGACCTGTTTTCCCCATCATATCCGAACTCATTGGTTGGTTTGTCACTGAGCATACCAATTTTCACAGGGTTTTCGCGATTAAACAACTTGCACAAGGCGAAACTGGAGCAGCAAATTCTGGATTGGCAACAAACGGATTTGAAATCGGAGATAAACGTGCAATACACCACCGCACTGGCCAACTATAAAGGAAACTACTACAACCTGCAAATACTGCAAAGAAACGTAAACCTGGCGCGCCGGGTTTATTTTGTGGTTACCTTGCAATACAGGCAGGGCATTGTTCCTTATCTGAATGTGATCACCGCTGAAACGAATTTAATAAACTCCGAAATAAATTATTTAAATTCATTATTCCAGGTATTATCAAATAAGATAGACCTGGAAAAAGCAATGGGAACAATTTCATATTAAATGCACAAACCAACAACCTCTATGAACAGAGTTATTTTAAATACCTTTTTTGCCGGCTGTGTTATATTATCGGCTTGTCAAAAAAAACAAGCGCCGCCAAGTACCGAGGTTCCGGTTAACCTGATGAAACTGAAGCCAAAACAGGTGTTGTATTATGATAAATACCCGGCCACAACCAGGGCTTTAAACCAGGTGAACCTTCTTCCACAAGTCTCGGGCGCGATCACGGGCATGTTTTTCACGGAAGGCTCGGAAGTAAGCAAAGGGCAAAAACTGTATGAAATTGACGAACGCATTTACCAGGCGGCCTATGACCAGGCTGTGGCCAATTTAAATGTGGCCGAAAGCGGTTTGGTCCAGGCCCAGCAGGACGCCGACCGTTATGTTTACCTGAACAAATACAATGCCGTGGCCAAACAGCTATACGATCATGCGGTAAATACGTTGGAACAAGCGAAAAGTACCGTAAAAGCATCGGAACAGCAGGTTAAAACCGCTAAAACCAACTTAACTTACGCAACCGTGTACGCGCCGTTTAAAGGTACCATAGGCATTAGCCAGGTAAGGCTGGGTGAAGTTGTAAGTCCCGGAATAACCACTTTAGATACCCTTTCGACAGACAATCCAATAGCAGTTGATTTTATCATCAACGAAAAAAATCTGCCATTTTTTGAAAAACTTCAGCATGAAAAGAAACAGGTCGACTCGCTATTCACCCTGCTGATGCCGGACAACTCGCTGTATAAACAGCTGGGAAAATTAGCGGTGATTGACAGGGCCGTCGATCCGCAAACGGGCTCGATAAGGATACGCCTGGTTTTTGATAACCCCGATTTTTATCTGCGGGCCGGCATGAGCTGCGTAGTTCGTGTTCATAACCAGGACACCGGTCCGCAATTAGTGGTACCGAACAAAGCCGTTGTGGAGCAAATGGGCGAATACTTTGTGTACGTGGCGAAAGACAGTGTAGTTAAGGTGAACCAGGACAGCTTGAAAAAATTGGGGATCGATCTAAAAAAAGCAAACAAACCGAAGTTGTTCGCCGTGCAAAAGAAGGTGGTGACCGGGCAAACCATCGGGGCTGATATTATCATAAAAAGCGGCATTAAGGCCGGTGACCGCATCATCGTCGACGGGATACAATCCATTCATGACGGCTCACAGATCACTACCGCTAATAAAGTGGCGGCAGGCGGCGGCAGAGGCGGTCGCGGCGGCTGATGATAAGTCCCTAAGTCGAAAGTCTTGAGTCTGAAGTCAAAAGTAAGACGACGACCGTTGATTTTTGACTTCAGACTCAAAACTTTGGACTTTAGACTTAAGATTTAAGACTTTAAAAAGAATGATCGCTAATACCTTTATTAAACGGCCTGTTACGGCAATCGTAATATCTATTGTGCTGGTGATTACCGGTACCGTATGTATTTTATTGCTGCCGATAGACCAGTATCCTGATATAACACCGCCGGTCGTCCAGGTAAACGGGCAATTCACGGGCGCAGATGCGCAAACGGTTGAGCAGACGGTCGCCACGCCGATTGAAGAGCAGGTAAACGGCTCACCCGGCATGGAGTACATGCAGAGCAACAGCACCAACAATGGCGCCATGCAGATGAACGTTACGTTCAAGATCGGGACAAATATCGATGTCGCAGCGCTTGATGTGCAAAACCGCGTAAGTATTGCCACCCCTTT
>DASRTD010000204.1:0-12278 GCA_035656115.1 Mucilaginibacter sp.
GCCATGGCTGCATTTTGAAAACTCGCTAACGCTAACTTACGGGCAAAACCAGGGCAACGGCGGTCATGTGCCCGATAGCCTGAAATACCTGCCATTTATCCCGCCTGCTCATAGTCATTCGGAATTGAGGGGCACCTTTGCAAAGGGCTTCGGTACTTTCAAAAATGTTTATGGTTTTGTAGGGTTCGATCATTTTGATGCCCAGGCGCATTTCTTCTCCGCCTATGGCACCGAAACCTATACTGCTGGCTATAACCTTGTTAGTGCCGGCATTGGCGGAAACATTGTGAACGCCGCCGGCAACAAAGTTGTTGAAATTTTTATTGAAGGGACCAACCTGGGCAATGTAGCTTATCAAAGCAACATGAGCCGCTTAAAATATTTTGATAACCCCGTAGTACCGCCGGGCGTTCAGCCGGGTATTTTTAACATGGGCAGAAATTTGAGCTTTAAGATAGTGGTGCCGTTTGATCTGTCGCCGCATCAAAAGGCGGATGTGAAAATGTAAGATAACCTAACCCATTTGTCATTGCGAGCGAAGCGAAGCAACCTCGTCGCGTACGGGCGGTAATGCATTGGCGACGAGGTTGCTTCACTCGTTCCTCGTTCGCAATGACAATAGTTTGTGAGCTTGCTAGTCGGGTTAGCTTTTTAGGTTATTGATTATCTCACCGACCGTCTTTTTTTCCTGTACACCCGTAACCATATTTTTTATGGATAGCAACCTGCTCTCCATTTCCTCGCTGCCGATAATGATCACATAAGGGATGTTTTTAGCATTGGCATAATCCAACTGCTTTTTCATTTTAGCTCCCGCGGGATATAGCTCGGCGCTGATGTCGCTGCCGCGTAATTGTTGCAAAATCGGGAAGGCATAATTTTCGCCATCCTTATCGAAGCAGCAGATCAATACTTTGGTCGATTGGCCGGTTTCGGCAGGGAAAAGCTTCAGCTCTTCCATCACATCATATATCCGATCTGCGCCAAAGGATATGCCAACGCCTGTAAGTCCTTTCATGCCGAACATGCCGGTGAGGTCATCATAGCGTCCGCCGCCGCCGATGCTGCCCATGGCCACTTCGTTTGTTTTTACTTCGAAGATAGCGCCGGTGTAATAGTTTAAGCCTCGGGCCAGGGTGATGTCCAGTTCTAAGTTGGCAGTTTTTAGCGGGCAGCCTTGCCTGCCGGCAGGCAGGTTGGCAATGTAGTTGAAAACGGTTTCAATTTCATCACAGCCTTTTAAGCCGGTATCTGAATTGATCAGCGCCAGGCGCAGACTTTCGAGCTTTGCTTCATTCGATCCCTCCAGCAAAATAACCGGTTTTATTTTTTCAATATCTTCAGCAGAAAAACCACGCTCCATCAATTCTTTGGTCACGCCATCAAGACCAATTTTATCCAATTTGTCGATAGCTACGGTGAGATCGATAATACTATCGCTTTTATCTATAATGTCAGCAATTCCGGATAGAATTTTTCTATTATTGATTTTTATGGTGAAATCTTTTAATCCCAGCTTGCTTAGGGCTTCGTCATAGATCAGCACAAATTCAGCCTCGTTTAATAATGAATCGGAACCAACCACGTCAGCATCGCACTGATAAAACTCGCGGTAACGGCCCTTTTGCGGACGGTCCGCACGCCAAACCGGCTGCACCTGGAATCGTTTGAACGGGAAGGTGATCTCGTTTTGGTGCATCACCACGTAACGGGCGAAGGGGACGGTAAGATCGTAGCGGAGGGCTTTTTCAGAGATAATTGACGTTAAGGTTTTTGAATTATAATCAAGGCTCCCGGTTTTTTGTCTCCTGTTTTCAACCTCGCCCCAAAAATCTCCGCTATTTAAAATCTTAAATACCAACTTGTCCCCTTCGTCACCATACTTTCCCATCAATGTTGAGAGGTTCTCCATCGATGGCGTTTCTATCTGCTGGTAGCCGTATTTACGAAAAACGTTTTTTATCGTATCAAAAATATAATTGCGCCTCACCATTTCGGTGGGGGAGAAATCGCGGGTGCCCCTGGGTACGGATGGTTTGTCTGCCATGCGGCAAATATAGCATTATCCATTTTTATAGCGCCACCGTTCCCTATCCTAAAATCCTCATAATCTTAAAAATCTTAGTTACCTTTGTCACCTCAAAATTTGCTGTAAAAAATGTTTGAAAATTTATCCGATAAGCTGGAAAGGGCCTTTAAAGTATTAAAGGGACAGGGAAGTATTACCGAGATCAACGTGGCCGAAACCATGAAGGAGATCCGCAAGGCCCTTTTAGATGCCGACGTAAACTATAAAACCGCCAAGGCTTTTACTGATGAAGTAAGGCAAAAAGCCATTGGTCAAAATGTGTTGACCACCATTTCGCCGGGACAATTGCTCACCAAGATCATGAATGATGAGCTGACCGAACTGATGGGCGGCAGCACGGCTGATCTGATATTCCCGGCTACGCCGACAATCATATTAATTGCTGGTTTGAACGGTGCAGGTAAAACCACTTTTACCGGTAAACTGGCCAACTACCTTAAAACACAGAAAAATAAGAAGCCTTTATTAGTTGCCGATGATATTTACCGCCCCGCGGCTATTGAGCAGCTGCAGGTTTTAGGGGAGCAGATCGGCGTACCGGTTTATGCTAACCTGGAATCAAAAGACCCGATTGCCATTGCGCGCGAAGGTATAGCCCAGGCAAAACAAAACGGCAATAACGTGGTCATCATCGATACCGCCGGTCGTTTGAGTATTGACGAGGCGATGATGCGCGAGATTGAGCAGGTTAAAGCTGCTGTTAATCCGCATGAGATATTATTTGTGGTTGATGCCATGACCGGCCAGGACGCCGTGAACACTGCCAAAGTATTTAATGACCGCCTCGACTTTACCGGCGTTATCCTGACCAAACTTGACGGTGATACCCGCGGCGGCGCGGCATTATCTATCAAATCGGTAGTAAATAAGCCGATCAAGTTTATCGGTACCGGCGAGAAGATGGAAGCGCTGGATGTTTTTCACCCCGACCGTATGGCCTCGCGTATCCTGGGCATGGGCGATGTGATCTCGCTAGTGGAGCGCGCCCAGCAGCAGTTTGACGAAAAAGAAGCCGCCGAGCTGCAAAGGAAGATCCGCAAAAACAAGTTTGATTTTACTGATTTCTATTCACAGATACAGCAGATCAAAAAAATGGGTAACATGAAGGACCTGATGGGCATGATACCCGGCGTGGGCAAGATGATGAAAGATGTTGAAGTGGATGATAACGCTTTTAAAAATATCGAAGCCATCATCCAGTCGATGACCCCTTATGAAAAAAGCAACCCCGACAGCATCAACCAAAGCCGCCGCAACCGCATCGCCAAAGGCTCAGGTACCAACCTTGTGGAAGTAAACCGCCTGATAAAACAGTTTGAAGACATGCGTAAGGTGATGAAGCAAATGAGCAACCCTGCGGCCATGGCGAATATGATGCGCAGAATGCCACGGTAATTTCGCAATTAATCATTCATTGCTTTACGACACATTGATTAACTTTGTAGTGTTGACTGTAAAAAGCATAAATGGCAAAACAATCAGGCTAACTGACGAACGCTGGCTACATATCGTCGAGGGACATCCGGAAATGGCCGGTCATTTGAACGATGTTTTACTGGCAGTCGCCGCGCCCGATAAAGTACTTGAAGGAAGTTTGGACGAATTGTTGGCAATTGTTCATGAACAGAAAAGCAGGTTGTTAGTGGTTGTTTACAAAGAAGACAAGGCTGATGGCTTTATTATTACTGCTTTTTTTACTTCAAAAGTTAACAAACTTTTACAAAGAACTATTTTATGGCAGAAGTAATCATTCCTGATATTATGAAGGCGCTTAAGGCAGTTAGCAGCAGCAATGCCGATAACCTGCATATTCGTTTTGACAAGGAAGCAGACGTGATGTACGTAAGTTTTGGCCCGCCCGTACCGGCTGATGATAGCGAACTTGGAGATGACGACATTTTATATCGATATAAGGATGGTGAAATAGTTGGTTTGACAGTCACTCATTTTAGCCACCGATAATATAAAAAGGGGTTATGCTTTATTTGAATTTTAGCATCGTTCGACCGATGTAAAAACCTTGAACTTTGATTAGTAAACATAAGCAGAAATTTTTTAGCCTTAACTCAACAATAAAATATTACCTGGAAACATTTCGAATACATATTTTTATTTAACAGATAGTCGTGCCATGGCGCCCGTTACATTACAATCAACCAAATGCCAGAACTGCGGCGCCGAAATGGTAGAAACACTCGACGGGTCGTTCACTTGCAGCCATTGTGGCAGCGTGTTTCGTGCCGGCCAGCCCAACAATACCTTGCTTTCCGGGCAAGCCGGAATAACGTCAACTGTACAGCCGGACCCTCCGATTCCGCGGGATATTGCTTTAGGTTACGATAAAAAAAAGCACTGGCATCCCCTTTTATGGGGCGTTATTGTTTGGTTGATCTACGGTTTGCTGAGGGTAATGTTCACTGCATATTTATTTGAAAACGCGGTGCAGGTAAGCGCGATTATTAATAATCCGTTCGTAAGCCCGGTGGGCGGATTATTTTGGTTTATCAGGACTGCGTTGCTGCTGGGAGCGTTGCCAGCGATCATTTACATGCGCCGTAAGCAGCGCAATAAAATTTGGTTGATGAGCCAGCAAAAACCTGACTAAACAAAATTCAACCCGGCAAAATTCTTTGTCAAAATCTGGGCGTTATTCATATCCAGCCACTTATCCAGCAAAGTAGCGTAAACATCTCTAAAGTCGATCTGGTATTTCAAATCGCCGTTGTCTAATTGAGTCAAATCCGGTGCATCATTATAAAAACCTGCCTTTTGGAGCCTTCCGCCATAAATTAAAATATTGTTGGCTGTGCCGTGGTCGGTGCCGTTGCTGGCGTTTTGCTCTACGCGGCGACCAAATTCGGAAAAGGTCATCACCAGGGTATCATCCAGTTTGCCGGTTTGTTTCAGGTCTTTTATAAACGCGGCGACAGCATCGCCATAAATTTTTAATTGCCTTGCCTGCTGGTTTTGCTGGCCCACGTGCGTATCAAAACCGCTTAGCGAAACATAATAAATCTTTGTTTGCAGGCCCGAATTAATAAACTTCGACACCGTTTTCAATTGGTTGGCCAACTGCGATTGCGGATATGCCGCCGTTACAGTATAAGTTTTTGAAGTGCTTTGAATATAATCTGCTGACGAATAAGTCTCGATCATCGTTTTGTACAGGTAACCTAAATTATCCTCGCTCAAATTGTCGCTGCCATGGTCATGCACCAGGTCTTTAAAAAATGGCTCGCGGGTAGTTTGGAACAGTTTATTAGGGTCTTGTACGGCTATGCCTTTCATTTTTGCGCCCTTCATGGCCAGCGATAAAGTATCGTCCACTTCGATCGCGGCGTAGGGTTTACTGCAACTCTGGCAATTGGAATCAAGGTAACGGCCAATCCAGCCCGTGGTCAAAAACTGGTTGGAATCGCTGGCAGTTTGCCATATATCCATTGAGCGGAAATGTGACCGATCGGGGTTGGGGTAGCCGACCGAATTGATGATGGTCATCCAACCCTGGTCGTATATCTCTTTCAGCGCCGATAGGGCAGGATTAAAACCCTGCATATCGTTCAGTTTTACAATATCAGTTTGATTGATGGCGATGGTTTTACGTTTTTGATAATAAATATCATTGCCATAAGGGATGATTGTATTTAGCCCGTCGTTGCCGCCCGAAAGCTGTATGATCACCAGGTTTTTATAGCCGGTAATATCGCTTTTTGCCAAAGCCTCAAAGGGCTTCAAAAAAGCCGGTATCATTAATGCCCCCGATGCCAGGGCCGTGTTTCTTAAAAAATCTCTCCGTTTCATAATTAGTGAATTAGTGATTTAGTGAATTAGCGATTTTTTTATATTCATTAAATCACTAATTCACTAATTCGTACTTAGCATAGTTGATATTCCGGTGTTGAAACTATTTGTATTACTGTCGTTTTAATATCCGGCGAATTGTTGATCTCGTCGGTGACCGTTTTATTTAATTTTGGCTCGAGCATAAACTCAGCCATTTGTATTTTCGATGTATCTGCTGGTATTTCGCTTAAAAACTTATCCCAATCGGGTTGTGCCTGCACCCTTTTTATCACATTTGGCTGTTGTCTTCTTACCGCAGCGATGTAGGCCTCATCTTCAGGATCAGCCTTGGCGGTAAAATCAATAACGCCTGCGTTTAAAATGGTCGACGGTATTTTCATCCGGTACATCAGCGATGAGCTGTCTATCCAGTTACGTCCGCCTGGCCAGCCCGCAACATTTGGCGGACGAAACAATACCTGTCCCAGAGTACGTTGAAACTGCAACAGCACATCCGGGTTTTGATAAGTGATATAAAACTGCCTGTTTATACCCGTTAACAACTCCACCGGCGACTTTACAAGGTTACCTGTATTTCGCTCATCATAAAACCAGTCCGCATGGAATACAAAATCAAGCAGGGGCTTTATCTCGTAATTCGACCGGTAAAAAATATCGGCCATCTGGGCGATGCTGTCCGAATCAGGAATATCATTTACAAGATAGCGATATAATTTGGTGCTGATGAAAATGGCCGTTTGTTTATTTTTTAAGATGATATCGATAATATCCTCACCATAAAAGTTCCCGGTTTGGCCCAAAAAGGTTTTCGCACCGCCATCGTGCGCGTTCGGACGGAAGGCATAAGCGCCTGTCTTTCCGTCGTAGGCCCAGCCGGTAAAAGCCCTGGCGGATTCCCGGATGTCGTGCTCGGTATAGTGGCCGCGGCCCAGGGTGAACAACTCCATCAGTTCACGCGCAAAATTTTCGTTGGGATGACCCTTTTGGTTTTGCTGGTTGTTTAAAAACTGCAGCATGGCGGGCGACTGCGATACTTGCAGCAACATCGTTTTGAAGTTACCCAGCGCATTGTCCCGCTGAATATTATTGAGCTGCTGTTCGTAAAATGCATTACCGATGTTGCAGGCGAAATGGTTGTGCCAAAACAGGGTCATTTTCTCCCTCAGCTGCCCTTCGGTTTCACTTAGTTGTTTTATCCAGGTATTATTAAGGGCTTTTTCCTGTTTGTTGCGGTCCTCCTGGATTATCCTTTTCTGGTCGTCGGTCATATCTTTCGGATGGGGCCGCAGATCGATGTTTTCGTTAAGAACGGTTATCGGTTCTTTCTTATCGGATGCCCTGAAAAGTTTGCGCACGGTTTTGTTTATCGACCAGTTTTCCTTATCCTGCAAATCCTCATAACGGATGCCGAACCCCGCCCGCGCGTATAAGTGCTTAATTTGTCTTGAATTATCCATTTGCTTGCTTCACTTATTAATTCACTAATTCAAACTTAACAAAGCTGATATTCAGGCGTCGAAACCAACTCAATGGCCATCGTTTTGGTATCAGCCGAGCCTTTAATATTATTTAAAATTACATTATTCAACCGGGGTTCGAGCAAAAACTGGCCGATTTGTTCACCAGATAAATTTTTCGGAACGCTATCCAGGAATTTATCCCAATTAGCCTGCGATTGTACACGCGTGCTCACAAATTGCTGTTGGTTGCGCATCGTGGCCAGGTAAGCTTCATCCTCCGGGTCGGCTTTACCTTCAAAGTCTATCAGGCCGCCATTTAGCAGCGTTGAAGGAATTTTGAGGCGATACATCAACGATGAACTGTCAATCCAGTTTCGGCCGCCGGGCCAGCCCGCAACGTTGGGCGGGTAAAACAGCACCTGGCCTAATACTCTTTGAAATTGTAAAAGAATTTCCGGCCGGTCGTAGCTCACATAAAATTGCCTGCTCAGACCGACCAAAAATTCAACGGGGGATTTTACCAGGTTTCCTCTGTTTTTCTCTTCGTAAAACCAATCGGCGGTAAAAACATATTCTAACAGGGGTTTAATTTCGTAGTTTGATTTGTAAAACACATCAGCCATCGCGTTTACATGTGCGGCATCTGGCACGTCATTCACCAGGCATTTATACAGTTTAGTGCAGATGAAATGCGCCGTCTCTTTTTTTTCGAGGAGCATATTCAAAATATCCTCGCCGGTAAAATTTCCGGTTTTGCCCATAAAGATTTTCTGGCCATCATCATGAACAAACCTGCGCACCATAAATTGGCCCTCCTTATTGAACCCGTAACCTGTGAAGGCCCGCGCCGATTCCTTTATATCGTTTTCGGTATAATTCCCGCGGCCTATGGTAAAAAGTTCCATCACCTCGCGGGCGAAATTTTCATTGGGATGATTTTTCAGGTTTTGCTGGTTATTTAAAAATTGCAGCATGGCGGGCGCCTCGGCCACCTGGAAAAGCATGGTGCGAAAGCTTCCCAGCGCATTTGTGCGCAGGATATTATTTAACTGTTGAGCGTAAAATGCCTTAATGGTGCGGCAGGCGAAATGATTATGCCAAAACAGGGTCATTTTCTCCTGCAGTACGGCATTGGTATTCATCATTTTGTTCATCCAGGCCAGGTTAAGCTCTTTTTCTTCCTGGCGCTGCTGCTGCATAAACATTTTGCGGGCAGCCACATCGCCTTTCATTGCGGCGGTGTAATCGGTATCAGTTGTAATAGTAGTGAGGGAGTCGCTTTTCGTATCAAGTAAGCTTTTTGCCGCTTGTTTGGCGGATGTGTGCCCGTATTCCGTCAAGTCCCCGAAGCGCATTCCGAAACCTGCCCGCGAAAACAAGTGCTTTATGTGTTTCAGATCATCCATGCGCTTGTTTTGACGCAACAATTCCCTGTTGGTTTAATTGTAAAAGATGAATTGTAATGTTATTTTAGGACGATTAATTTGAACCATTGAAAAAGCCCCTTTACCTGCTCATCATTTTAAATATTGGTTGGCTAAACGTTGGCGCCCAGATAAAACCATTTGGTGTTATTGACACCGCCGATCTGAAAATAACCTCCTGTGATTTTGAAAAAGATGCTAATGCCGCGGTGCTTTTTGACCGTGCGGTTGTCAGGTATGAATTTACCTCGATTATAATGGAACGGCATAAACGCATAAAGATATTTAATGATAAAGGCAAGGATGAAGCAAACGTGCGCATTGAATTTTACGGGGGACACGCTGACGAGTCGATAAAGAATATTCAAGCGGAAACGATTAACCTGGCCGGCAAAAAAATTGAATATATCCCGGTTGACGAAAAGCAGATCTATACCGAAACCGTTGATAAAGATAGAAAAGCCGTGGTTTTTACCTTTCCGAACGTGGAGGCAGGTTCAATCTTAGAATTTAAATATAAATGGATCACAACCTATCCCGGAAATTACCCCAAGTGGAGATTCCAGTCGGACATACCCGTGGGTTATAGCGAAATTGACGGAAGTTTTGATAAAAACTACAAGATAGACGGCTTCCTGAAATCATATCAGCCAATGGCGAAAGACACCGGTTTTAAAACCGATTCCGGTGGGGCCACGGAGCATATCTGGGCGATGAAAAATGTAAAATCGTACCGAACCGAGCCATATATGGATTACCCGGACGATTATCGCCAGGGCATTTTATTTGAATATCACCGCCCCGGCAGCAGCTGGGTAAAGGTAGCCGCAGATATGCTTGGCGATCCGGACTTTGGCCAGCAGGCAGATAACAGGCTGAGTCACCAGGATACCATCATCGCCCGCGCCAAAACGCTGAAAACGGATGATGAAAAGATCGCCTATATTTTTAACCTGGTAAAAAAATCGATGACCTGGAATAAAAAAAACTACTGGTTTACCATCGACGGGGTAAAAAAAGCCTGGGACAAAAAAACGGGGAACTCGACAGAAATCAATTTAATTTTATACGATCTGCTTAAATCGGCCAACCTTAACGTGTATTTAATGGCCTTAAGCACCCGCGACCATGGAAAGCTTAACCCGGATTATCCGTCGACGCTAAACTTTAACAAAGCAGCTGTTTATTATTTGATCGATTCCGCCAGGTATTATGTGCTGGATGCTTCAAACCCTTATCATATTTTTAATGTTACGCCTCCTGAACTCGCAGGGCTAAAGGTATTGTCAATCGATCCTGATAAAATGAGATTTGGGACCTTCACGGTAAAAAATGGAACAACACGGGAAGATATCCTGGTAGACGGTGAGCTCGGGGCGGATGGTGGATTAACCGGCAATATACAGGTAAACAGCGTTGCTGACAGCCGCGAAAAGTACCTCCAGGCTTATGACAGGCTTGGCGAAAAAAAATTTGTGGACGAAATAGAAAATGACCATCATGGTTTGAAGATCAGTTCGTTCAAGTTGGAGAACAGCGGAAATGACACACTGCCGTTAATTCAAACCTTTGAATTTAAATATAAGCTGGCCGAGCCAGACGGCGGCTATATTTTTTTTAGCCCCAACCTTTTTTCGGGCTTTGAAACTAACCCATTTTTAAGCGAAAACCGCATTTCGGATATAGATTTTGGCAGCCGTGCCAGTTATTCCATAAACGGCCGATACAAAATTCCGCCCGGCTACAAAATAAATGCACTGCCAGCATCGGTAAGCCTTCAAATGCCCGATAACAGCATTGTTTTCCGGCGCCTTATTTCGGAGCAAAACGGGACCATTATTACGGGATATACCATCAGTTATAGACGTGCGCATTTTTCGAAAGACGAATATGCGGGCCTGCGTACTTATTACAAAAAGATGTACGAGATGCTGAATGAGCAGATCGTGCTAAAAAAATCATGAGGGATAGCTTGCAGGCGATTAAAAAATAACTTCATATTGATTATTTGGAATTTTTCATTAATATTAAACACTGATTGATTTAAACCCTAATTATGAAAAAAGTATGCACCATGCTGTTTTTGGCGTTTATTGCCTTTTCAGCCGGAGCGCAGGCCCCACCTGACCAGGACCAACCTTATGGCAAAGTTGATATTGCCGACCTGCAGATGACGCAGTGCGATTTTGAAAAAGATGCCAATGCGGAAATATTGCTGGATGTTGGAAAGTTTTATTATGGAGATGATTTAAACTCGACGATTGAAGAGTACCATGGCCGAATTAAGATTTTTAATGCGAATGGGAACGACCAGGCTAATATAAAAATCCCGTTTGAAAGCCTGAACCATAACGAATATATTAATAACCTTGAGGCGGAAACCATTAACCTGGTCGACGGCAAACCCCAGGTAACCAAACTTGATAAAAAATCGTTATTCACCACGGTTATTGATTTTCAAAATAGCGAGATCACTTTTGCGTTTCCAAACGTGAAGCCCGGCAGCATACTGGAATATAAGTACAAACACGTGCGCAACTATTTCAGCTACCTGCCTACGTGGGATTTCCAGGCGCCTGTTCCGGTGAGATACAGTGAACTATCGGTTGCAATACCGGATGTTTTTTATTTCAGGGTGGCGCCTCATTTTTACCAGGCAATGGTAAAACACAGTACCTCAGTGGGCAGCGGTGTATTAAAAGTAACCTCGCATAGTTTATCGGTCGGTGCAACCGCGACTTCCGATCAGCAAAGTGATTCATATCCTTACAATGTGAATAATGAGGTCTGGGGAATGGCCAATGTTCCGTCGCTGCAAACGGATGATTATACTTCGTCATTTGCCGACAACGTACAAAGGATTGGCTTCGACCTGGTTAGTGTAAGGCCTATTGGCGGCGCCAATATAAATTATTCGGCCACCTGGGCAAATGTTGGTTACATCCTGTGGAAAGACCGCGATTTTGGCGACCAGTTAAACAGGCATGTTGCCGACGAAGACGGTATAATTTCAAAGGCGGCATTGTTTAAAACGGATGACGAAAAAATTAAATTTATTTTTGATACGGTTAGAAATGCGATGAAATGGAACGGGATAGACCGCTGGTACACGATAGACGGTCCTCCGAAAGCCTGGGAAAATAAGTCGGGCAACTCGACAGAGATAAACCTCATCCTTAACCGCCTGCTGCACCTGGCAAATGTTGAAGCTTACCCAATGGTGGTAAGTACCCGGAAGAATGGAAAAGCAAGCCCTTATTCAACTAACACACGGCAGTTTAACCGCACGGTGGTTTACGCCCCCCTGGACAGTACGAGGTACTATGTGCTGGATGCCACCGGTAAGTATAATATTTATAACCAAACCCCTCCGGAATTGCTGAACTCATTTGGACTTACGCTTAACAGGAAGAAACAGACGTACGACACGCTGACGATCAGCCGGGACGTTCCGGTAAGGCAGGTCGTGCTGATCAATGCTGAAATAAAACCTAACGGAAA
>DASRTD010000205.1:0-16545 GCA_035656115.1 Mucilaginibacter sp.
ATCACCCGGACTAATATAAACGACTTGTCTTCAGCTATGAGAACTTGCAATTGATTATCCGTTTTGAACGTGAATTCTCAGCGGCAGACGAAACCGGGGTAATACCTTTATTGGATAAGCAATACAGCCGGTGTGAGGTCATGGGCACGCCCGCACATATCTGGCTGGATAACGTCGAAAAAATAATCGCGCATAATGGGCTGCTGAAAAGACTGGATTATGCCAAGAATGATACGGTCAAATTATGGTTTAAGGAAAAGCGATCCGGATTTATGTCCCCAGATCGTAAAACCGAACACCTGACACTCGGCCAGGTCGCGTTGATACGCTTTTTTAACCAGGAACCTGTAACCCGCCAAAACCACAATGCTATTGCGCGTCAATACGGCCACACCTCCGGTGAAAAACTATTCCAGAAATATACCTATTACACCGGCAATGCAAACCGAAAAGGTGCTGAAGGCAGCCTCGCAAAATTAAAGAATAAGATAGTGTTGTTTGAAAGTATCCTGGCGTATATCGTCGATTCACAGCTTCCCAGGATAACAACGGAAATAGTAGCATTGAAGGCCTTATATCAAGTATAAGCAAATTTGTAACTGGTTGTAACCGGTTACTGCAGCAAGCCTTGAGCAGCTTTGCCGGATGAAAAGAAATAAAAAAAATCATTGGCAATACCTGCTTTCCCTATTACAGGCGCTATACGAGTTGTTAAAAATAGTGCACGAGTTGTTGACCTGAAGTTATCTTTGAAGGTCAGTTTAAAAGGGTAAGGTGTTCCTGATATGATAACCTAATCGAGCTTAGCTTAAAACAGGCTAAGCTGCACTATATTAAGTTCCGCTTTAGCTATGTCTCTTAAAGTAGCTAGGATAATAGGTTGTTTATCATTGGTAGTATCTGCACTTCCTACTTTTGCGGTCATCATAGCTTTTAAGTCATTTAATGCAAAAGTCAATGCGGTTTCCCGGCTTTTGAATTGTTTGCCATAGACTGATAAGCCATAACCACCACCGGCACAGCCAAAACTATAATGCAAGGCATAAGTCCAGGTATAATTTATGCCCCGGCCAAGTGAAATAGTGCTGTGGTTACCATACCTGCTGGTATCACCGAATTTTAAGTCTTCGGCATCGAGAAACACGGGGCGTCTAAACCAGCCATGCTGGTCAAAATCGATTTCTGTAAAACCAAACTCTAAACCTTTGCGATATGCATATAAGTTCATGGTAATTGCCCGGAAACAATCACCAAAGCTGTTTAGCCATTCGAGTTGCGCCAAATCATTGTTATCGATGGCTGCAATGAGTTCATTTAAAATTTCTGATTCATAATGCATCAGGTGGTGTTCAGCGATATATTCACTGATTTGATTTTTTGATTGAAGATTTAATACCAGGCTTTCCATAATCATAAAATTTAGTTTTTTAAATGCAAGCGTTAAAAGCCTGGTAAGCTGTTGTCAAGGGCCCCGGAAAGGGGTTTACTATACCCTTGACGGCTGCGCAGCGGGCTTTAGCTTTGCTTTTTAAAAAACTGAATTATGGGAAAGCTGGTCAAATCAAGACAAAATGTAAACAGGTTAATATCGGGAAAAACAAGTGCCTGGCGTAATACGGGCGGACGGGTTGACCAGCAGCGCAGCGTGCGGACAACGAGGGAGCCCGGATGCGGCAGACGCTTGTTGCGGGGGTGGTAAATGGGGTGAGCCGTGTAGCCGGGGCGGCAACGGTGAACCTTATTTACCGCCATGGCCGCATTAGCGGGTGCAGCGGCATCCTTTTTGAAAAAAAGATACAGCGGAACACGCGGGCCGAAGGCAATGCCAAAATGAAGATTTAAGAATGCCCAGTATTTTACTAATTTAAAATCGTCTTTTTTTTCCGTAACGCAACATCCTGCCCGCTCTGTTGAAATCAATGTTCGCCTGCCGCTGACGCTGCATGGCTACCTGTTTAAGCGTTTGCTCTTCGATGTTAGTTATCTCTTTTGCCGTGTGGAGGAACCACCTTAATAATTCGCCATTTGCAGCAATTTGGATGAACGTATCGCGTGATATTTTTGTAACTATGGCATAGTTAAGCCGCGTTGCAAATAGACAGTAAAGATCTTCCGGACCCTCAACACTTCTGAAATCGAAGATCACAGGAATAAAACCCTTCAGCCATCCTGCGGGGAAATAATCTTCCGGACGGTGTAAATTAAACGGCTTTCCTATTTCCGAAAACAGTTGGCTTTTATTTTTAAAGAACCGCAGTTGGTCGGTTTTTAAGCGCATGCCATCGACTACCCATACCATATTACCATAAAAAGTTTGGCGGGCGTTTCGCTCGTTCGGGTCAATAGGTGAATGTTGAAATTCTATCACCAGGCCATGTGCCGTCCGGATATCGGCGATATGAATTTCGCCGGTTTTTTTATCCGGCATAATTATTTCCTGCCATTCGACAGGGAATTTATTTTTCCAGGCGCGATGCCATTCTGTTTCTGGCTCCCACCAGCTATCGCACTCGCTTCTGTTGAAATGCGACCAGTGATGTATCCGTTGGGTTCCGCATTTAGCGATAACAGGCTCACCACAGCCGGGACAGATGCCTTTTAAACCGGGTTTAGCTTCAACCCGTGTCTGATCAATCAGTGCAAACTGCATACTTAACTTCCTAATAATGACGATTATTAAATTTAATCTCTTTTATCCATTATATGTTAATCAACAAATCCCGTGAATGAACACGGCAGTTAACTATCTTTGCCTTATGGTCGGCAATTTTACCACTACGATTAACGGCGCTGAGTTCCAGTTCCACACCATGAACGTCCAGCGACTGCAGCTTTTCCAGGTTTATGTTCTGCACGATGGCAAAAAGGCACGTTTCCATGTCCAGCGCAAAGGCGAAGGCGATTTTTATATCACTGATATTGACCATTGCCCGGAGCCGTACCGAGCTTTAGAACAAACACTTAGCGCAGCTGTACTTGACTATGGTCATTCCCTGGGTGCCGAATAATTTCAACAGGTATTATATTTGTTGTTGTTGGGTCAGCCGTCAGGCCATGCAGGGGACAAACCAACAGGCCGTCGTGCTCCAGCATCGCGGTGCCTAAATGCGGACAGTGTTTCCCTGCACAACTTTGTCCGATATATCCCTGGTACCATTTAGCATATTTTTCACTACCTGGCGGTACCGGCAAACCTGTTTCGCTGCGTTCGCAAACCAATGACTGATTCCGAACGCCTTTAAAATCATACATTGCGGTTCCATCGGTCAGGATGATGGTTAAAGTGTAGCCGTCGCTGATTTTTAAGCGATGTTTCATGCGCGGATGAATGGCAAACCGACCATCGATATGGTAATGCCTGTAAGGAAAATCAAATGCAGGGTCGCTGTGCGGCAGGTCGATCACGGGCAAAAAGTAGCTGCGTCCATCTTCCTTGAGGATGATTTCCACGCAGGGTACTTCATAGGTTTGACCTGTCACAAAATCCATATTCAAATATAATTAATTCCAGCGTGCCTGACGGGTTTGCATAATAGCCGGGAACAAGTATCGGCTGCTAAATTCCGGCGACATTTGTGTAGAATTCAGGGTAGCATTAAGCACTTCCTTACCCCAAAAAACAAGCGCATCATTGATCAAATGGTAGGTCGGCTCACCCGTATCTAATACTATAAACGCTTGATTCAGGCAGTTGCCATTCGGCAGGTCATACCAGCCTTCGATCCACGGAATATTTTCATCCTGCACTTCATCGTTCACCATTTGTAGTTGCATCCCGCCATACCGTTCGGTTAGGATCAGACCCTCATCGATACTAAAATTCCGGGTTACCATACGTTTCAATTTTTAAAGATTTAACCAACTCATCCATTTCCTGTTGATGGCCATGGATCGCGGCCGCTACTTCTTCCTGCTCGTAAACGTTCAGCACCTCGCCGTCATAAATCCATTGATCCGTGTCGTTCATGAGAATACGGCCCATTTCTTTTTCTTCGATGGGATCATATAGCAGGTAACCTTCCCCTTTATTAGGCAAAATATACAGCCATTTTCCGGTACTGACTTTCACCGTTTTAGGCAGATCGTCGTATAGTTTATTTTTCATTAAAACAAAAGTGAATAAAAAAATGTAAAAAAGATAGAAATAATGCTAAAAATATTAGCATAACTTTATAGTCCCAAAATCATCAAGAAATGCAAGCGACAAAACAGGAAATTATCGAGAAACTTCGCCAGGATATCAATACCTGGGAAGGCTTCAGGCCGCCTAAACCGGGCGAGTCGGAAAGCTTTGGACTAGGCCCTATTGAAAATGCGTTTCCGGGGCGGGTTTTCCCGACGGGTGTGTTACACGAATTTGTGAGCCAGAGTCCCGAACAAACGGCAGCTATAGGTGGATTTTTAGCCGGTCTAATGCAAATTCTATTAAAAGATGGCGGCGTTTGCATATGGGCCAGTTACAGCAGGCGAATCTATCCGCCTGCGTTAAAGCGTTTTGGGGTCAATCCTGACCGGTTCGTTTTTATCGATGTGCAGCGGGAAAAAGATGTGCTTTGGGTAACCGAGGAAGCCTTGAAATGCAAAGGCATTGCCGCAGTTATTTGCGAAACAAGGCATTTGGATTTCCAGGAATCGCTACGCCTGCAGTTAGCGGTTGAGCAAAGCCAGGTTACCGGTTTTATACTGCGCAAGGATGCAAAAGCGATACCGAATACGGTTTGCCTGACCCGCTGGGCGATACGTCCACTAAAAACACAACTCCGCCCCGGCTTACCCGGTGTCGGTCATCCTCGCTGGCAGGTGGATTTGCTAAGGGTGAAACATGGGCAACCGGGCTCGTGGATTTTGGAGTGGAGAAACAAAACATTTCAAATTATCAAAAAGCAAAATATCGAACAACAAACCGCGCGTTATGCCTAAGCGTTTTGTATCCATATGGTTCCGTTACTTGTTGACCGACTGGAAAACCATTCGCCAGCCTTCACTCAAAGCAGCGCCGGTGGCTTTTGTCCAGCCGGATCATGGCCGTATGCTGATCTGTACCCAAAACGTTAAAGCGGTAAATTATGGTGTTCGGCCCGGGATGACTGCCGCCGATGCCAAAGTGGTTGCGCCCGGACTACAGTTGTTTGAAGATAAGCCAGGTCATAGCCTCAAATTACTCACGCATTTGGCTGAATGGTTCCTGCGCTATACGCCACTGGTAATGCTCGATCCGCCGGATGGTTTATTGCTGGATGTGACCGGTTGTACGCATTTAAAAGGGAGTGAAGCGGAATACCTGAAAGATATTGTCAGTCGTTTAGCTGCGCTCGGGTATACGGTACGACCCGGTATGGCCGATACCATCGGCTGTGCCTGGGCGGTTGCCCATTGTTCCGAAGCGGGCTTGATAGTTATGTCCGGTGGACAGCGGACAGCAATTGCCGGATTGCCGCCCATCGCGTTACGCTTAATAAGCGACTTGTTGACCAAGTTAAATCAACTTGGTTTTTACAAGGTTGCCGACTTTATCCATATGCCCAAATCAGTACTTAGGCGACGGTTTGGCAATGATCTGGTGTTACGCCTTTACCAGGCGCTCGGGCAGGAACCTGAGTTTTTGCTGCCGCTGGCTGAGCCTGTACCTTTTAGCGAACGCTTCCCAATGCTGGAAGCGATACGTACCCGAGACGCTATAGAAATTGCGGTACACGCGGTGATCGATCAATTGTGTAAAAGGTTATATGGAGAAGGTCTTGGCCTGCGTAGTGCTGTATTGACCTACCTGCGTATCGATGGCAAATCAGGCCAATTGGTGATAGGCACCAATCATCCCAGCCAGCGTACCGACCATATATTTAAACTTTTCCAGCAGAAGTTTGAGCAGATCGCGCCCGCCCTCGGTATTGAGTTATTCATTTTGGATGCAACCAAAACAGAACCCGCCATCGACAAGCAGAGTTTGCTTTGGAGCGGCAAACCGGACAGCAAGAGCGAACTGGTGGCCGAGCTATTGGATAATATCGCTGCGCGTGTAGGCGAAAAAAATATACACCGTTACCTGCCTGCTGAACATTATGTGCCCGAGCGGGTCGCACAGAATACTGTTGACCTTAGTCAAATCCCGGAAAGCGATTGGCTCAGTGATAAACCACGTCCTTTGCAACTTCTCGAACCGCCGGAAAGCATTGAGGCTATGGCGTTAACGCCGGATTACCCGCCGAAGCAATTTATTTATCGTAAAGAGCGGCATATCATCGCGGCTGCTGATGGCCCGGAACGTATTGAATGTGAATGGTGGGAACAGCCTGCGCCTTACCGTGATTATTTTAATGTTGAAGATGTGGACGGCAAACGTTACTGGATATACGCCACCCCTGATGTAAACGCGGACCAGCCTGCGTGCTGGTTCCTTCATGGATATTTCCCATGAGTTACGCAGAACTACAGGTCACCAGCAACTTCAGCTTCCGGCGTGGCGGCAGCCACCCGGAGGAATTAGTTGATACCGCAGCCGACTTGGGCTACCATGCCATTGCTTTAGCCGACCGAAATACTTTTGCCGGTGTCGTTCGCGCTTATGTTGTTGCTAAGGAGCGCAACATCAAATTTATTCCCGCTGTTCGGCTCGACCTGCTGGATGGGCCGAGCCTGTTAGCTTACCCTACCGACCAATCCGCCTATTCCCGTTTATCCGGGCTACTCACTAAGGGCAACCTGCGCGCTGAAAAAGAAAAGTGCTACCTGTACAAACAGGACGTGTACGAGTACCAGGAAGGCAACATCTTTGTCATTGTTCCGCCTGAAAGCATCACTGAAGATTTTGAACTGCCGCAAGCTTTCAAAGATGAGGTGATCGACTATCAAAAAAACATTCATTGCCTGTACCTTGCCGTTAACCGCTACTATACCGGGCAGGACGCCAAGCGATTATTTTTGTTAGCCGAATTAGATATCCCGCTGGTGGCCACCAATGATGTGCATTACCACAGCCCCGATAGGCGGGAATTACAGGACGCTTTAACCTGTGTTCGGGAAAAGTGCACCATCTTCAACGCCGGGTACCGTTTGCATCAAAACGCAGAGCGTTTTTTGAAGCCAGTATCTGAGATGGAGCGGCTATTTGCCCATTACCAAACGGCAATTGAAAACACGCAAAAAATTGCCAATGCCTGCCGTTTCGATTTAAAAAGCCTATGCTATGAGTACCCTGACGAATTCATCCCTAAAGGATTAACACCCGATAGTTATTTGCGGCAATTGACCTTTGAAGGCGCAAAAACATTTTTTGGTGCCGACCTGCCTGCCAGGCTGGTTAAGCTGTTGAATTTTGAACTTGATTTTGTCAAGAGGCGCGAGTACGCCAAATACTTCCTTACCGTGCATGATTATGTGAGCTGGGCGCGCGGGCAGGGTATCCTCTGTCAGGGCCGGGGTTCTGCGGCGAACTCCGCCATGTGCTATTGCCTCGGCATCACCCCGGTAAACCCAATAAAATATAAACTGCTTTTTTCACGCTTTATGTCCGATGCTCGGCCCGAACCACCAGACATTGATGTGGATTTTGAGCATGAACGACGAGAGGAAGTTATGCAGTATGTGTTTAACCGTTTCGGGCGCGATCATGCAGCCATCCTACCGACGGTAACCGTGCTGCAAAGCAAGGGCGCGATCCGTGATATCGGCAGGGTTATGGGCCTCAAGGAAGATACAATCACCAAACTTTCAGAAACGTTTGGCGAACTGCTGGATGAGCATATTGACGAGGCAACGATCTTGAAGCTGGGCCTTAACCCGCGCGACCCGCTCCTGCGAAAAGTTATACAGCTTACGGGGCAACTCATCGGTTTCCCGCGCCAGCTTGGCCAGCACACCGGCGGATTCGTGATTACCAAAGGTAAGTTGAGCGATCTGTGCCCGATCTTTCATGCCCGGATGCTTAACCGCACCAATATCGAATGGAACAAGGACGATATTGACGCGCTCGGCTTTATGAAGGTCGATCTGCTTTCATTGGGGATGCTGACGGCCATTCGCAAAGGTTTTGACCTGATAAAAAAACATTATGGAAAGATCCTAACGCTCGCCAATATCCCGCAGGATGACCCTAAAGTTTTTGCGATGGTAACGGCTGCTGATACGACGGGTGCCTTCCAGGTCGAAAGCCGTGCGCAAATGGTTATGTCGCCACAATTCCGCGCCGAAAACTTTTATGACCTGGCGATACAGGTGGCACTTGTCCGCCCCGGACCGATTCAGGGAAACATGGTGCATCCATACCTGCGCCGCCGCATGGGCAAAGAAGTAGTATCGTATCCGTCGGAGGAGATCAAACAAATATTGGAACGTACGTTAGGCATCCCTTTATTTCAGGAGCAGGCGATGGAAATCGCCATTGTTGCCGCAGGTTTTAGCCCGGCTGAAGCTGACCTGTTAAGGCGCAGCATGGCAACCTTTAAGTTCAACGGTTTGGTGACTAAGTTTGAGCATAAACTTATTAATGGTATGACCTCCCGAGGCTATACAAGGGAGTTTGCCGAGAACATCTTTAAACAACTGGAAGGTTTTGGCAGTTATGGCTTCCCGGAAAGTCACGCCATCAGTTTCGCGCACCTCGTGTACGTTTCCTGCTGGCTGAAGTGTTATTACCCGGATGCGTTTGCCGCCTGCATCCTTAACAGTCAACCAATGGGTTTTTACCAGCCTGCTCAATTAGTTAGTGATGCACAAAAACATGGTGTAAAACTGGCCGGTGTCGATATCAATCATTCAGAATGGGACTATACCCTCGAAGAAAAAGCGGGCAACTACTGTAAGCTTCGTATCGGCTTCCGACAGATCAAGGGTTTGAAAGAAGAAGATATTCAATTCCTGATAGCCGGACGCAGTGAACCTTATACCCGAATACACCAACTTGCTGAAGCAGGTGTATCACAGGCGGGAATTGTGCTGCTGGCTAATGCAGACGCGCTACGCTCTATCGGGCTTGACCGCAGACAGGGCCTTTGGGAAGCCGAAGCGCTTAAAGACCGCCCATTCGGTTTGTTCGCAGGCCAGGCGTCCAACAGCGAATTCGAGGCGCAATTACAATTGCCTTTTATGAACCCATCGGAGCATGTATTACAGGATTATGCCACAACTGGGCTATCCATCAAAGCACATCCATTGAGTTTCCTTCGTCCAAATCTTCAAAAGCTGCGAGCCTTAACCACCACTCAAGTTAAAAATGCGCAACATGGCGAATACGTCCGACTGGCCGGCATCATGTTATTTTGCCAGCGCCCCGGCACTGCCAAAGGCGTTTGCTTTATCACACTTGAAGATGAAGAATCAACTTGCAACCTGGTAGTTTTTAAACAACAATTCAGCAAATTCAGAAAGGAAATATTGTCCTCCAGCATTCTTTGCGTGGAAGGGCGAGTTCAGAAAGAAAGTGAGGTGACGCATATTATTGTGACGAGGTGCTACGATTATTCAAGGTTATTGTCATTACTAAACCCATCAGTCGCCGACCGGGCCAGGCAATTAAAAAATTCCAATGCAGCAAAAAAGATCGATCCTTATGCGGAAGCATATTTTGGTGATGAGCCACTGGATGATCATGGGAAAAGGGTATTTCCCAAGAGCAGGAATTTTAGATAATTTACTAACGTGCTCACTTTCACGGCTTATTGTTATCTTTGCCTCCCCTAAAATAATGGGGCAAAAATTAATAAGCTATGCCGATCCGACAACAAAAGCTCAATTCCATCGACTTTGAAGAATTGAAAAGCTTAAAGAATATTAAGATCACCTTCACACCAAATAATGTGACAGGTATTTTTGGTGTTAATGGAAGTGGAAAATCGAGTATTATTCATACCTTATTATCACTTTATAAGCCAGGTGACCAAGAACCGAATCGTAAAAATTTTAAGTTTAGCGAATTTTTTACTCCCACCACACATACAAGATGGGTCGGCAGTAAATTTACGATTGATTATTCCTACCGAGACGGAATTAACGAATTTTTAAATCAGACAAGAGAGTATTCAAAGCAGGACAGATGGAGGCCGAAATATGATCGTCGTCCTGAACGGGGCGTGTATTTTGTCGGTATTTCTTCCTGCGTTCCGGATATTGAAGTTGAGAAAAAGGATGGCATGATCAATCTCGTGACCCATCAGCAAAATGGACCGAATGCAGTAAGAATTCGAGAAAAGGCCAGTTTCATATTAAACCGAAACTATCAGGAATATAATCGCCACGAGAGTAATCACACCAGTAGAAAATATATTGGTTTGCGCGCTCAAAACATTAATTATTCGTCACTCAATATGGGGGCTGGTGAACAGCGCGTGTTCAAAATACTCGAAACTGTATTTAACGCTCCAGATTCTTCGCTTATTGTTATCGACGAAATTGACCTGACTTTACATACCGATGCGTTAAACCGATTGTTAGATGTTTTGGTTGAACGCGCAAATCAGAAAAACTTACAAATTGTATTTACCAGCCATAGGGAAGAGCTTACAAAAAGAACTGATATAAATATCAGGCATATTTATCAAACAGGAACAGCTACACTTTGCTTTAATGAAACCAATCCCGATTGCCTTACCAGGTTGACAGGTACTCCTGTAAGGCCGTTAGAAATTTTTGTAGAAGATGATCTGGGAGAAACTATAGCAAGAAAAGTCACAGAAGAATTACAGATTACAAGGCATTGTGCTATTAAACGCTTTGGTGCGGCGGACAATAGTTTTACGCTGGGAGCAGGTATGTTTTTAAAAGGCGAGGAACTGGAGAATATTTCCATATTTATCGATGGTGATAAATACCGTACCGCAGCGGAAATGGATACCCAAATGAAAAAATATTTCACCGGGAACGAACAGAATGCAGTGGATAGAAGAAATGCTGCATTAAGCTGTATCAGGCAATTCTCACTGCCCCCCGATGTGTCACCTGAGCAATTCATCAATAACGCACTACAAGAATTAAACGATGGTTCTGAGGTTTGTAATGCAGCAAACGCCATCCAGGCTGTGAACGACCGCCACCAGTATGTGGATGGCATGATAAGCGCATTAGGCTATGATGATAAGATGCTGGGGCTTAATAAAATAGTTGATAAATTGGCAACTACTCCGATATGGGCAGGCTATACGCAGAATTTGCGGGATTGGCTTAATGCACGTATCCAAGCGTTACATTTAAATTAACATAAATGTCACCAATTAGAAAAGCACGTGGATAGCTTTGTTTAAAAGGAATATCATGGACCAACACTTTCTTCCAGCTTGTTATCTTGAACAATTTTGCCTAAAAGAAGGAAAGTTTTACAGGGTCGATTGCTCATTGCTAAAGTTGGGGAAAAAGCCATATCCTTTACAAGTCGTGCCGGCCGCAATATGTTACGGGAAAGATTTTTATGCGTTGACAGATGAATTTAAAAGGATCTATCCATCTTTCAAAGATCATGACCGCAATTTCCTGGAGGAAAGGTTTCATCGTTATGAAAGGTCGTACCCCGCGATCATCAACAAGATCAAAGAAGGCCAATCCATATTAACAACATCAGAAGCAGAAATACTGCTTTTCAGCTTAATAGATTTCAAATTACGTAACAATTACCTGCGCATAAAGAATGAGCAACTAAGGCGTGATGTTGTACACAATGTTTTGGGAGAAGGAAAAGATAAGTATGGTTGGCCAGAAGTAGCGACGGCTATGAAAGAAGAAATACTAAGTGACCCTCAGTTTGCAAAACATAGCCATTTGGCCACGATGATCAGCCGGGCGGAAAAAGGCTCTACGGTACAGGAGCAATTCGTGCGAAAGATGATGCGGTACAATTTTAGGTTAATGATTTCGTATGGCGAATTCATCACGTCCGACAATCCGGGCTGGACAGTGAGCCAGGATTACAAAGTGCACAATGTAAAATTTGACGAAAATTTTCATTACATAATGCCCCTTACACCGAGGCATTGTTTGTCTATTTCCTATAATGACTTTGACTTCGCCTACGCGAGAAATCCCTCGGAAAAGAGGTTATATCCTATTTTGGCCGATGCGGAAATGATCGCCTGTTTCAATGGGCTTTCGATTGAACACTTTATCAATTATGTATTTGCCGCCAATAAGGAAACAGCGGAACGCATCGCTAAACAAATTAAGCTAAAAACCCCGGTGTCTTAATTTTTATGCTGCTGGATACAGCAATTCTTCCTGCGTATCCATGTAGCTCATGTCGATTGGCGGCAGGGTGGAATACTCCGTAATGTTGGCAACCCTATCAGTTCGGTATTCTTTGGTAATGGTACAATACTCCATGTCCTTCGATGGTACCTGGGTACGCGCAATCTCCTGCATCCTTTCAGGCGATGGGTTTTGAAGCAACCACTCATAGGCGACTTCATCGCTTAATACCGCTGGCATACGCCATTTATTGTCTTTATTGTGAATTTGTTTGAATAGCGCGTTGGCTTTTGTAGTGGCAAAGGCAAAGGTATAAACAAGTTCACCGGTATCTTTATCCAATACCTGGTTATATAGTCCGGGCATCCACCAATACTCTTTATCTTTCATGGTGACCATATAAGGATACGTATCGGTCGCTTTAAGAGGTTCGCCTTTTTTCCCGATCTTATTGATGTGTCGGCTCTCGACCATACCGGTTGATAGCACTAAGCAGGTACGCCCTTTTTGAACGGCATTGTTCCACATAGATGTTTCTCCTTTATCATTGAGAAACATATTCTCGGACTTGAAATTCATGGTGGTGTAGAAGCGCAAATACTCCTGCGCTTTTTCATGGGTCATACTGTAAGGTATGTAACCCCAAAAAGCTTGCACTAATTCAAAATCTGTTTTGTCGGCGTTAGCTATAGCGATTGCAGCGGGTTGATACATAAAACCATTATGTACACCAACATTTAAGAAGTTATAATTGCTTACTGCCTTTTCGAGGTTCTTCAATCGAATAAACTCGGAGTGGCTAACTTTTTGTCCGTTATAATAACACATGCTTGATTCCTCCTGTATTCACGAAGATACGCAGCAACTGCCTTACCTGCAAGTTCCGCTTCTTCTTGTCGCCCTTCGGGCACAGAAGTCCAGAATTTCCCACCATCGTCGTTGGTGGCAACAGTAATATTCAGCGACGGGCGACGGGCAGCAAACACCAAATGGAACACTTTTGCTGATTTGATTTTGTGAATGGTTACCTGCGCAGCTTGTTCCCCGACAACAATGTCGAAAGATTTGGGATCGTCAATATCGATTTCCTGCTGGCGCATAGTCAAAAATACTAAACAATTTAGCAAAAACAAGAAAAATAATTTATTTGTATAAATTAGCTGAAGGAAGTTAAATTAATAATTTTACGATAAAGAACAACGCGCCTTTCAAATGAGAATATTTATAGCCAATTTACCGCACAAACTGGAAGAAACAGAACTGAAAACTATGCTGACCCAGTTCGGCCAGGTTGCTTCGGTCAAACTGGTAACCGATGCGGAAACAGGAAAAAGAAAGGGATTTGGGTTTGTGGAGATGCCGGTTATGGACCAGGCAAAAGCAGCGATCACCGCTCTGAATGAGAAGGAAGTATATGGGAGAAAGATCTCCTTAAAAGAAGCCGTAGAAAAACAACAGGAAAGGCAGGGTAATTTCCAGCGGCCAAGGCGGGAGTACCGAAGCTCGGGAGGCGGTGCTAATGAAGAAATTGACGGGAATAGGTGGTAAATTAGCCGCTATCGCAACTGCAACTCATGCCCATTATCAGGATACCGGTCAAGCATGGCCTGCCGATCTTCCCGGAACGCTAACCACTCCGGATCATTTAACGCGCTATTTTCATCATAAGCATCCCGGTAAACCGATTGCAGCCTGCCATTGCTGTAAATCGCCTCACCATAAATACCGTTCGTCATTTCGTCAAAACCACTTATGAATTCTACCTGGTAACGTTCTGCCAATTGCACCAAAAGGTTCAGGTTGGGCGTCCAGCGGCTTTCGTAATTGATCCACTCGCCGTTAAACAATATGTCCTGAACATAGCCAGTACCGTCCATAACAAAATCGGGCAGGTAGTACATCCGGCTGAGCTTTTGCTGGCGTTCAATTCCCCAAAATAACTGGCGCAGTTCAGCAACCGTATTCGGGTCACCAAGAAAAAGCACGGTATTGGAACAATAATTTGCCATGACATACAAAGAAACAGAACGCGAAAAAAAATATAAGGGGCCTCGCACTCGCTGCCCGGCCCCTTAAAACCTAAACCTTATCACAATGACGGCAAAGAAATGCCGTCTTATAATAGACGAAATTACACAAAAATAGTTTAACGGCGGCTTTGGCGGCTGGAGCGCATAAACTCCTCAAACAGCTGCTCCTGCTGGCGGCGTTCCGTACGCTTTTTATGGCGGTTCACCATGAGCCAAGCAAATAGCACTACCGTGGCCACCGCTACCAAAATCAGCGTCAGCGGGTGCTTCGCGTTCAACGCGCCGAAATAACAGCAGTTGAAGATGAAGCAAAACAAGACGATATATAGGAAATTTTTCATGATATAACACTCAAATATACTAAAAATATTAGCAAGTAATGCAAGTATTCCAAAAATTATTTTTAATTGATCTCGTAAATACGATTGTGCTGGCGGGTCTCCAAAACATGGGCGCGAATGGTATCTACAATATCTGACAACGGTATGCCGCGCAGCCAGATCACCGGGTTAACCGGGTCGGTAGTACGCAGCATCAGATCCATCAGGCTGAACAATTGCAGCAAAAATGGCTGGGTCTGGACATAATCCTTCACACGAAAAAGCTCAACCTGGTCTGTGCGCTTAAAGAAAATGCCCCGTGTTATTTTAATAACTTCCGGTGTTATCGTGTAAATGCAGTTGCGGATATAAAAAAAGCGGTAACAGCCGATCATTGATGCCACCAGGCTCAATATGGCCAGCGCAGGAAAATAACGCCAGGCCAGCAACAAAAAGCCAAGCGCACAAATGATAAAAGGAAATACTTTGATAAAGGCAAACAGCGTTGCCGGCCGGACCACGATCACATCAGGTTCCGGAGGATGTACAATTTCCATAAGTATGAGATTTAATGGGAAGGAAAAGCGCCAGCCTTCAGTTGATCCAAAAAGCTGGCGCCGTGTTTGGGCTTGCAGGTAACGACCTTAAAGCGATAGGCGGATGCCCGTTCAAAAGCGCTGAGCGTGAAGGTTTGCTGATCAAATTCATACACCTTAGCCCGGAAGCAGATTTTAAGTCTTTCTTTTTCAGCCAGGAAAGCCGCCGCAGGCATACGGCGGTATGCCGCAGCCACCTTCAGGTCAGTGACAGCGCCGGGCAAATCAGCCGGGAATAACAGCGTCATGTGTTTGCCTGCCAGATTATCCCTTACCCAGCGAAGCTGTATAGCCGTGGGCTTTATCCCGGTTGCGATAAATAGGATATTTTCCCAATCCGCCAAACTATGCCCGAAAAAATGAAGAAAAGCTATCGCGTCCATCGCCGAGGTACTGATAAACACCCGGTCAACCATAGACAGGTTTAACTCACCGGCCAGCCAAAAATCGCCGCCGCTGGGTATGCGGTGAAAAGCAAAGCCAAAATGTTCGTGGTAATTACCCTGCTGAAAAAGCAGATCACAGGGGCCATCTGAATAATAAGGCGCAAAAAAAGCCTGCACCTCAGAACCCACACCCAGCCGGATTAAGTAAGGGTGCATCAGCGCGACAAAAATTGTTCTTCGTCAGTTTGCAATTCTGTCTCCGGTGCCTGCTCGGTTTGCGCCTGCCGCTCCTTTTGCCATTTCTGGAACTCCTTAAACGCTTCGCGGTATTGAGGGCTTAGCTGAGCGGCCTGCTTTTCATCCCGTTTCCTGGCAAACAAGCCATGCAGGAGTTTATACAGCATAAAAGAGACGCCGCCATCCATAATCAGGGATGCAACCAGGTGCAGTTTATTCGAGCGCATGCCTTCTTTCTTTACGGCCGTGTATTGAAAAGCGGTGCCGTCCGGCATCTCCACCTCCTGGCCCTTACGGTATTTCTTTTTTTGTTCAGCAGTGAGCTTCATGCCATTGACTGCATCGGGCGCTATAATTTGTTCGGTATCGGTAATGACATATTCATTCGTCTCTTTATCGAATTCAATTAACACCTGTTTGGATTTACCTTCCTCATCGGTGATGAACTTTTCGACGTTAGCTACTTCGCCGCGCTCCAATTTTTCGGCCTCATCTTTGGTCAAATAGTTTGGCGCTTCAATACCCCGGTAGATCGGGTGCAGCAGCAATTCTATTTTACCTTCCTCATTCTGGCGCAGCGAAAGTTTTGTGTCCAGCTGCGCAATATGCAGGCCCTCGAACCGCAGGTTTTCGAGCCGGAGCATATCCGTCCGCCTGCCTTGCAGCAAAGCCTGAAGATCGTCTTCATCGAGCAATAGCTTGCCCCATTTGGCAAGCCCTATACTTTCCAGTTCCTCCATCGGGAGATCCTGTTCTTCAAAAATTCGTTTGTTCATGCTATTAAAAAATTAGCGGCTCATGGAATAATCAG
>DASRTD010000206.1:0-40896 GCA_035656115.1 Mucilaginibacter sp.
TTCTTGACAAAAGCAAGCAAACTAAAGGAAAAATTACTGTCCCAGGTGTCCCAGGTGTATTCACCTGTACCAGGTGGTTCAGGTGTACCGGTAGCCTGATAACATTTTACCTGATTTTATTGATGTATCGCCATAACAAACAATCGACAATTTTTAAACGCAATTTCCCTGCAAAAATAGTGGTTTCTTAAATATCGGCAGCTTTATAAATAAATTAGCTGCTTAAAAAAAAGGCTGAATTTTTAAAACTAAAACAGGCCCGATCGGTTTAATCAACACAAGAGGAAAAATACGTAAAACTACGTATGCAAAAATGGTAGAAAACGCAACCATTTGTTAGTAATTTTTTTTACATTTGGATAAAATATTGCTTTTTAAGCATTTTCTACATCAGCTACCGCTAAAACACTACTATGAAACAACTTTTACTTTACTTCCTGTTTTTTGTGTGTGCTGCCTTTATCCTGGTACAGTGCGCCCGGTATTTTCCGACTGACAGCAAGGTTTTAAAGCACCGTGCAAAGGGTGGAAAAATGGAGAACCCGTTACAGAACAAGAGTTCAAGCGCGCAATCATCTAATTCAAATGAGGTCCAGCACGGGTCATCGCTCAAAAAGTCGGCTTTCAATTTATATTTTAACCACCGGGCTTTCCCCCTGATGATGTTAAAATATGTTAACCACTATCAATTCCTGAGTTTTCAGTATTGGTGGACGAGCGATAATAAAAACAATAACTGGCAGCTGTTTCCTAATCCGTACGCCGGGTTTACTTTTAGTGGCCTGCTGAATATGAATGACAGCAGCCTGGTGGCATCCAATCCTATTGACGAGCCAAAATAACGAGCCGCTGCCCGGATGTTCAGTTAGCCCAAACCATATTTACAATTGGATTGCATGCAAACCGATCATAAATGCAGCCATTACCGGGACTATAAGCACCAGGAAAACCCGTCCCATTTGAATGCTGTTCGCATTGCCTTCAACAAATACATTGTAAAAATCAGCCTTGAATGTGTTTAGCTTGTGATACATGATGTTTAAATTCTTAATTTATCAAATAATTTACCAGGAAATATAACTTATCAAATTATGCCGGTTTTTACGGTCGGTTAACTAACAAGGTTACAATCGGGGGTGGAAATTTTCCTACTACTTAAAAAAAGCCTGGCATTGACCTTAATAGTCAACACCAGGCTTAAGTGAAGCGAGGTAAATTGTTGCCGTTACTGGTTAATGCCAGCTTTTTTCGAGCTTTATTGGTCTTTACGGCTCATGTGAATTCCCCTGAAGTTGCCATCGTCGTTACCATAGGAAAAATTACCGAGTGCAAACCTGTTATACTTGGATTTATATTTTTGATAGACTGCATCGGGTTGCTTTACGCCATTCACCGCCATTTCGTTTGCATTTAACGTAATTTCACGGACGCTTTTTTCATCCGGAACAATTTTATCGCTCACCAGGTCCGCTATCATCTGTTTCATCAGCCGCTGGTCTTCCTCAGCCTGCTCCTGGTCGTGTTTTGCCTGCACCTGGTCACGCACAGCCTGCTCCTGGTCGCGTTTTGCCTGCACTTGGTCACGCACAGCCTGCTCCTGGTCGCGTTTTGCCTGTTCCTGGTCGCGTTTGGCTTGTACCTGGTCCTGCGAAGCCTGCTCTTGTTCACGTTTCGCCTGCTCCTGGTCTTTTGCGGCTTGCTCCATATCCCGCTTTGCCTGCACTCTGTCACGCGAGGCCTGCTCCTGGTCAATTTTAGCCTGGGCCTGGTCGCGCTTGGCCTGTACCCTGTCCTTTTTTATTTGTTCGCGAATGGCGGCGATCACCTTGCTATATTTGCCCCATTCTGTCGATTCTATTTTTTGCCCGTCAACATAAAGCGCCGTCATTTTATCGTTTACGAGTTCCATTTTATAAACCTTGTCATCCCAGTTGGTTTGTATCCGTTCCACCTGTTTGCCCTGCCTGTTCGTTCTTTCATCATAGTTGTTATACCTGTCGGCATCCATAGCCGACTTTTCCGATACGCTTGTTTGCGCTTTTGTTGCGGAAATTGCCAGTAACATCACCATTGACGTTATGCCGGCTTTCATATAATTTGTTTTCATTTTTTGTTTGTTTTGTGTTGAATTGCTTGTTGTACCGGCGTTAATTCCCGCGAATTATACCATCGTCTGAGAAATTGAAGCCGTTCTTTATAAACCCACCATATTTTTTTGCATATTTTTGATGTGTTTCAGACGATTGTTTAACGCCGTTTACGGTCATTTCATCGTTGTTAAATGTTAGTTCCTTAAGGCTGTTACCATCCGGAATTATTTTATCAGCCACCAGGTCAGCAGTGATCTCTTTTATAAAACGTTCGTTTTCTTTTGCCTGTTCCTCATTTTTTTTCGCCTGTATTTCATTTAGCCGGGCTTGTTCCTGGTTCCGCACCGCCTGTTGTTGATTTTTTTCTTCCTGGATTTTATTCAGCTGGGCTTGTTCCTGGTTTCGTTGCGCCTGTTCGTCGTTCTTCTTCGCCTGTATTTCGTTTAAACGGTCCTGCTCCTGGTTCCTGGCCGCCTGTTCTTCGTTTTTCTTCTCCTGTATTTCGTTTAATCGGGCTTGTTCCTGATTCTTTCCTGCCTGTATCTCATTTAACCGCGCTTGCTCCCGGTTTTTCTTCGCCTGCTCGCGGTTCTTTGCTATTTGTTCCTTAATCCCTGCGATCACATCTTCATATTTGTTCCAACTGGCCGATGGGATTTTTTTCCCGTCTACAAACAGCTCCGTTAATTTATCATCCACCAGGGTCGCCTTATAGGTTTTATTATCCCAGTCACCCTCCATAGTTTCCACCTTTTTGCCCTGCTCGTTGCGGATTCGGTCGTAGTTAAAATACCTGCCATTTCCAGAAACATTCTTATTAGAATCTGTCGTTTGCGCATTCGTATTAAGCGCAGCAAACAGTGCTATAAACAGCCACATGCCTGCCTTGAAGTAATTTGTTTTCATTTGATTTTATTTAAAAAATTTAACAATAAGATAACATCCTGCCCTGGGGCAGATTTTTTAAAAACATGAAATATTCGATTTATAATGTTGCCATGCCTATGCCGCGGTTGCGCCTGCCGCATGCCTGTTCATGGCCGGATATCCTTTTACGAGTTACTACTGCACACTCGCGTTACTTTGTTTAGCGTCTTCCCGGTTCTTTTTAGCTTGTATTTCGTTTAAACGCGCCTGTTCGTCGTTCTTTTTTTCCTGTATTGCGTTTAGCCGGGCTTGCTGCTCGTTCCGCGCGGCCTGTTCCTGGTTTTTCTTTGACTGTATTTCGTTTAACCGGGCTTGTTCTTTATTGCGGGCATCCTGCTCGGCGTTCTTTCCTACCTGCAGTTGGTTTTGTCGCGCCTGCTCCTGGTCGCGGGCGGCCTGTTGCTGGTCTTTTAGTGCTTGAATTTGATCGCGGCTCGCCTGTTCCTGGTCATTGGCGGCTTGCACCTGGTCCTTTTTGGCCTGCTCCCGGTCACGATCAGCCTGCAATTTTTCGGCGGCCGGATTTTCAGCCTGCGCTTTGAGGTCTTGCTGTGCGACATCTGCCTGTGCCTTTATGCTGGCAGCAGCTACCTGTGCCTTTATGCTGGCAGCAGCCATTGGCTGGACGCGGTCGGCACTTTTTTCCGCAACGGCAATCCCTGAGCTATCATTTTCTGTAGCCTGAACGGAATCTGTACCAATACGTTCTACTGTTGCGGTTATGCGCACTTTTCCGGCGGATGAATTAACAACTGCTTCCTTTTTTTGACGATAATCCGTTTTAGGGACCGGCCGCACAGCGCTAATAAGCGCCGGGGTGATAGCACGGTGAGCGTGGCGCGACACGGTAATCGCGGCCGTCGTTATCATCGTCAACAGGATAAGAAGGCCGGCTATGAACGAAGCCTTTTCAGAAAAGCCGAACGCAGGGTTTTTATTGCCGATAATGCGGCTTACCCGGTTAAGCAGGTGGTTCTTTTTACCAGGAAATGCTACCTGGTACTTCGTCCCGTATAGCGCATGCTCCTTAAAGCTGATGAGCGCTTGTACAAATTCTTTTTTATTTTTTGTCTGCGCGAGCGCGATATCGTCGCAGCAATTTTCACGTTCGTCGCGAAGCACTGAAGATAACCACAACAGGCCAGGGTTGAAGCAAAAAATGGTTTCGGCGACAGTTTGAAGGAGGTTTACCATATAATCATGTCGCCGTATATGTGCCAGTTCATGCAGTAAAATGGCTTCCACCTGTCCGGAAGGCAATCCGGCAATTAAACCCATCGGCACCAGGATAATAGGTTTTAAGTGGCCGATCACCATCGGCATCTTTACGTAGCCTGACTCAAGCAACCTCACAGCCCTGTTTAATTGCAGCTTATGGCATAACCCCTCAACTTTATCTGTCCAGTATTCCGATGGCTGATAAACAAACCGATGCCGGGCACGATTAACATAAACCAGGCTGCTCATCAACCTTACAGAGCGCATGATAAACAATAAAAGCCATACCAACACAATAACCGGCGAGTTTGCCGAAACCCAATAGATACAGTCGTTTGCAAATTGCTGCAGGCCATTGGCATTCAACTCAAAAAAGAGCAGTCGGGCATGCCCGGGGTCGGATATCGCCCCCACAAAACCAGGCGCCGGGCTTTTATTCCACTCCCAGGCAAAAGTGAAGACACAAGCCACTATGAAAAATAATAACTGAGCTAGCAAAAGGTTATACCTTACCGCGGAGGTCGACTTTTTAGTTAACACTAATAAAAAACCACCCAGTATAGCCAGCAGCAAACCCTGCCACAGCGAATGGAGCAACATCCAGCTAAATGCCTGGATAAAGTGCTGTGAGGTGATGATTACTGCTGATTGTTGATACATCTCCGAGATTTATTATTTGTCCATGTTATTTAGCAGGCTCTTTATTTTCTGCAGCTCATCAGCCGATGTCTTGTCATTCCCCAGCAATGATACGATCAGGTCGCTTGGCGAACCGTTATACATATTATCGATAAAACGATCGAGCATACCGCCCTTTACTTTGCTTTCTTCCAACGCCGCGCTGTAAATATGTTTCATATTGGTTTCGTCCCTTTCCAGCATCCCCTTTTCCTTCATCACCTGCATCAGCTTTAATGTCGAAGTATAGATCACGGCGTCTTTTTGCTCGTTCAGCTTATCATGCACAAAACGCACTGTCGATGGCCCGTTTTTCCACAAGATCATCAGCACATCCATCTCCGTTTTTGTGGGGATCGTCTCGTTATCCATATCCTTTGTAACTTGCATAAACCAAAGGTATGTATTAAAAACGTACGTTGCAAGGACTGTGCTTGTTTTTTGTTGACATTTTTCATATCTTACTGAATAACAATAAGATAATTTTAGTTGAGTGGGAAAGTTGGCAGAGAAGCAATGACTATTTGCTCAAAAGCAAGGCTCTGGCAGGCAACAAAGCATTCATTACGCACTACCACAGGCAGTGCATCTTCATCCTTGAATTTGAAAGCGGCGATACCTCCTTCAAAATGAAATTGTATATGATGCTGCAAGTGCAGATCAGCGGCCGGACAACCACTTTCGACGTTTAATACATCGCAGTATTGTTTTTCGATTTTGCGAAGACGGGCTGTAAATTTTTCAATTATTTTAATACATTCTTTGGCATTATCGCCTATGTAAAGAATATTTTTATAGGCCAATTTTTCGGCGAAAAGCACATGTTCCATCATCAACAGTTTATGATGACAAGTTATTCGCCTAAAATGAAATTGCAATGAAAGCCTGGCGGCCCCGCGCAATTGTTACAATAGGATGAAAACCATTACCCGCCGATCACGCGGCATGGCCTTCATCACCGCTAAGTTCAGCGCGATAATGCAGTCCCGGCGTTAACCAATAAAGTAATATTATCCTCGAATACCTGAAATTAAACGGCGAAAGCACTACGCCCGCCGTCAAAATTATACCGAGGTATAGCCATGGGTTATGGCTGCCGCCTGTCAATACACTTATTGCCACCCCAAGCGTAACCATCTCTGCCACAAACATAGCGTAGCTCACTAACATCGCCACATAAAAATAACCTGGCTCACGTTCAAAGGTCAACCCGCAATGCTGGCAGGTTTTGTTCATCTTTTGCGATTTGTAGGTATACATCGGCGTCGAAAACATTGGGCCGCGGCGGCACTGCGGACATCGGCCATGTGCAAATGCCGGCCATACGGGTAGCCGGCGATCATTAATTTTCATAAGGGTTGATTGATCATTCATGTCGGTTCGTATTTATTAGTAGTTTTCTAAATTCCTCGGGCGTTTTACCTTCAGCTTTTTTAAAAAACTTGGTGAAATAGGAGTTATCATTAAAATTAAGGGTAAAGGCGATCTCGTTGATATTTAAAAGCGGATTGGTTAACAAACGCTTTGCTTCCAGCACCAGCCTGTTTCGTATTACGTCGCCCGCCGGCATCCTTAATATATCCTTGCAAACCGAATTTAGGTGGTTGGGGGTAATGTATAGCATCGCGGCATAATCTTTCGGCAGTTTTAAACGGGTATAGTTTTCACCGATCAGTTTTTGAAAATTTCGGACCACCGTTTGATTATATGAAGCAGGCCCATTAGAAATGTCATTTTCGTTCAGGCGATTAACCAAAATAAACAGCTGCAGCATTAGTAACCTGATCATATCCATTCCAGTGGCATTAAGGCTGCCTGTCTCGGAAATGATCGCCTCAAATAAATCCGTTATTTTTTGATGGAGGTTGACTGACAAATCAACTACGGAGTTTTTTGCATCGCCCCTAAAAAAATAAAAACTTCGGGCATACTCCGGGTTTAATAAAAAGGGCTGAAAAAAATCAACCGAAAAATTGATTATATACCCGTCTGTAAAGCCCTCAAAACTCCAGGAATGCACCTGGCCTGGTATCATAAAATAAATCTGGCCTGGCCTAACGCTAAATTCCTGAAAATCGATGGAATGGGTTCCTGCGCCTTCAGTAAAAAGCACCAGGTGATAAAAAGAATGCCGGTGGGCGGCGGCAAGGTTTCTATGCCGCTCAAGATATGGCGCAAAGCGGCTTATCAGTATATCATGGCCCCCATTGTCCGACAGGGTGCAGATGTCATATACAGGCGTTTGTTCCATACCACAAAATTACGGGCGTTAATACCATTATAGTGGTATTTTTATATGCTTTTGTGGTACTTTTCAACTATTTATAAAAAGGCAGCCATTTCCTCAGAAGGCTCGTCCTTTGACGACCATTTTTTGATTACCTTTTCAAGTCGTTCGATAGTAAAGGGTTTGCTGATAAAATCTTTCATACCAGCCTCTTTACACTTGTTTTCATCCTCGCTCAGCACATTTGCCGTCATTGCAATGATAGGCGGCGCAGATTTACCATATTTTTTTAAGATATAGGACGCTGCTTCCAGGCCGTCCATTTCTGGCATTTGTATATCCATAAAGACCAGGTCGTAATTTTTTTGCTCCATCATTTCAACAGCCGAACGTCCGTTGTCTGCAATATCAATGGCATAACCGATTTTGCCGAATATTTTTTTTGCGATCATCTGGTTCATCTTGTTGTCTTCAGCCAATAATATTTCGATAGGCTGGTATTGGTAATTCTCATTGCCCGATACTTGCTCTTGCTCTTCTTTGACAACACCTCCCGTACTTACCTGCAAAGGCACACTAAAACTGAATACCGAGCCCTCTGCTTCCTTACTTTCCACCCAAATTTTACCGTTCATCATGTCAACAAGCTTTTTGCAAATGGACAATCCGAGACCGGTTCCGCCGTACTTCCTTAGCGCGGTGTTGTTCACTTGCGAGAAGGGCTTGAACAGCTGCGACAGTGCTTCTTCGCTGATGCCAATGCCGGTATCTTTTACTTTAAAGGTTACCAATTGAATCATATCCCTGATTTCAGCCGCCGAAACATGCAGCGATACAATTCCTTCATCTGTAAATTTTATTGCATTGCCAATCAAATTCACCAGGATTTGTTGTATCCTGCCCTCGTCCATCTTTAAATATTCTGAAAGATTGTCGTCAACCGTATAATTCAGAACCAGGTTCTTCCCGGGTGCGTTTGAACCCGGCACACTGATCTCAAATACTGTTTTTACACAATTGCGAATATTAGCCGCCTTTGGATAAAGCGTCAGCTTATCGGCTTCAATCTTTGATAAATCAAGGATATCGCTTATGATATTTATCAATAAATTGCTGCTCGACTGTACTGTTTGCAGAAGTTCGCGCTGCTCAGGCGATAGGTCTGATAATGCCAGCAGTTGCGCGGTACCTATAATTCCGTTTAGGGGCGTCCGTATCTCATGGCTCATATTGGCCAAAAAATTCGATTTCGCTACAGTAGCCTCCTCAGCCTGGTCTTTTGCTGCTGATAGCTCTGCTTTCGACGATAACAATTCTTCGCTGTTTTTTATTAAACGCAGCTTATCCTTTTCGTGGCTCCTCTTTAAAAAACTGATCAACAAGCCAGCGAACAAGATGTTCGATACGGCACCCGAAATCAGATCAGCTTCTTTCTGATGAATGTCTTTATTGGGCGTTGTCCAGTATGGGAATCTTTTCTCCAAAAAGTAACACCCCAACATAACGACCATCAAAAAACCGATAAAGAACAAATGATAACGCTGATTTAACAATATAATGATGAGTACGACCAGAAAAACCCCTGATAATGTCGACGATCCTTCGATGCCGCCGTTTAAAAACCACCCCGGAATAAACGAAAGAATGCCGAGCGTAATGAAGGCGATGGACATGTTTTCGTTATAGGCCACATACCTGCTCTTATAAAAAGCGAATGCACATATCCCGATAACAAAAGCTTCGACAAGCATCAGGTATATAGGAAAGCCCAATAAAATGTTATTAACCAGCCCGTTCAGCAGGCTAAGCACCAATAACAAGCAAACTGCATTAAAAAGTTTGTTTTCCAGCGATAGGTCTGTGTTGTCGAATCCTACAAAACGCCTTATCTTTTTTACCAGTTTTATCATCTCATCCTCCGCAATTTTATCATTTGGCATCATTCACTTCTATCCAAAAACCATCGGGGTCCTGTAAGTAGATTTGGTGTACGCCATCAGGTCTTGTTTGTACTTTTTTAGGTTCACCGCTCCATCCCCCATATTTTATACTCATCTCATCCAGGTGTTTCATAAAAAGATTTAGGTTTGGAACGCTAAAACACAGGTGTATGCTGATGTCGTGAACGGATTGCGGGCAATCGCCTTTTATTATGTGTAAAGCAAGGCCATCTCCAATCCTGAACCAAACGTGCAATGTATCATTAAACGGATGCTTTATTTTTTTAAGCTGCAAAACGTTGCTGTAAAAAGCGGCTGTCTTATTTAAGTCTTTTGCGCATAATGCCGCATGATTAAATACAGGCTGATTGGCATTGCCTGTATTTTGTGAATAACCAAAACAAGGTGCAGCAATAGCTATTATTAAAACTGCCGATTTAAAGCGGGGCATTGTTGACGAGAAAAGTTTAAAGAATTGTTCCATTTTTTTCTGTTTAATTCACTAAACATACAAAATGAGCGCAATACGAAAAAGCATGTCCTGTTAATGTTACCAAAGCTGTTTAAGTTTTAAATTGTGGCTGTAAAAACGGCTTTACCAGGCAATCATTGCGCTAAGGTTATAGTCGGTTGAGGAAGCGAGGATAGTATTATGCCGGTTCCAGTCTTCAATATCTATCAGGCCGGGCATCGTTTGATAATGCCGGTCGTCTTTTGAACATTTTACAATATACCCGATGTCGTCCACTAAAGCGATCACAGGGCGCGAGCCACATTCCCTGCATACTTTGCAATAGATAGAACGTGGAACATTTACATAACCCCTCATAACTTCTTTTTACGGGGCTGATAAAAAAGAAGTTGCTGAAAATTTGAGTTTTTTTATAAATCAACCCGCAATTGATTTACCTGATGATGGTGACCGAACCAGCGAGGGGTTTTTTGCCGTTTTTTAGGTCGATAACGTAATAATAAGTACCTACAGGCAGTTTTTGACCGTTATAGGTGCCATCCCATGGTTTTGGGTAATTGACAGAGTTATAGATCAGCGTTCCGCTCCGATTAAAGATCGAAATGGTGCAACCCGGATATGCCTGCAAGGCGGTAATATCCCACAGATCGTTTATTCCGTCGCCGTTCGGCGTAAAAGTGTTCGGAATTTCAACGACACACCGGCTTTGCGGGCTCAGGCTGATCTTTATGGCGTTAGATGTGGTTTCAGCATCAATCAGGCACTTCCCTGTACTTGTTAAGACGCAAGTCACCAAATCCCCGTCACTCAATGTAGCCGTTGTAAACATAGATTGATTGGCGCTGACATCAATGCCGTTTATCTGCCATTGATAAGCGGGAAAAACATCTGGACTATAGGCAATTGCAGTAAATGTAACCGGCGTACCCTTGCAAACCAGCCCGGTATCGGAAGCTGTTATCCTAACCGACGTAGAAACAGGCGGGTCAACCGTAAACACGGCAGTATTCGAAGTAACCGGATTGCCGGTGGTGCATGCAGCATTGCTGGTTAGCGTGCACGAAATTTTATCACCATTGTTTAGCTGGTCGGTGGAAAATTCCTGGCTGTTGGCTCCAACGTTTTGACCGTTTACCTGCCACTGCAACAGAGGCTGACTACCACCGCCGCTTATCTGGGCCGAAAAAACCATTACTTTACCCGCGCAGGTGTCTGCGGATACCGGTGTAATGCTGATAGAGGGTGTTATCGCACCGGTTACAGTTAAAGTTTCCGCCTTTTGTGATGTGCCGTCGCTTGCAACTATTGTGGTGACGCCAGCCCCGGTTATATGAATGTTGCCGGATACTATGGTTGCAACAGCGAGATCATCGCTGCTATAGCTTACCGGCCCCGCTCCGGTTGCGCCGGGGTTGAAATCGGCATCGCAAATAGTCTTCGGCGGAAGCGGGCCGAAAGTAATGGATTGGTCATAAATGATTTGAATGACTACTGTTGTTGTGCTGCTGCCCCCCTGGTTATATGCAGTGATGGTATAGGTTTCCGGGGGGGAAGCGATAGCAGGGGTCCCGCTGATTGTCCCTGTGTTGGGATCAAAAGTCAAACCGTTGGGCAACGATTTGTCAATAGTATACCCGGTCACCGCAACTTTTCGGACCATGTTGTTATCGAAGTCTGTCACATATATAAAATTCCCTGTCGGATCGAGTGCTACTCCGTAAGGATCAGAAAAACCCGCTGCTGAACCAAGTCCGTCAGAAACTCCCTTGCCAAATTCGCCTGCGATGGTCGTTACGACACCTGACGGGGCGACGCTCCTGATCCGGTTGTTAAAGCCATCGGCCAGGTATATGTAACCACCGGCACTCCGTGCTATCCCAACTAATTTATCAAAACTCGCTGATGCACCCTTGCCGTCAGAGAATGCAGGATTTCCGCTGCCTGCAATACTGGTAATTGCGCCAGCCGGGGTAATACTACCTACCTGGTTGTTATCGACAAAATAAACATTACCAGCCGCATCAGTAGTTAAATAGTTCAGTACCGCATTGTTATTTGGCGGCGCTGCGCCGCCGTTTAGGGCTGCAAAGGTGGTCACATTGCCAGCCAGGTCAATTTTTCTGATAGTACTGTTCCCCTGGTCGGATACGTACATTATTCCGGACGGATCTACCGCAACACCTACCGGGTTATCAAATGAAGCCGTAGCAAGGCTGCCATCGACTGAACCCAAGGCGCCGGATCCTGCGTAGCTGCTTACTAAGCCTCCCGCGGTTATCTTCCTGATAAGTTGATTACCTTCATCAGCAACATACAAATTCCCTGCCTGGTCGAACGCTACCTGGTAGGGCGAATTGAAACTCGCCATGTTTGCCGGCCCGTTGTGCAGCGCCGCTTGGCCATTGCCCGCAAAAGTAGTAACAACGCCCGCCGGCGTAATTTCCCTGATATCATTGTTGAAAATCTCCGACACAAATAAATTTCCCGAAGCATCAAAAGCCAGGGATACCGGCCCGCCAAAACTTGCCATATTCGCAGGGCCATTAGTATTTCCCTGAGGGCCGCTGCCGGCAAAGGTACTAACCAGGCCATAGGAATTAAAAGGCACCGCGCCACCTGTATTTGTTGGCGGCAGCGGAGCTATTGGTACGTTTACGGTGTAAGTTTGGGGAGATTGATAAGCAATATTAGGTGGAGACGGTAGGTTGATATGACCACCAGTTACCCTAATATTAATTACAGTGCTGCCGCTGCCGCCGGCATTGTAGGCAGTGATTGTAAAGTTTGCAGCCGGTGAATTTACCAAAGGCGTACCACTTATATTTCCGGTTGTCGGGTCAAAACTTAAACCGGCCGGCAAAGGCTTATCAATGGTGTAACCCGTCGCTGTTATTTTTCTTATCTCATTGTTAAAGGAGTCAGCAATATAAAGGTTGCCGAAAACGTCAGCCGCAATCCCCGATGGATTAAAAAAAGCAGCTGCCGTTCCTGTTCCGTTCGCAAACCCCTGAGTACCCGTGCCGGCAAATGTGGAAACCACACCTGCGGGATCAATTTTTCTAACAAGTTCTCCTAACTGATCCACCACATAAATATTACCGGTAATATCAACCGTTATCCCAAAGGGATAATTAAAACTGGCAGCGGTACCGGTACCGTCAAGGGAGCCTATGGCGCCGCTACCGGCTATGGTAGTTACTACGCCGGCGGGTGTGATCTTTCGAATCCGCTCATTGCCGCTGTCGCTAACATAAACGTTACCCAGTGCATCAACTGCTATGCCTTCAGGATCATTAAAGGTTGCGGCAGCTCCGGCGCCATCTGCTGAACCCCGGCCTCCGCTGCCCGCAAAGGTAGTGACCAACCCGGCGGGCGTTATTTTCCGGATAAGGTTATTGGCCCCTTCGGCGACGTAAACGTTTCCCGATCCGTCAACAGCCACTCCAAAAGGATGATTGAATGTTGCCGCGGTCCCGGTTCCGTTCGATGAGCCGACCGTCCCGCTGCCGGCAAGCGTAGTTACCACCCCGGCCGGACTAACTTTTCGGATCAAATTATCGCCCTCGTCGGCAACATAAATATTACCGGAGGCATCAATGCTCACGCCGTACGGATCATAAAAACTTGCCGCCGTACCCATGCCGTTTGTGCTCCCTTTTGCGCCGCTGCCAGCCAGCGTACTTACCAGACCTGTCGGGCTTACCTTGCGTATCAACGAATTCCCCTGGTCTCCAACATAAATATTACCGGAACGATCAACTGCAATACCGAGAGGATAATGAAAACTGGCCGCTGACCCAACTCCATTGGCTGCGCCAAACACCCCGCTCCCGGCAAGCGTGCTCACCTGGCCGTACGTTGAAACGGGCACAGCACCGCCGGTGTTCCGTGGTGAAAGCGTGGCAATGGCCGTATTAACCTTATAATTTTGAGGCGTTTGATAGCTGACGATAGGGGCGCCAATTATTGGAGTTACATTGTCAACAGCAATATTAACCACGCTTGTACTACTGCCGGCTAAGTTATAAGCTGTCACCGTATATGCCGTAGCCGGGGATGATGCAGTCGGGGTCCCACTAATCGTTCCTGTTGTCGCATCGAACATTAAGCCTGGCGGAAGAGGTTTATCGATAGTGTAGCCAAAGACAGTTATTTTCCTAATGAGGTTGTTAAAGGAATCGGCCACATAGAGGCTCCCGTCCCCCCCAATCGTTATACCCACCGGGCCATTAAAGGCGGCAGAGGTCCCCACGCCGTCGGCCGAACCCTTGGTACCACTGCCAGCCAGCAATGAGACCTGGCCCGAAGGTGTGATCTTCATCACCTGGTTTTTTAAACCGTCGGTAACATACACATTATTTAAAGGGTCGACTATTAAATGCTGCGGATCGCCAAAAACAAACGTATTGCCATTGGCAATTCCCGCAAAAGTAGTAACCACGCCTCCCGGACTAATCTTCCTGATCAGCCTGCTGCTGCCATCGGCCACATATACATTTCCAGCGCCGTCAACGCCGACACCATTGGGGTAGCTAAAACTTGCTGCCGCCCCGATGCCATTATTTGACCCCACCAAACCGCTGCCGGCCAGCGTAATCACATTGTAATTGGCATCAACCCTTCGTATCAGTTGATTTTGGTAATCGGCTACGTAAATATTACCCGATTTATCCATTGCAATACCTATCGGGTAGTTAAACGTGGCCGTATTACCCGGCCCGTTTGCTGATCCATAACCACCGTTGCCGGCAATAACGCTCACATTTCCAAATGGCGTCACTTTATCGATCGAATTATGTGCTTCGTCCGTAAAATAAATATTGCCGCCCGGGTCAACGGCTATTCCATCAATACCGCTAAAGCTGGCGCCTTTGATCTGCACCGTTGATACATTTCCACCCGGTGTTATTTTTCTAATAAGGCTGTTAGCAAAGTCGGCCACATAGATATTCCCGTTGTTATCAACCGTCAAACGCCTGGGCTCGTTAAAACTGGCTGTGACGCCCTGTCCATCCGACGAACCAACGGATCCGTTGCCCGCAAAAGTAGTTACCTGGCCATATATGCTGGCTGGCACCGAACCGCCGCTGTTTGCAGGTGTTAACGCAGGTATCGTTTTATTAAGGGTATACGTTTGCGGCGAAGGGTAGGATATATTTGGCGCCTGGGCGCACGCATTCCACGTCCCTAAGAAAAATAACATCAGTAAAAGCGGGGCAAATACACACTTTCTGCGGGTCATCTTCTCACTATATAAGGGTCGACTGCGGTATATAAGGGAATATACGCCTGGTTTATAAATTCAGTTTACAGCCAGTTAAATATCAGCATTTTATTTATTTCTTAGGTATTACATAAAAAAGATAGTTGCGGTTGCCCCTGCCCGATTTTTCCGGCAATGAAAATTTCTGGCACAGATTGTGTTTGACTTATAGTGCATGCTATTAAAAAAGTCTCTTATGAAAAAGCTCATTTTAAGATTGGTCGCCGTTCTGATATTTGTATCGGCGATCTCAAGCTGCGCGGTCGAATACCGTGACCGCGACTGGCACCACGATCATGACCGTGACCATCACGACCACGATCATGAATATCGTGGTTACTAACAATAATTGAATCAAAAATCATTTATAACCGGCATAACCGGTGTTTTATAATTGTACTCGTAAAAAAGTTTCTGCTGCAACAGAAACTTTTTTTATGAGTGATAGATTATTACCACATAACTAACTTAATAGTCATTACATTAAAGAGGGGCTTCGGGTTGCCCCCGGTTAATTTTCAGGCTATCGAAAATTTCTGGCACGGATAGTGTTTACACAACAGCACATTCTATTAAAAAAAATCAGTATGAAAAAGTACATTTTAAGATTAATCGCCCTGGTGGTATTCGCATCAGCAATTTCGAGTTGTTCGGTTGAATACAGGCAACACCACGGTGGCCATGACCGTGATAATCACGATAATGATCATCACGACCGTAATTAATGCGCTACGAAGGTAAAATCGAAATATTCAAAAACGAGGTATCTGGGTATCTTCAAAAAAAAGTTTCCGCGATAACGGAAACTTTTTTAGTATTTACTACAATTTAAACAATTGCCAAAAAATCAATTAGCCGTTTTTGTAACCAAAACCCAATCCACGCAGACTTTAGCATCGCCGGCTTTTATTTTGTCAACCGTTTCCTGCGATATTCCAAAATAGGGGTCTTTAATTTTGTTTACCCCTGCCGGGTAACCACCACCGAGTGCAAAATTGAGGATAATGAATTTCGGGTTGTCAAAGGCCCAGCGACCGTAATGCTCAACCATGGCCCTGGTAACCGTATAAGTCACAGCACCGTCTATTTTAAACACCATACTATCCGGCGTCCAATCAACCGAATAAACATGCCATTGAGTTACATCAGTCCCTTTAGCGAAATGGTAACGGTAAGCAAGGGGGGTGTTACCAAAATAGTTCGGCCCATGCATCGCATTGCTAAACCAGGATGGGTCGCCTACGGTTTCCATCATGTCAATTTCACCACAGTCGGGCCATTTTCCATTTCCGAGCGCCCAAAATGCCGGCCACAAACCCGCGCCGCCGGTCATTTTCATGCGGCAGCTCGCTGTACCATAGGTAAATTCCATTTTATGCTGCGTGTTTATCCTTCCCGACAGGAAATCATATTTTTTCCCTTCTTTACTTGTATAACCCGGGCGATAAAGCGCTTTTAAAACCAATGCGCCGCTGGTGGCACCCTGCGCATCAGCGCCTTTTACCAGATAGATCGTGGTGCCGGAGTCGACATAAGCCTGCTGCTCATCATTTACGGTGTTGCCGGTGACTTCCACATTCCATTTAGAGCGGTCGAGCGTGTTTTCGTTGAAATCTTCGAAGAAAACGGTGTCGCTTTTGGGTGTGGTTTGCTGCGCTTTAACTGAAGGCGCCACAAGTAGCGCTGCAAATAGGGTAGTGTAGAAAAATTTCATATTTTATAAAATTGGCGCATAAAGCTAAGCTTTTGTCCACATAAAAACCAGTTCTCTGGTTTCTGCAGAGCGGTTCCCGAGTTTTTGCAGGATGAGCTTCCTCATCACATAAACAAGAGCGAATTGGCGGTCGGCACGTGCGTTGCCTTTATACCGGGGACTTTTTCCTTCAGCCAATTCAGCATAAATTCCGATCCTGCTTCCTCGCTGGCGATGTGACCCAAAACTACCAGCGAAATGTTATCCCCTTTAGCCAGGGCATCGCGTACATATTCGGCAGTTTCCCATTCCTGTATCTCGCCGCATATCAAAACATCGGGTTTCACCTTTTCAATTGACTGTATCTGCGTCCTCCCTCCTGCTGCGCCCGGAATAAACAATATGCGGCTGCACTTTTGGTCGGGATCGCCAACATAGCGCACTTTATCGATAATCAGCCTTGATTTTGCATGGCGGATCAATTCCTTCAGCGGTGTTGGCGGCATGGTTAAAATATTGATGGTGTCCTTATCGGCGTATTTCCTCCAGCCCAGTTTATCCATTACACCGATCGTAACACCATCCGGCACCAAGCGGTGAATGTAATCGTGATTTCGCCAAACAGCTATCCCATGTTTATCCAAAAGCTCTCTTTTAAACTGGTAAACTTTATCATCTTTCAGCCAGTCGGTTTCATCGGTATGGTTATAAAAAGTAGGCTCGTGGGCGATAATAAAATTTGCGCCGAGATCTATCGCATTGCGGATGACGGCAATCGTGGCAAACATCGTCGTTACAATTCCGGTAACCTTCGTATCCGGGCTACCGGCTTTCAGGGTGTCAACGGTCTCTTTAAGCGCCCCGCCCGGAACGTCTTTGATAAACAAATCCATGATCTGCCTTACTGTACATTGCTCCTGCGGTTTTAAAAAATCCGTCGCTTTACCGAGCAGGGGTGCTGCCAGTACCAGGCCGGCACCCATCGCCGAAACGTTATAAATGAACTTTCGGCGCGTAAAGCCGTCCTGGCCGTTGCTCCATTCGTTTTCGGTTCTCATAATCGGTTGGGTTTTTAGTTTATCTAAATATACGACAGTATTTACAAGCTTGCCAAGTGTTTTATAAAGATGTAAGATATGAGGTCGTGCTATTACTATTGATATCCCCAGTTAAAAATTGCATTGTTCCGGTCCCGCCCCGAGAGTTTCTCCCAATGCGAAGTCCGTTAAAATTTATATTCGGCAGTACAGGTTTTTAAATGAAATTTAAGGTAAAACCCCCGCCGGAAAAGGGTGCAGTTTGGTATATTTACCCGATACGCTTCAAGCCAAAAGATGACCATGCATATTTTCGCCATTGGTATTACCATTTTACTGCTGGTTTATCACCAGGCAACAACCCTGCTGCCCCTCTTTCCATGGAACGACGTTGAAAAATACAGCCGGAAGGAACTTCTGCTCGAAGCGGGTACAAACGGTTTGCTAATGGGCACCGGCACACTATGCATGATCGTCGGAAACAGCGGTTTTTTTCATTATTACCCATTGATTTATTACCCTTTCCTTTTTACCGGCGAATGTTTTCAATGGTGGCTGCCTTATTTGTCGGAAAAGTTTGCGCAGTCAAAAGTGAACTTTGACTACGAAGCTCTTTTTGCCCGCACAACCAAGCTGATCCCGCATAAACCCGGTAAGCGAACGCCCGATGCAAACCATATCGTCCTGCATTTAATGACGGTAGTTACTATTGTCCTGGTTTATCTCGACCGGCTGGGTTGAGGTTTTATTCTATCACAAACCAGGTGTAGGAATCCGGCGCTATGCTAAAGGTCATATCAATAGTATAGTCCCGGTTCAGTTTATAAACTTTAAAGGGACCTTCGTTTTCGCGCACTTTGGCCACCGTGGTTAAGCCGGTATAATACAAGGGTATTTTAACCGTGCGGGTTATTTTTTCCCTGGTTGGATTATAGAGCATCATAAAACCTTTTGTTGTTAAATAAGGGTTCGCGTGCAATATGCCATCCCAATCGCGGCCATCCGCGCGGCGCAGGTGGACGATGTCTGAATTCAATATCTCCCGGTATTTTTTGTACCAGTTGATCACTTTGATCACCGTTTCCTTCGTTTTCTCCGTATCAAACAGCCGGGGCCCGCGGTAACAAGCCTGTACGCCGGCGCCATAGTATTGCATCATCAATTGCCGATAGTCATCAAGGTGCTCGGCTAACGGCTCAATAGTGGCCTCAGCGCCGCCGCCTTCATATTGGGTAAGCGGCACAAAACCCCAGCCCATGGAGGGTGTTTTACCCCAGGTGCCGTCAAAAATATTCTGGCGGTTCAATATTTTTTGGTCGGCCCGTGGCAGCGAAAAATTTGCTTCGCGATAGCCAAGGCCGGTTTTGTTGGTGCCGTCTAAAAAATACCAGTCGGGCGCATTGATGTACACACCGCGTTCTTTCAGCCAATGGTACAGGCTTTTTTGGATCTCCACCTGCCGCCATTGCGAATCCTCCAAGCCTCTATGGCCGGGATGCGTAGTAGATGCGCAAACATCCCCCGGGTACGGACCGTCATTCTCAAAAACGTCAAAGCCCGTTTTGGTAAAAAAATGCTCGATATTATCGTGGTACCAAAGGCCCCATTTACTGCCAAAACAGGGTGCATTGCCGAAATAGGCGCCGCCGGGTTTGCCGGTTTTTGGGTCGATCACGTCAGTTTCAGGATTGATAGAGCGCGAACTAAACAAAGAATAACAACCAATACCGATGTGCTTGCTATGCGCATAATCCGCCAGCGCTTTCCAGCGTCTTAAATTGGCCTCGGCAGTATCCTCCACATTTAAATGACTGCCAAAACTCAGGATCACCGCTTCATAACCCGTAGCGGCGCACTGGTCTATCGCGGTGCGCACCTGCTCGTCGTTTTTGCTCACCAGGTGCATAAAAATGGGGTTCTCCAGCGTCCAGGGTGCAACGGCGCTGTACATTTTGCGCACGGCCATGCCGCGAGCTTCGCGGTCGTAGCTGTTCATGAGCAATTCATGGGTGCGCACCGATTGAAAGGTTTCGCCGGGTTTAAGCTCGATGCCGGGGCCTTTGTCCTCGTAGCTTTCCATCAAAACCGGCGAATGCATGCCATAATTTACCTGCGAGGTGTAGGTGGTGTCGGGTTTCCAGTGCGTAGTTTGGTCGCTTTGCTCATAGCGCATGGCGCCGTTAAAGGCGTAATTTGTTTCGAAATAAATGCCCTTCGGCTCTTTCATCGACGTAAAACTACCGTCAACCGCACTGTCTTCTTCCACCAGGCCAAGCACTTCACTCACTACCCTGTCCAGCTTAAAAGTTTTATCGCCGCGGTTTATCAGGGTAAGCGATTTTACGATCAGGGGCAAGCCATCATAGATCTCGTATTGCACGTTCACTACCATACCGGCCAGTTCCGGCGCGGTTGGCCTATACAAAAACGTTATTGATTTGCCCGTTCCGTACCGCGACCGCGTTGACCAGAACCGCGTTTTATACTTAAGCTGCGGGGTTATGGGTTTTACACTGAAAGAAACATATTTAAAATCGCCCGGCCCGGCAGTAAAATTATCGACCCACTCCGGTAGCAAATAAGCCTTTTCCTTTTGACCGATGAGGCCGCCAACATTATAAGTTTTGCCATTGATGATCAGGCGCGCCTCTTCGCCCACTGTGCGCAATAGCTGCCGGCCGGTGTATAGGTTAATATAATCGGTGCAGGCTAAGTTGGGTTGCAGGCGGAAGACGCGTTTCACCAGGCCATTACATAAGATCAAATCTTTGCCATCGGCACTTTTGAACACCTGCGCCTTTGTTATGACTGGTTTTACCAGCCAGTCGACCGTCACATTTTGCTGAACAGCGGGATTCCACACGGGCAATTCCTGCGCTGTTGCCATCGTTGACCACAATACCAGCAGGCTATATACTGCCAGCCATGAGCCAAGTTTTCTACTGATTCGCCCCATGTTTATTGTTTCATCAAGGTCGAATCACTTTCAATCCTCAGGCTTTCCTTGTGGATGGCGTTCATCAGTTCGGTGATAAACTCAGCCGAAAGGCCTTCTTTTTTGCCGGCTTCGATGCTTTTATTCAGCACTTCTTTAAAGCGCGCTTCCGCCAATGGCGGCATATGGTTTTTGGCTTTGTAAATGCCAATGGCCTGCGCGATCCGCTCGCGCTCGCCTAAAATCTTCATCAGCTGGTTGTCCAGGGAATCGATCTTTACGCGGCCGGCGTCAAGGTCCTGTTTGGTGTTGACCGTCATTTGTTGGGCCGTGCAGGTTCCGAAACTAAACAGGCTGACGATTATTAGGGTAAGGGCCGTTAGATATAAATTTTTATTCATGTCGATTTATATTGTGTTACCTGCTAAAATTAGCTGATTAAAATTATTTTTACTTCCTTAATCCTATATTTCCATTTCTAAAGCTTTAATCCCACAATCCGATGCATAAAAATTTTTACTACAAAAGCCTTTTTATTTTCCTATTGGTATCTTTTGTATACCAACCATTAAAGGTGAACCAATTGTTCGCACAAGCCGTCGAAAATAAATCTCCCTTATACGAACAAGCCAGTGAAGTTTCCGGCGTGATCATCCAATACGGCCAGGATATGAACGCTATCCGTGATTTTTACTCGCCGTATACCGCTATCAATGGTTATGAGGACCAGTCGGTCCAAACATCGCCGCAGGAACGGAAACGGCTTACCGACATCGGTAACGATTACCTCGAAAAACTGAAAGCTTTGGATTTTGATCATATGAGCACCGATGGACAGGTGGATTATATCCTGCTGAAGAAACAAATCGTGTTCGACCTTGGCGCAATAAAGCTGGATGAAGACACTTACAATAAAATCACCGCCTATATTCCATTCGCGGACAGCATTTACAATTTGGAAAAGCAACGCCGGCGCGGTATTTCGCAGGACGGGTCGACGGTTGCAAGACAGCTTAACAACATCCTGAAATCGCTTAATGCTTCAAGGGCAGCCTTTAGTAATGTTTCCTCCATTGATATGCCACTGGCGCGTAAGGGCAAAGCAGCCGTGCTGGGTTTAAGGGCGCGGTTAAAGAGTTACTACGATTTTTACATCGGCTACGACCCCAATTTTACCTGGTGGGCGCCAAAACCTTACAAGAACCTGGATTCGGCTTTAACGTTGTACGCCAACCTTATCTACAGTAAAGGCAAGGTCAACACCACGCAAAAGCCGGACAGCAGCGGCATCGTCGGCGTGCCGGTGGGGCGGGATGAACTGATGCGGGAGCTAAAGGCCGAGATGATCCCCTATACACCCGAGGAACTAATCGCGCTAGCAAACAGGGAATTTGCGTATTGCGATAAGGAAATGCTGAAAGCCTCGAACGAAATGGGCTTTGGCGACGACTGGCACAAGGCGCTGGAAAAAGTAAAAAACACCTACGTACCCGCCGGCAAACAACCCGAGGACATTTTGAAATTGTATAACGATGCGCTAACCTTCATCAAAGGGCGCGACCTGATCACCATCCCGCCGCTGGCCGAAGAAACCTGGGGCATGACGATGATGACGCCGGAAGCGCAACTGGTAAACCCCTTCTTTTTAGGCGGCAGCGAAATCATCATCAGCTATCCCACCAATACCATGAACGAGGATGATAAGCTGATGAGCATGCGAGGCAATAACCCTTATTTTTCGCGGGGGACGGTGCAGCACGAGCTGTTGCCCGGCCATAACCTGCAGTATTTTATGAACAGCCGCTACAAAGCCTACCGCCAGATGTTTTATACCCCTTTTTGGATCGAAGGCTGGAGTTTATACTGGGAATTGCTGCTTTACCAGCAGGGTTTTGCCCAAACACCTGAAGAACGCGTAGGCATGTTGTTTTGGCGTATGCACCGCTGTGCACGCATCATTTTCAGCCTCAACTATCACCTCGGCAACTGGACGCCGCAGCAATGTATTGATTTTTTGGTTGACCGTGTTGGCCACGAACGCGCCAATGCCGAAGGCGAAGTGCGCCGCTCCTTTAAAGGCGATTACAGCCCGCTTTACCAGGTAGCTTACCTCACCGGCGGCCTGCAACTGATGGCGCTAAAACATGAACTGGTTGACGGCGGCAAAATGACTTACAAACAATTTCATGATGCCATCATCAAAGAAAATACGATGCCAATTGAAATGGTGCGGGCCACGCTGACCAACCAAAAGCTGGACAGGGACTTTGTGACGAAGTGGCGGTTTTATGATTTTGGGAAGTAATGGGATTTACGAATTACGATTTTAGATTTACGATTTGCTTGCCGTCTTTGCCCCGTCGTCATGGCGAGGAACGAAGCCATATCTACATAGGACAGTAAAAACCACTGGCTTGGGACGACCTAAAGCCCAAAGCTATTTGCGTTGCGCTTGAGAATACGTTTCATGGACTTGCGTGTGCAGAGATGGCTTCGTTCCTCGCCATGACGCAATCAGAAGCGCCTTTTACCTTTCGCCTTTAACCTTTCACCTACCCTACTTCACCGCCCACTCATGTATCCCCGCTGAATTATCCACCGGCAATTGCACTTCCATTTTGAGCGCTGTGGTTTGCACCGGTTCAAAGTTCAGGATGTTGTATTTATCCTTGGCAATTTCGTAAGGCGTTGTATTTTTTACCAGCAGCCATCCCCCATCCTTTTTGTAATAGATTTTGTACGATGCAGGGATAGCGCAGCCGCCCCAGGGTTTATCATCGTACCAATACACTTTTGATTGGGATACGGTGTGCAGGGTGTCAAAATCATACTGTACATATTCGGTGGCGTTTTGTGTGGGCCACCAGTGCAGGTAGGGCATGTTATGGTCGTTGGAGTTTTCGGGGTCGTACTGGTCGTTCAAAGCCTTCAGCATCCTTTTATTGCTTACCGAACCGGAAACTTTGCTGGTGCTGGCAATGGTTGGCGCGGGTTTTGGCCGCGAGGCGGATGCTTCGTAGGGTATCCAAACGGTCATTTCGTCCGGCCCGCGGTTGGCCCAGGCATAGTACGGGATGGCGGTAACGCTTTGGCTGATTTCAAAAAGTGAATCGGTATTCAGGCGGCGTTTGGCGCCAATACCTTCTGCGGTAATTACCTCTACCCCATTCAGCATATCCGGTTTATACAGCGCATTACTTACCGCCATTTTATTGATGGTGATATTTTGCACGGTGCTGTCGCGGTTGTCGGGACCTTCCAGACAGTAAACGATGGGGCCGCGTTCGAAAACAAAGCGGTCGCGGTCGTCTTTTACCAGTTTATTAGCAATTACTTTTTGTGTTTGCATAGGCAGGTTCAGGGTAACTTTATCGCCTTTTTGCCAATTGCGGGTCAGTACTGCATAGCCTTTTTCGGTTTTATATTTATAGAATTTGCCGTTTATGTAAATGCTCACCGGCGCGGCAGTGCTATCCACAAATGAGTAAAGATCGCCCGGCACCGGTTTTGCCGAGGCCCAGCCGGGGATGCGCACCCTTAAGGTAAAATCGGTGCTTTTCTCCGGTAATAAAGTAATATCGACCTTGCCGTCCCATGGATAGTTGGTGTTTTGAACGATGCCGATCTCGCCGGCATCCAGCGTGATGGCGCTGCTGTTGCTCATAAACAGGTTAACATACAGGTCGTTTTTATCATGCGCGTAAACATAGCCCGGCACCGACGGTAAAAACCGCGCCATGTTGGAGATGCAGCAGGCGCAGCTAAACCATGCCGCGCGCTGGTGCTGGCCCATGGAAGCCAATGGGTTTGGATAGAAAAAGCGGTTACCGTTTAAGGATACGCCCGATAAAAGGCCGTTATAGAGCGTCCGCTCAAGCACGTCGACGTATTTGGCATCGCCGTGCAGCAAAAACATGCGGCTGTTCCAAAACACGTTAGCAATGGCTGCGCAGGTCTCCGCATAGGCCGACATGTTGGGCAACTGGTACGCATCGCCAAAAGCTTCACCGTCGCCGGTAGCGCCAATGCCGCCGGTGATGTACAGCTTTTTGTTCACCACATCTTCCCATATATCGTCAATGGCATGCAGGTAGCGCTCATCCCCTGTCAGGGCGGCCACATCGGCCATCCCGGTGTACATGTAAGCGGCACGCACGGCATGACCCTCAGCTTCGTGCTGGTCTACCACTTTTTTATCTGCCTGGTTATATGCTTCGCCGTTAGGTCCGCGTACATCCAAAAAGAATTTAGCCAAATCCAGGTATTGCTTGTTGCCGGTTACGCGGTAAAGTTTAACCAGGCCGATCTCTACAATCTGGTGACCGGGATATTTTTCTTCCTTGCCATAACCAAAGGTGCGCACCAGCAGGTCGGCATTTTTAAGGGCGATATTCAACAGCGTTCTTTTGCCGGTAGCCTGGTAATGGGCCACGGCGGCTTCATACAAATGGCCGGCATCATATAACTCGTGACTTAAAATTTCTTCGTTTTCCCAACGTTTTTTACCGATCCACTCATGCGGCTTTTTCGCATTTACGGTGCGGAAGGTGTACAGGTAACCATCAGGCTCCTGCGCGGCGCCGATTATGGTGATCAGCGTATCAAGATACCGCTCCAATTGCGGGTTGCTTTTCACCTCCATCGCGTACGAGGCGCCTTCGATCACTTTATAAATATCCGTATCGTCAAAAGGGAAGTCACTTAGCTGGTCGCCGCTAAGCAATTTGGCAGCGCGTAAAAAGTTATCCACACGGCCATGCGCCTTGCATTGTGCCAAAACATAGGGGATGGTGATATTGGCGTTCACCTCCATTTTGGGTTCCCAAAAATTATCGTTTACGTGGACCTGGGTAAATGGAACGGGTTGTATGGGGTAATCTTTTTGCTGGGCGTGGAGGCCGCTGCTAAAAACAAATGAAAAGAAAACGCAAGTACAAAATAGTTTGAATACATCTTTCATATTATTAAACAACCACTCCAGGAATATTAACGATTTGATTTCCGGGGGGGTTAATCAAACTTACGAAGTTTAACTCGATATTGTTTTTTCTTCAATGGCCTCGTTGAGGGCTTCGCCGTTAATAAACTTCGTAAGTTTTTCGTTGTTATTAATCTATTCCTTCACCTTATCCCACATATCCCTGTTAAAAGCCAGCACTTTTATCACGTTCCCATTATCGTCCTTTGTAAACTTTAACGGAAAACCAGCCTCCTTATTTAAAAACACCAGGTTGCCCAGCGACATGAATTTTATCTCCTTGCCGTCCCATAATTGTTTCAGGGTTAAGCCATCTGCGGTTGCGGTGATCTGTAAAAAAGCGTCGCTTCTTTGTTCAAACTGGTATTTGCCTTCAAAGGCCTTTAACTGGTCGGCAGTTAGCTTCACTTCCACAGGCGGTACATAATTTTTGATCTTTGCAAACAAGTGTTCGCCACCAATGGAGATCTGCGCAATGTCGCCTGCGTCATTTTTTGAGAAAACAACTTTTATTGTTTCGTCGCCGTCGTCGTCCTTTGTTTCAAAGCCAAATTCTGATTTTCGCGTCAAAACAAAAAACCGTTCCCCATCCAGTTCCTTCGCAATAAGCGTATCATTTTTTGCCGTTACTTTAATATAGGAGTATGGGTTATCTTTTGCCTGGTAGATCCCCTCAAATGCTTTTAATGTAGTTGAATCTGCAAAAATTTTATATTTAACCGGCGCAGCATGAACGCGGTTAGCCGACGCATTGCTTATAATTAAAGCAATTACAAATAAAGCGCCCGCAAGGCTTCTTTTCAGGTTGATCATTTTAAGTGGTTTTAGCGTAATGGAAAAATTTGTTACGTAAAGAGATGACTGATGCAACGTTTAAAACGTTACCCAAGATAACGACATATTCAGCATTAAATTATCCATTAACAATGCTGCCTTGTTACCGTCACTGCGTGGTCTTTATTTGGGCAACTTGAAGTTCAATAGTGTAAGTACCGTGTCTGCTTTCATCTCGGGCACATCCACGTCCGACAGGAAAATAGTATACAACACCCTATTCCTCTTTAAAAAGATGACCTTACCTGTTTGCTGCCGAAACCAGGCCGTTTTGTCAGCTGTAAAGGTGCTGCCGTTGTCGTATTTAAGGGTAAAGTGCTTAAACTTTACATCATAATACAGCAGGCTGTCCGATTTATAATTTAATTTCAGCACATCGCCATCACAGGTCCAGTTCACCTTTGAAATGCTGTCGGGCTTACCGTCTTTGTATTTCAAATCAAAACCGCCTTCGCGGAGCTTAATGAAGGCCGCGCCGGCATTGGGTTGAATTTGAGCTTTTGCAGCCAGCACAATATCGCCAAGCGGCGCATTATTCTTGAGGCCCACCTTAAACAGTTCAACAATATAGCCGTGTACCCCTTCCGCGTTGTTACAGGTATAAATAACTGACGAAACCGGCAATCCTGACGAAGTTTTTTTAGTGCCAATAATGTCGAATTGTTTTTTTGCATCCGCTGTAAACAAATTCATCAACTCGTCAGGGACAGTCCTGGTAAACAATTTGGCGTTTACCGGCGGCTCTTTGTGCAGGTTCAGCACAATAATCGGAATAACAAAAAGGCAAACAATAACGATGATCAAAATAATGGTCGATTTTTTCATGCTCACTAAGCGGTTGATTTAAAAATTAACCAAAAGTAGTTGGACCACCACCGGCAATAATTGATTTATATCACAAAATAATTGATTTAAGTCACATTTGGAAAAACTGGACAAAAAAAAACCGGTGGACATTCCCACCGGCTTTTTTAGCAAAGATATTAGCTGTTAATATTTTAACGCCGAATTGCTGAACAAATGATATTCGCCTGGCTGCAGCGTCATATTGTAGGGCAACGAAGTTACATTTATCGTAGTTCCCGAAAAATTATCATACCAGCTACCTGTTGAAGGGAAGTTCAGGGCAACAGTTGAGGGCACCACATCAAAGTTAGCAACAGCTTCAACGTTATTTAACCCGGCAGGATCCAACAGCTGTACAAATTTAACCGCACCACTAACGTTATAGGTGAAAGTGGTAGATGTAAAAGCAGCATTTTTCAACTTCATTCGTATCATCCTCGAATAAACCTGGTACAAATGGTGACGGTTCGGGTCTGACATGTATTCCCAGTGCGGTGGCTTATCGCCCAAACGCCCACCGGTGCTGGCGTCGTTGATGCTGATGTCATATCCTCTTTCACCAAACTGCCAAACCAGGTTTGGCCCTGGGACCGAAAACATGATCACCGCGCCGGCTTCATCACGTTCAAGCCCTGTTGCCAGCGTTGTTACATTATAACTGCCTGAACTATTGCCGTATGCCTCATTTTTGAATTGCAGCCTTTCCTGATCATGGCTCTCAAAATAACTGATCAGGCCAGGTACCGTCATTCCCTGAGCTTGATAAAAAAGACCGGAAATATCCCAGGATGGGTTGGTAGCATAGCCCATAGTACATTGTTCCCCTGGTCCCGAAAGATCGTTCCAGCAAAGCATCCCCTGCTGGGCATAAACAGCTTGCTCCTGCGCAGCAGAAAACATTTCGAGAATTACATAAAAATTGGGGTTAATACTTTTCATATAAGTGTTGTACCCTTCCCATAATGACACCCTGGTCCCGTCATATGCCGCCCAGGCACTTTCACTATTACCGGAATTTACCTGGGTGTACCCTTTCGCTTCGTCGAACCGGAAACCGTCGATATGATATTGCTGCATCCAGTAGCTCACCACATTTTTAAAGAAGTACTGTGTTGCCGCGGTCGAATGGTTCAGTTGATAGCCTACGGCATCGGGATGCATATTGGTTTGGTCGAACCAGGGGCTGTTTGTCGCAGGTGTGCCTGCAGCAGCATTCCAGTACATTTGCACCATTGGCGATGAGCCGAACTGGTCCTCCAGCACGATATCCTGTATAACTGCTATGCCTTTTGCGTGGCAGGCGTCAATAAACGCTTTATAGTCATTGGGCTGGCCGTAATATTTATCCAAAGCAAACATAAAGTTGGAGTTGTATCCCCATGAGTCGTTGCCTTCAAACTCGTTTACGGGCATTAATTCGATAGCGTTCACGCCAAGATTTGCGATATAGTTCAAAGTATCTTTTAGTGTTTGGTAGGAATGTGTTGCCACGAAATCGCGGGGCAGCAACTCATACACCACCATGTTTTTGGGGTCTGCCGGCTTGAAATTTGTCACGGTCCAGGTATAACCGGGCGCACTATATTGTATGTCGCTCACAATGTGGTTAACTTCTCCCGCGCCGGCCGGGTATTTTTTTATATTCGGATAGACAGTGGTAGGGATGTATTGATCGTTGGCCGAATCGAGAATTTTGTTGCTATAAGGGTCGGCAACCTTTATGCTGCCATCTATCAAATATTCGTAAGCGTATTCAGCGCTCGGGTTAAGGTTATCTACTTCTATCCACCAGCGTGTGCCGTCGGTTGAATTAGTCATCAAATTGGATGCGCCTGCGGTCCAATTATTAAAGTCGCCCAAAATGTGAACAGACTGTTTATTAGGCGCATACAAGTTAAAAATGACCGATTTTCCGCCATTGAAAAAAGTTGCTCCGTCGCCGTAGCCCGAAGGTACATCCTTCTTACTGGTTGTATCGGGAACGTTCCCGGGAGGAGGAGTAACAGAGGGTTTCTTGCTGCATGAAGTAAGGCCCACCAGCAATATGCCAATGAGCAATAGGTACAAATTCCTGGTGTTCATATACTTATCTCTTATAATTGGTTTGTAAACTTAAGCTGCCTTTTTCGATTTCTGATTTGAACAGGCAAGATAGAAAACACGCAGCAAATATAACCCATTCATTGTGTAATATTTGCAATTGTTGTAAAGTTACCGTTAGACTATCGATTTTGAAAAGGTTTAATTGCCAGCCGCGCTTTTTCGCATCAAATAAAGGTGGAAACTTACTGCGCAACTCATTTTTTTTCGCCGGCCAGGTAGCATGCCCGGCATCGCGGCTCATAGCTTTCTTTTTCGCCAAGCAATATCTTGCTATCGCTACTCACCAGCCGGTACGAATACATAGCCGGATTGCCGCACTGAACACACACCGCCTGCAGCTTGGTAACCGAGTCGGCAATGGCCATTATCGATGGCATTGGGCCAAACGGCTGACCTTTAAAATCCATATCAAGCCCTGCAACAATTACCCGTACGCCTCTATTGGCTAAAACATTGCATACGTCTGGCAGTTCGTCATCAAAAAACTGAGCTTCATCAATGCCTACTACGTTCACATCGCTGGCTAACAGCAGTATGGATGAGGCATTTTCGACCGGTGTTGAAGAGATGGAATTGTCGTTATGAGAAACGAGCGCGTTTTGCACGTAACGGGTGTCGGCTTTCGGGCTGAATATTTCTACTTTTAGTTTGGCAATGCGCGCGCGGTTCAGGCGCCTGATGAGTTCTTCAGTTTTCCCGGAGAACATGGAACCGCAAACTACCTCGATACTTCCGCCAAGTTCACTTTTGCGCTTAAAAACCTCTTCGTTGAAAACCAAACCGCTGATTATTTTGGAGATTTCACCGACTTTACCGTGATTTCACCGATTTAAATATTCTCGTTCTCTCCTAATCTCTAATCACTGACCTCTAAACTCTCCTCTCCCCCAAATATCAGAATTTAATCTTATTTTTGGTTTGGCATTTTTCTAACATTGAGACATGAAGCAAAAGGAAGTATTTTACAAGATAGGTGGAATTATACAGGAGCTAAGTGACCAATACGAATATTTAAAAACCGCTGACGAAGATTTAAATGATCTTGAACTGGAGCTTTTTGCTGCAAATGCACATTTTCTTACCGATCATATCGAGGTTTTGTACAAGCTGAACTTGCAAAACGAGGGTGAAAAACGAAAAAGAGAGAAACCCGCAAAACCGGAAAAGAGTGAAAAACCGGAGACACCAGCAAAAACCCCGGCTACCGATACTTTATTTGAGCCAAAATACTTTGAACCGGTCGTTCAGCAAATGAAACCGGCGCTGGAAAACCAAACTGAAAAAACAGCGAAAGGGCAGGCTAAACCAGTTGAGCCGGAAATTGCCAATGCCGGGAAATCGGTGGATAGCCATGAACCAGAAACCGGGCATGTAACCGAAGCCCTGGCCGATGGTTATTCTTTTAGTCATGAAGAACCGGAAGTGATAAGACACGAGCTGGTTTTGGATGAGACGATGCTGGAAGAAGACGAAAAAGCCGAGATAGAAGCTGAGCCAGCTAAGGAAAGCAAAAGGAGAAAAACTGCGTTGCCTGCTACCGAGGAACCTGTTTTTGACCTAACCGGGCAAAAACCCGAAGAGGCTGAAAAAGCCGCGGAAACCCCGGCAGCAATTGTGGAGGAGGAGGAAGTGCTTACTATCAACCAAAAAATGTCGCAGGCTGCGGAAAAAAATCTAAGCCGGACTGAACAACTTAGCATAAAGCCGATAAGCGACATCAAGCTGGCCATAACGCTGAACGATAAACTGCTGTATGTGAAAGATCTTTTTAACGGTTATAATTTAGCGTACAGCGAAGCTGTTGAGATACTGAACCGGTTTAGCACCTTTGATGAAGCAGCCAGATTTTTAAAAACCAACTACGTAACCAAAAACAACTGGGAAAGTAAACCGGCCACGGTTGAAAAATTTTATGCACTGTTGAAGAGACGATATGCTTAGTGGCAGTGGCAAGTAGCAGTTGCAGTTTGGATAGCCATTTTTAGCTGCTACTGCCACTTAAACCTGCTACTAGACAATACCCATCCGGTTCGAATCCAGCTTAACCAGGACGAAAATAAGCAGCGTAAAACTGATGAGTGATGAACCGCCGTAGCTGATGAGCGGCAGCGGGATGCCAATTACCGGCGCCAGCCCGATGGTAGTGGCAATATTGATCATGACATGAAAAAAGATGATCGATGCCGCGCCATAACCGTAAATGCGCGAGAAAGGCGAGCGCTGCCTTTCGGCCAGGAATATCAAACGTAAGATGAGGGAAACGTACAGCCCCAGTACAACCAGCGAGCCGGCAAACCCCCACTCCTCGCCTACTGTGCAAAAAATAAAGTCGGTGCTCTGCGCCGGCACAAATGAGTATTTGGTTTGCGTACCATGTAAATAGCCTTTGCCCCATAACTTGCCCGACCCGATAGCAATTTTGGATTGGCTAACGTTATATCCCTGTCCGCGCGGGTCGTTTTTTATGCCGAGCACAATATCGATGCGCACTTTCTGGTGCGGTTGCAGGACATGATTATAGATAAACTTTACACAGAATACAAATGCGATGCAAATAGCCAAACCAGCGACCACCGTCATCACGAACCGTTTGTTTTTGCGGAACAACAAAATGAGCAATATGGCGACGATCGATATTACGACGATTACATTTATCGGGGTGAACAGGATCGCGGTTAAAAACAGTGTAATGAACAGCGCGCTGATAATCAAAAAATATGGCGACAGCCCTTCGCGATACAAAACAAAAATTAAGGAATAAAACACAAGGGTCGACCCCATATCCGGCTGCAACAGGATGAGCACCATCGGTACGCCAATGATGGCCAGCGATACAAAAAAAGACCGTAACTCGGTAATTCGAACGTTGATCGAGCTTAAATATCGCGCCAGCAGTAAACATGTGGTAAACTTTGCAAACTCCGAAGGCTGCAGCCGCACGCCGCCGCCAAGCGATATCCAGGCCTGGTTACCACCCACATTGCGGCCAATAACCAATACCAGGAGCAACAGAAAAATGGTAAATCCATAAAAAGCCGGGGCCAATGCCGTTATGAACCTGCTTTCGAGCAGCAGAACTACAATGGCCACCACAATGGCGATAATGATATACCAAAACTGCTTGCTGTAATCTGTTTTAAAATCCAAAATACCCGTATGCTTTTCGTCAAAAACTGCCGAATGGATATTGAACCAACCAATGGTGCACAGCGCCAGGTAAATAAACACCGTTACCCAGTCCACATTAAAAAAAAAGCTTCGCTGGTTATTCATGTTATTTGCCGTTTATCCTTTTCGCCGCAACCTTAGCCCCCTCACCTTTCCGGCCGTCGCGGCCGGCGGTTTTTAGCGCATTGCTTTTCTTCAGGCTATCTTGTTTTTGCTTTTTTGATGTATCGGGAGCCGCCGGCTTTGGTTTCGTTTTGGTAGCGTAGGTGGACATGTCCGGAAGCTTATTGGCGTTCATAAAATATTCGGGCGTTATGCCTGACTCGCGCTGAGAAATGCTTCCTTTTAAATATTTTTCAACAATAAAACTCGCTATCGGCGCAGCCCAGTGAGCACCTTCGCCCGAATTTTCAACCACTACGGCAATTGCAATTTTAGGATGTTCACGCGGGGCGAAGGCAACAAATATGGAATGCGGGTCGCCATGGTTATTTTGGGCGGTGCCGGTTTTGCCGCACATGATAATGCCTGGTATTTTTGAGTGGTTCGCGGTGCCGGTTTCAACCACTTCCTGCATACCGTTTATAACAGGTTCGAAATTTGTTGAATCGATCCCAACATAATTTCTTTCTACATATTCCTTTTTAATTACGTTTTGCGCGCCAATTGCTTTGATGAGGTGGGGTTTATAATAATAACCATGATTGGCGATGATGCATTCCAGGTTGGCCATTTGCAGCGGCGTAGCTAAAAGTTCACCCTGGCCTATCGCAAGCGAGAGGATTGTGCTGGAACGCCAGCCGCCGGGTTTGTAAATATTATCGTAGTGCAGTGGGGTGGGCAGGTTACCGCGGGCTTCGCCGGGCATATCCAGGTCAAGCTTGGTGCCCAGGCCGAACTTATTCACCTGCGAACGCCATTGCGCAAACATTTGCTCGGTTCGTTTGGCGCCATAACGGTCCATGATTTTTTGGAAAACCATCATGAAGTACCCGTTGCATGACCTTGCAACCGCGCTGCTCAGGTCTACTTCGCCGTGCGACTCGCCGTTATTACATTTAAACCTCCGGTTACCGGCAATATAATAACCCGGGCAATAGTAGCTGGTGGAAGGTGTAATAATGCCTTCCTGCAAGGCGATTAACGCGCTCAAAGGTTTAAACGACGAACCTGGCGGATATTTTGCCTGTATGGGCCTGATAAAAAACGGGCTGTAAGGATCTTCGTACAACTTTTCGGCGTTCGCGCCGCGTTCGCGGCCTACCATCAGGTTTGGGTTATAGGTCGGACTGCTTACATAACAAAGTATCTCGCCGGTTGATGGCTCGATGGCCACAATGCTGCCGACCTTATTATGCATCAACTGCTCGCCAAGCTTTTGAATATCCAGGTCAAGCGATGAGGTTAACCGTTGCCCCGCGACCGCTGCTGTATCAAACATACCGTTGGCGTATTTGCCCTTACGTTTATTCCTTGAATCCACCATCCAGTTTTCAATCCCGCGCTGGCCCCTTAAAACCGACTCGTATGATTTTTCGACGCCCGTTATGCCGACAAGATCGCCGGGGTGGTAGTAGCCGTGCGAATGATTGATCTTGTCGTCCGTCACCTCGCCGATATAACCTAAAAACTGTGCGCCCACAGAGTCGGGATAAGTACGCAAATAACGCGGCGTGGATGTAAATCCCGGAAATTCAGACAACCGCTCCTGGATCGACGCATATTCGGTAGCCGAGATTTGCTTCTCAAAAATTGACGGCTGGTACGAAGAATATTTAACCGCCTTGGCCCATTGTTTGTCAAACGTCGCCCGATCAATACCCAAAAGCTTACAAAATTCCACCGTATCAAAGGGTTTCACCTGTTTGGGCGTAACCATTATATCATAAAACGCCACGTTTTGAACAAGCGCTTTGCCGGTGCGGTCCAATATCGGGCCGCGGGCGGCGTTATAAATAACCGGCCGGCGAACTTCGTTATTGGCATATATGGCATAGCGCGGGTCAATGATCTGGATATAAAATAACCTGCCTAAAAGAATAAGGATAATAGCTAAAAAAATTCCGGATATGATGTACCTCCGCTCAAAAAAACTATTCATTTCCGCTCTTTCCCTTTAAAAAATATTAAACCCGAAATTAATATCAAAACTACCGTAAAAAACGAACTGATTAAATAGTGGCCCGTTGTATATTGAAGTCCGGAAAAGTTAAAATATTCGATGGCGAAAAGAACAAAATGGTGTATTAAAGTTAAGGTAAGGGTGTATGTAAAAAACCATCGGAATCCCATTATGCCGAGTGTTGGCTCGGGTTCATTGTCAAACCCTTCCCTCGAGACGGTAACGTTGATGAACAGGATGCGAACGAAAGCAAGTACCACGCAGGCAGCGGCGTTAAGGCCCGGCGTGTCGTAAAATGCATCGATGGTTAAACCCATGACAAAGGCCAGTACGAATAATAAGATATTCGGAATATCAAATGGCAGCAGCAAAATAAACAGGATATAAGGGTAAGGCGCCGGCAGGTTGTAAAGCGCCAGGTTTTTGAGTAAAAAAACCTGGATAAACACCAGCACGATAAACCTTAACAAGTTGATTAAAATAGCTCTACTCATCCTTCTTTTTCTGGCCCTCCAATGCCTCTTGTTCCTGCCCGAACCTGTTTACTACTACGTTAACATACTCCAGCTTGCCGAAATCAACCGAAAGGGTGACTTCCATATTTAAAGAATAGCCGCCGCCTTTAGTGTGCAGGTTGCTTACTTTGCCAATCGGCACCCCTTCCGGAAAAAGTGAATATCCCGAAGTCACTACCCATTCGCCAACCTTTGGCTGGGCATTGTTTGAAACGTCCTTTAGGATGCCTTTATGGGGGTCGAGGTCTTCATTCCATTGGATGGACCCGATCTCTTTATTATCAGCAAGCATGGCGCTAAACTGGGAATCTTTATGCAGCAGCGATTGCACAAGCGCAAAATGTTCCGACACAAAGATCACTTTCCCTACGATGCCTTTGCTGCATATAACACCCATCCCTTTTGTGATACCCTGCCGGCTGCCCGTGTTTATAGTAAGGTAGTTGTTTGGCTGGCTAACAGAGTTATTGATCACCCTGGCAACGATATACTCATACTGCTGTTTGTAAACGGTATCGGTAACTTTGCGCTTGCTAACCGTATCCACGTAATATGATGCCCTGAGCAAATTACGCAAGTGGGCATTTTCGCGGGCCAGGCTGTCATTAACATCCTTCAGGGCAAGATAACCGTAAAGCTGGTTTTTTTCGGCATTGAGCCGGCCGATAACGCCGCTTGCTGAGTTAATAAACCCGGCCCGCTGATAGGAGTTGTTTTTTATTAAGATGATCAGCGCGGTAACCTCGAAGATCAGGAACAAAAAAAATGCGTTATACCTGTTAATGAACCTCCAAAGAGTGCGCATGGGTGTTAGAGACTAGTTAATTAGAGATTAGAGATTAGTTAATTAGAGATTGGTCAATTATTGCTTTAGCTATCTGCCAAAGCTTCCCTTTGTAAAAAAAAATGCTCCCGGTCAACTTTTGCTGCCTCCTTGATTCCTTAAATAATTAATATACCCGTTTATCATTTTCATACATTCCTCACAGTCTATTTTAAAGGACTCAAATACTTTTTCATCGATAATATTATTATCCCATAGCAATATAAAGATGATCTTTTGTTTCGGAAGCCAAGCCGCGCGCATTGATCAGAAATTTGGCAGCGTCAGCATAGTGAAATCGGCCATGTCCTTCTGCTATGTTATTCCCGATCGAGCGCGACGAACGGATGATTTGATCGGTTAACCGAAATTTTTCCTCTGCAGGGAAGGATTTAACTAAACCAGTTATATTGTTGCGTAAAACCCTGGCTTTCTTCCAAATTTCGAGATCGGTAAAAGAATTCATTATTAAAATATTCTCTGATAATTGGCCAGACCTTATACTAAAATACCTCCCCAGTCAATACCAAACAACTTATCTCTAATCTCTAATTAACTAGTCTCTACCCTATTGCATCAAAAATTTGAAATTACCGATATTCTTTAGGGCCGTTCCTGTACCACGCACCACTGCCCGGAGCGGGTCTTCTGCGACGTGTACGGGCAGCTTGGTTTTAGCGGCAATGCGCTTATCGAGGCCGCGCAGTAAGGCGCCGCCGCCGGTTAAATAGATACCGGTTTGATAAATATCCGCCGAAAGTTCAGGCGGGGTTATTTCCAATGCTTTCAAAATCGCTTCTTCAATTTTTGAAATTGATTTGTCCAGGCAATGCGCAATTTCCGAGTAGGAAAGCATGATCTGCTTGGGGACGCCCGTCATCAGGTCACGGCCCTGTACGGCAAAATCGGCCGGTGGATCTGCCAGTTCAGGTAAAGCAGCGCCAACTTCAATTTTCACCTTTTCGGCTGTACGGTCGCCGATCATAATATTATGCTGGCGGCGGATATATTGTACAATATCCGAATCGAAATTGTCACCTGCCGTTCTTATCGACTGGTCGCAAACGATACCCGACAAAGCGATAACGGCAATTTCAGTGGTACCGCCGCCAATATCGATGATCATATTGCCCATCGGCTCTTCCACATCAATGCCGATACCTACCGCAGCGGCCATTGGTTCGTGTATCAGGTAAACTTCTTTTGCACCTGCAATTTCGGCCGAGTCGCGCACGGCACGTTTCTCCACTTCGGTAATACCCGAAGGGATACAGATCACCATACGCAGCGAGGGAAAAAACCATCCCTTGCCCTGGTTGATCATTTTGATCATCCCGCGTATCATGTGCTCGGCGGCATTAAAATCGGCTATTACGCCGTCCTTCAGCGGGCGCACTGTTCGAATATTGTCGTGTGTTTTGCCTTCCATCTGCATAGCCTGGCGGCCGATGGCGATCACCTTATTTGTCGTCCGGTCAAACGCTACTATCGACGGTTCGTCAACTACAACTTTATCATTATGTATTATGAGGGTATTTGCTGTACCTAAATCAATCGCAATTTCCTGTGTAAAAAAATTAAATAAACCCATTTGGTATCCTGTTCAAAAATGTTTGCAAAGTTGATAAATATAGTTTGAATAAGTTGCATTAAGTTGATTAAGTTAGATTAAGTTGATTGGGTTGATTAAGTTGACCGGATAGCTATCGGGTCAACTTAATCAACTTACCATCAATGTTTAAAATGCCGTACGCCGGTGGTTACCATCGCAATGCCTTTCAGGTCGCACATCCCGATCGAAAGCTTGTCGTTTATCGAACCGCCCGGCTGCAATACTGCTGTAATACCAGCTTCGGCAGCCAGTTCAACGCAGTCGGGGAACGGGAAAAATGCATCCGAAGCCATCACCGCACCATTCAGGTCGAAGCCAAAGCTTTCCGCCTTGATCACCGCCTGCTTTAGCGAATCGACCCTTGAGGTTTGCCCCACGCCGCTTGCCAACAGCTGGTTATTTTTGGCAAACACAATCGTGTTCGACTTAGTATGCTTAACTACCTTGTTGGCAAAAAACAGGTCATGCAATTCATGCGCTGTCGGTTGCCTTTGGGTAACGGTCTTCATTTGTTCCGGGCCTTCAATCACTTCATCCTTATCCTGTTCAATTACGCCGTTCAGCAGGGTTTTAAACTGCTTTGCAGGCAGCAACACCGGCTGGCGAACCAGTATAATACGGTTCTTTTTCTCTTTTAGTATAGCAACGGCTTCATCTGTGAACGCAGGGGCGATCAAAACTTCATAAAATATTTTGCTGATCTCCGCTGCTGTTTCCGCATCTATCTCATCATTAGCGATGATCACCCCGCCGAATGCTGAAACCGGGTCGCAGGCGAGTGCGTCAACCCAGGCTTCCTTAATGAAGTTACGCGACGCGATACCGCAAGCGTTGGTATGTTTTAAAATCGCGATGGTCGGTTCCGTAAACTCGTCGATCAGCGCAACCGCAGCATCCACGTCAACCAGGTTGTTATAGGATAATTCTTTGCCATGCAGCTTGGTGAACATTCGGTCCAGGTCGCCATAAAAAACGCCTTTTTGGTGCGGGTTTTCTCCGTAACGCAAAACCTGGCTGGTTTGTATGCTCTCCTTAAAAACCGGCAGGGGTTCTTCCTGGTTAAAGTATTTAAAAATGCTGGTATCGTAATGCGATGAAATGTTGAAAGCTTTTTGCGCAAAGCTGCGGCGCTGGTCGATGGTGGTTTCGCCGTTTTGGGTTTTCAGGATCTCTTCCAGTTCGCCATAATCCTTTTTCGAGGCGACGATCACCACATCTTTAAAATTTTTGGCCGCGGCACGGATAAGCGAAATGCCGCCGATATCTATTTTTTCGATGATGTCATCTTCTTCGGCGTTCGACATTACGGTTTCCTCGAAAGGGTATAGATCAACAATGACCAGGTCAATCTCCGGAATTTCAAATTGCGCAAGCTGCTGCTCATCGCCTTCAAAGCCGCGGCGGGCCAAAATGCCGCCAAATACTTTTGGGTGAAGCGTTTTTACCCGGCCGCCCAATATGGATGGATATGAGGTAAGGTCCTCAACAGGAATAACGTTGACGCCCAGGTTACGGATAAATGTTTCGGTACCGCCGGTGGAATATATTTTAACGCCGAGGCGGTTTAATTCGTGGATGATCGGCTCTAAATTGTCCTTATAATAAACTGAAATTAAAGCATTTTTTATTTGAACGGGATTACTCATGCACAGCTGTTTTTTTGACCCGCAAAGATAGGAAAATGTCACTGGTCATTAGTCATTGGTCATTGGTTTTTTTCTAATTGGGATTACAGCGATTTTGGGGTGATTACACCGATTTTGTTTTTTGGGATTGCACCGATTTTAAGGTGATTACACCGATTTCTTTGTAGCTGACTAATGGGGATGATTGGTGATTTGTGTCCTTTTTATTTTTTGGGGCGTTCCCCCGCTGATAGAGCGGGGTCGCGTCTTTCGCTCATACGGCGCGGGCCTTAGGCTCGTGGCCGGTATCCCTGTCTGCCGACAGGCAGGCGCTACAGCCGCTAACGCAACGCACCGTAAAAATCTTATCTTTTTTCCATAAACAACAAAGCCCGGCGCTCGGCCAGGCTCTGTTCTCTTTTCTTACATTTCGTTGTTACAGTTGCAAACTGCAAGCATAGCCGTGCGAAGTCGCAGACATTCGCACAGCGTTCCGAGCAAACTACCGGCATCTGGATCAATAAACTATGTTGATAAGTCTTTTTAATGTATCCGTTTTGATGATTTTTTTATCGGGACCTATAAACTTACCATATATCGAAATCGAAAATTTACCACTATAAGGAAATGCATTTGGGGCTATTACGGTATTTGCACTAACTTTTAAATCAATATACTTTACATTGTTTATATTTATTTCCACTTGTGAGGTTAAACCGGGTGGCGTAGCTACGTTTATGTACAAATCATGTAAATTTGAATACACTTTATTGGCAGTCAAAATAATGTTAGAATCATTGGACTTAACTTTCGAATATATGTTAGAACCCAGAACACCACCTATTAATTTAGCAATTTTACCAGTCTGATTATATTCGACGTAGCAAATTATATTCGCTCTATTGATATCAGTGTCACTATTTATGTCAAAACTGTCATAATTTAGCAATTTGCCATTTTGCGAATAGTGATATTCATTGGCAACTCGAACCCCGTTATGCCAATGTGCAACATAGTTTAAACCCCCATTGTCATAAAACTCTTTTTCGATCCCATTTGCCTTGTCATCTTTGAATTTTTCTTCATTTTTCAATTGACCGTTTTTGAAATATTGCTTGGTCCACCCGTCTCTTAGTCCATTTTTATAAGTTGATGTAAAGAAAACTCCACCGTTCAAATATTTGATTATTTCGCCATCGTATTTGCCATTGCTATTATAGTGCCGTATCAGTGTGTTTTTTTTAAAAAGGTAAATATACGTCCTCGAGACAGTATCCAACCTAAATAGAATAACGAAAAACAACACGAGTAGGATTGAAATCGTCATAATTATCGGCTTTTTCATAGCAATGCGATTACCGGATTTTTACTTTTTTTGACGAAACGCCGCGATTTTGCTGTACTGTCGAAAGTGTACCATTAGGAAGTAAATACAAGCCGATAGCACTATTTTGATACTTGCCAGATGCTGCTCCTTTGTCAAATTCTGAGTCTGTGACGGTATCATGTGTCCCAGTAGGTATTACCAGGTTTGTTTCAGGATCTGGTTCTTGTTCGCCGCCTCCCAATTTACGCATTCCATCATGAATATCGTCTTTGTGGCTCAAGGCTTCCTCCCAATTCAGGCGCGAGTGTCGGCGTCGGCCAGGCGGGTTGCGGCACTCGTGCCCCGCTGACAGGTAATAAACTATCCCGGTCATAGCATCAATGGGTCAACCAAAATTATGTCAATTAACCCGGGCAGCCCGCAATAATCACGGGCGCTGCTGTACAAATAATCTTCCGGCTTT
>DASRTD010000207.1:0-19834 GCA_035656115.1 Mucilaginibacter sp.
AATTGAATTTTTTGCTGTTGAGCTAACATCTTAAAGCAGTTCTAATTCGACTTTAAGATAACGAAAAAGGAGCAGAAAACCTAAGCTTTCCACTCCTTTTTTTGCCCCCTTACTTATGAGGGACTTTTTCAGTGCCCTCGGAGCGTTTCAGGCGGCCTTTTTATTGCAAAGTCAATGCGATTTCCAGTGCTTCTGACCAACCCGAAAACAACCGGGCCTCGAATTCAACAGCCTTATCAGCGTAAAACTGCCAGTTTGCTGAGAAAATTCTGAGCTGGTTGATCATTTCCTCCAAATGCCCTTCTTCTTCAAGGATAATTGATTTTACGTTTACTTTGCTTCCTGCTTTTTCCAGTGCCTCCTGGTAAACCGGGTACAGCTCGTCCGCCCGCACTTCTATGGCATAAGTAACCAGCAAATAGGCGGCAAAACGGAGGTCTTTCCCTTTAAGGCCAAGTTCATTTTTCAGGTAACGGCAAACCTCGATATCCAGCTGATTCAAATAATAGCGGCTTTGGGCCGGCGCCAGCAAATAGCCCGGCTCATACGTAGGGCACGAACGTCCGGCCGTCTTTTCTATTTGTTTTTTAAGATAAAATGCATGCCGGTGTTCTTCGGCAGCATGTTTAAGGACAATATAGGTAACCGTCAACGGATCTTCGCAGGCTGATATCTTACGGGCGCCGGTGTTTTCCATCAGCGAAAGCGTATTTAACCATTTTGCGTGGAGGTCGGCATTAGTTATGATGAGTGGTAGTAGTTTAGCTATTTTCATTTCCTGGGATTTCACAGATTATATGATGATTGCGCCGATTGATTTTGGGTTACGCCGACTTAAATCTCGTTCAAAGCCCGCTCGATTTTGGCGTAAATGTAGGTGAGCTGATCATTTGTAATGCAATACGGCGGTAAAATGTAAATGGTATTACCAAGCGGGCGCAAAATAATGCCGGCGCTTAAAAAGTATTGATACAAGATATCTCTTAGGCTATTAAAATAAGAGGTGTCGCTGCCGGTCTCCCATTCCATCGCGAAAATAGTACCGGTTTGGCGCGTGGTTTTCACTTTGGGGTGATCTTTGATCTTTTCTCCAAACTGCCAGTGCATCTTGGTTATCGTCTCGATATTGTGAGCGGTCGAGGGCTCCAAAAACAAATCAAGGCTTGCCAGGGCGGCGGCGCATGCTACCGGGTTAGCAGTAAATGAATGGCCGTGGAAAAGCGTTTTCAACCGGTCCTCCGACAAAAATGCATCATAGATCTGCTGCGTGCAGGTGGTTAATCCAAGGGCCATCGTTCCGCCGGTAAGCCCCTTTGAGAAACACATTATGTCGGGCTGTTCGTCTACGTGATAACAGGCAAACGGCTTACCTGTACGCCCGAAACCAGTAAATACTTCATCGGCAATCATTAAAATACCCTCTCCCCGGCAATGAGCCATCAGTTCATTTAAATACCGAGCCTCATACATCAGCATCCCGCCTGCGCCCTGAACCAGTGGTTCAAATATAAAACAGGCGGCTTCGGATTTGAGATTTGAGATTTGAGACTTGAGATGATCAATATTTGCTTCGTCCGGCAGATCAATAAATTCAACCTCAAAAAGCAATTGATCAAATGCGGCGGTAAAAGCGCTTCGACCGCTCACAGCCATCGCCCCGAAAGTATCTCCGTGGTAGGCATTTTTAAAGGCGATGATCTTAGCCTGGTTCTCGCCTCTATTGTGCCAATATTGCAGGCACATTTTTATGGCCACCTCAACTGCAGTCGAGCCATTGTCGGAGTAAAAAACTTTTTGCTGGTTATTCGGCAATATTGCAAGCAGGCGTTCAGCCAGTTCAACGGCGCCCTCATGGGTAAAGCCCGCGAATATTACGTGCTCCAGTTTATGCAGCTGTTCAGAAACCTTTTTGGCGATGTATGGATGCGCATGCCCGTGGATATTTACCCACCACGAAGAAACGGCATCGATATACTGCTTGCCGTCTTCGTCAAACAGCAATGCGCCCTCGCCCCTCACTATCGGGACTGGCGGCGCGGCCGTTTTCATTTGGGTGTATGGGTGCCAGATAACTTTTAAATCTCGTTCAGCCAAATTCATAGTTCATTCATCAAAAGTTTCGCAACCTGCTGGTCGGTGGGGAAAAGAAAAACCTCGTTAGGCAGGTTTGACAGCTTTACCCACCTGAAGGCTTGCAAAATTTCGCCCCCTCCGTCGAAATCAAAAACTGCGGTTTTAAAGACCATGTTCAGCGTGCTGGTATTTTTAACCAGGTAATACACGCTGATCACCTGCGAATCGTTAAAGGCCGATTTTACAAAAAAATCGGTGGTATAAAAATGCCGGATGATCTCTACCTCAGCATTGCATTCTTCCAAAAATTCACGTTTGAGGCCGTCGACCAGCCCTTCGCCAAATTCAAGCCCCCCGCCGGGGAATTTGGTGAAACGAATGCCATACTCCTGCTCATCGCTGATCAGTACTTCGTTGTGGTCGTTCACCAGCAGCCCGTAAACGCGTACATTAAATGGATACATTATTCAAAGTGTTTTTTATTGCGGATGATTTTATCCAGCGTCCAGGCAATATCTTCTGTTTTTGCTTCCGACCGTATAGGGCAGTTGGGCATGCTGCAATAATGGCAGCATTCGGGCAGGCAGGGGTCGGTATGTATAAACAGCTCGGTTTTGGTTACTTCCCGGTTGATCAGCATATCCACAAGCTTCACTTCCTCGTGAACTTTATTCAGGTCGAAATAATTAGGCAAAGTCAGGTGGCAGTCGATATGCAGGTCATTGCCATACTTTTGCGCCCTGAAGTTGTGTATGTCTATCCATGCATCGCGCCTTTTTTCATTCAAAACCTTGATCACTTCGGTTACCACATCAAAATCGGCCTCATCCATCAGCACTGAAACCGACCGCCTGATCAGCCTGTACCCGCTATAAAGTATATACAGGCCGACAGCGATGGACAAGGCGCTGTCCAGCCATATTATTTTAGTGGAGATAATGAGCAGCAACCCCGCCACCAGGCCCAGGCTGGTGATCATATCGGTAAGCAGGTGCCGCCCGTCAGCATCGATGATTACCGAAGGCAGGGACTTTCCCTTGCGGATCATATACCAGCCCAGCAGCCCGTTAACAAGTCCGGTCGCACCGATAATAATTGCACCGATCAGCAAGTTTTGTATGGGGTTGGGATAAAAAAGGCTGTAAACCGATTTGATAAGGATCGTGATAGCGGCTATACCGATCAGCGCCCCCTCGATAAAGGCCGACAAGTGCTCCACCTTGCCATGCCCGTACGGGTGGTTTGCATCCCTCGGCTGCGCTGCCAGGTAAATACTAAAAAAAGCGAAGGAACTGGCCAAAACATTCACAATACTCTCTGCCGCATCGGTAAGTACAAAGTTGGATGATGTTATAAACCACGCTGCAAATTTGGCCAGCATCAGGATGATACCGGTAACCAGCGCAAACAGTATGATCCTTTTCTGCTCCTTCAAAATGGTTGCAATTTGCGCCAAATTTATAAATACTTGGCGAAACCAGGGCAGCTATTATTGTCGCAGATGCCAGTGCGGGATAAAGAATTGCCGGAATAAATGTATCACAGACAATTTTGTAGCGTAGCGCTACACGTGCTACACCCAGCTACAACATGCTACAAAACTGATTACTAATAAATTAGCGCTGGCAATATTTTGTCACTGACATGAACTTGTCACCATATTTACGCCAACTTACGCTGTTTAGTGCAGCGGACCGGTCAGTGACTAAAGCAGCAGCTTTATTTTCCCCGCTGGATTTTTTTGTTGCCAGGATTGACTTTTGCCCTGTCGTCAAGTCATACTGTTGGCGCACTGATTCTTTAAGCATCGCGAGCGACGATCTCATTGTAACAATCACCTGATTAGTCAAAATAGATAAAACAGCAGCATCAAAATCTCCTTTTTAATAAAAACGAACTTATTTTTAAAAAGTAAAAGTTATCGTAAATGGACTTTTTTACCTGCCCGATACTAAGACGGCTACAATCGGCCTCCGGGCTGCTTTTATGCATATTTTTCTTTTCGATAATGACGCCGCACGTATTTGGGCAAAACGGGGAGAAAACCGGCAACAATACAGTCATCTGGCAACTCAACTTAAAAAACAATCATCCATCCGGCTACTCGCTGCAGTTTGCGAAAATCACCGGGGACGATAAAGGCCGGCCCTGCATCGAGGCCGACTCCCGGCGGGACAATACCACCTGGCATTCCTGCATTTTGCTGCCAGGCGGGCTTTTTAAGGCCGGCCAGGATTATGTGGTCTCCATCGATTATGAAGTTATAGACCGCGTGGGCCAGGGCAGTTATTTTTATGTTTTCGCCCGCTCCGGCAGCCTGGGCTACGGCGCTGACTATTGGCAGCGATGGTACGGCGAAGCGGAGGACCACGGCACCGCCAAACTACGTTTCTCCCCCTCAGCAAACGATTACCAACTTACGGTCGGCATCTGCAAACAGGGCGCTATCCGCATCCTCAATCTAAAGATTATCCATGGTGACGGCCTTACGAGCATTCCGTTGGCAACCACAGCCGGCGGGGACCAGCAGCCTCCGCAAATAACCGGGGCGCAGCCCTTTACGATAGATCCACCTTCCAACCCGAACGGCCCTGTGGTTAACGCGGCTGATTTTGGGCTGGTCGCGGACGGTAATGCCCCGCCCGCAAACGGCCCTGACCGCAACAGTATCGCCTTAAAAGCTGCCATCGCCAAATGCCGCGAAACAGGAGCGTCCAAACTGGTTGTTCCGAAGGGCATATACCGGATCACATCGGGACAGACGATTGTTTTTGATGGCTTAAATGACTTTGTCTTCGATGGCGGCGGATCTACCTTTCTGTACCATCAAATTAAAGGCGGCCACGGCATCAGTATTCAAAAATGCAGCCGCGGGGTCTTCCGTAATTTCAACCTCGATTGGGACTGGAAGATCGATCCCCTGGCCTCCATAGGGAGGATCACCAAATTAGCGGCTGACCAATCTTTTTTTGAGATGCGTTTTGAGGGCGCGGTACCGATGGACCCCAAACGCTGGGTAACCATGAACCCGCTCGATGAAAAATTGCGCGCTCCCGGTACCGGCACAGAGTTTGGCGGTTTTACGCCAAAAAAGATCGACAGGCTCAACACCCAAACTGTACGGGTGTGGCCATCGCGCCCGATCGCGCCAATAGTAGGGCGGCTTTATGTGCTTCGACACTATACCTATGAAAAACACGGCATCACCATGAGCAGTAACACGCATTTATCACTGCAAAACGTCACCATCTTTTCATTTCCGGGCATCGGCTTTATTGTGGGCGGCGACCAGCATCATTTTGAACTGGTGCATTGCCGTATCACCTACCCTGATAACGAACGGCGGGCCATCACCACAACGGCCGATGGCCTGCATGTCGCACAGTCGCAGGGCTTTATCAGGCTACAGGATTGCGATTTCGGGTATATGGGCGACGATTGCGTCAATATTCACGACAATATCCATTCGGGTGTCCGGGTGGTTGACGCCCACACTCTTGTCGCAACCGGCATTGTTGCATGGCAATGCCCTTACTCGGCCGGCGACCCGGTCGAAATCCGCAATGGCGATTATTCACCGACAGGCTTTACCGGAAAACTAACATCGGCCAAGGCCGATTATAAAAATAAAGAAACCACGCTGGTTTTCGAAGCAGCGCTGCCCGCGCACATCGCCTCTGATGCCATCCTTTTCAACCACCGTTATGGCTCGCACAATGTCATCATTAAAAATTGCACTTTTCATGAAAATCGCGCCCGCGGCGTTCTTTGCAATACTGCAGACTGGCTCATCGAAGGAAACCGCTTCTATCACAACCAGCACGCAGGTTTGCACCTCATTACCGACGTTAGTCCGGGCCTTTGGTCCGAAGGTTTTGGTGCGCGCAACGTCATCATTCGCAACAATAAGTTCGATTCCCTTAACGTGGCAGGAGCGGGAGGCGGCGCCGCTATTTATGTAGGTGCGGAAATCGCCGGAAGTCCCTCACATTACCCCCTTTTGGAAAATATCCTGCTTGAAAATAATTTTTTTAAGGAAGTGAGCGGCCCGGTAATCGATGCGTCGTCCTTCAAAAACCTGGTTATCCGCAATAACGTATTTATTAACAGCCTGCCCTCGCCGATCGTGCTGAAAATGCGCGGGTGCATCCTTGCGACATTTGGCAATGGGCTTTGGGTAGAAGGAAATGACTGGATGACGAAAAATGGCCTTGATCCGCCGGCATTTTTTTACGATGGGGAAAACACTAAAAATATTGTTTGCAGAGGAAATTTACTTAAGAATTAGGGGTGTGATTGTTGTGGCGATCAATACGAATGAAGTAGGGATATCAAATCGAGGAAATCGCTTTTAAAACTTAAGGCGGTATTTTCAATAGCGGCGGGTTTCAAACATTGAGTGTTCGAGACATTCCTTGTCCCTCTTTCCCGCGAAGCGGAAGAGAGGGATGCCAAGCGCAGCGATGGCAGGGTGAGTCAACCCTGCGGACACTACCGCCAATGCATTAGCGCCAATGTCCGCAGGGTTGACTCACCCCGAGTGCGCTGCGCTGCTCGACCCTCTCTTCGCCTGCGGCGGAAAAAGGGTAGCTGCAATTAAATATTAAACGCGATTTCCCCGGGTCCAAAATGTCGTTTTATTTGATTATAGATGAAAAAAGCTATTTTACCAACGTCGTGTTGGTTACAGATGACCGCTCAAGCCGCACTTGGTTTTCTTTTCTTTTCCCTTGCTGCATCCGGGGCAGCGGGGCAATCAGCCCGTCAGTTGAGCACCGGCAATGACACCGTCTGGCGAATAAATTTAAAAAATGACCGCCCCACCAACTGCGGGCTTCAATTTACACAGATTACCAGGGACAATAAAGGCGGCCCAATCCTGCAGGCAGATTCCCGCGGTGATAAAAGTGAATGGAATGGCTGCGTTACTATCCCGAAGGGAATACTGAAAGCGAAAGAAGACTACATACTGACGTTTGACTACGAGGTTGTTGACCGCGCCGCGCGGACTGCCTTTTTTTACGTCTTCGCGCGCTCAAACAGCCTTGGTTATGGCGCAGATCAGTCGGAGAAATGGAGCGGCGAACCGGGTGAACGGGGAAAAGCAAAGCTCAGGATATCACCGGCCGCAGGCGATTATTATATTCAAATTGGAATTCATGGCCAGGCAGCCATTCGTATTCAAAACATAACCATTGTTCGTGGCAATGGCTGGACGATATTACCCTTAACAGGTGTTTCAGTTGGCGGACAGCAAGCCCCGGCAATCACGGGAGCGCAACGATTTACCGTAGAGGCGCCCGCCAAAACCAACGGCCCCGTTATTAACCTGGGGGATTTTGGCCTTGTGGCCGATGGCGGTTCTCCCCCATCGACCGGACCCGACCGAAACCTTATGGCTTTTAAAGCGGCAATCGCCAAATGCCGGGAAACCAAAGCTTCTAAACTTATCGTGCCGAAGGGGGTTTACCGCATTACATCGGGCGAGACCATCGCTTTTGAAGGTTTGAGCGACTTCATTTTTGACGGAGGAGGATCAACCTTTCTTTTCCATCAAATTAATGGTAGAAAGGCAGCCATGCTGATCAAAAATTGCACACGTACGGTATTCAGCAACTTCAACATCGACTGGGACTGGAAGATAGCCCCGCTGGCGTCCGTGGGAAGGATCTTGAAGGTTGGGCCAAATGCCACCTTTTTCGATATACGTTTCGAAACGCCGCCACCGCTTGACCCGAGACGCTGGGTTGGGATGAACCCGCTCGACGAAAAACTGCGGGCGCCGGGGACGGGGACAGAATTCGGCGTCGCCATAAAGAAGATCGATTCCGTCGGCCCCCAAACGTTACGTGTCTGGACCACCAATGCAGCAAAGCCCGTGGTAGGGCAGCTCTACCTGTTGCGCCACTATACTTTCGAAAAAAACTGCATGGTAATGGAAGGGAATAAGCACCTGTCGTTTCAGTATATAACCATTTACTCATTCCCGGGTAATGGGTTCAACTATTTAGGCGACCAGGACCACTTCGAACTGCTGCATTGCCGCATTACTTATCCGGAAAATGAACGCCGGTGTATTACACTGACAGGCGGCGGCTTTATGGTGTCGCAATCCCAGGGGTTTATCAGGCTGGAAGATTGTGATTTTGGCTATACAGGCGATGACCTTGTCGACATTGGCGATAATGTGCATGCCGGGGTCCGCCGGGTGGACGACCATACCCTTGTTGCAGAGAATATTACGCCCTGGCAATGCCCTTTTAACGCCGGCGATATGGTTGAGGTCAGGAACGGCGATTTTTCACCGACCGGCTTTACCGCGAAACTGGAAAAGGCGACAGGCGACTATAAAACCCATGAAACAACACTGGTTTTCGATAAAGCGCTGCCCGGTCACATTGCTTCAAATGCGATCCTGTTAAATCATCGTTACAATTCGCACAACTGTATCATCCGCAATTGCTATTTTCACGAAAACCGGGCAAGGGTTATCCTCTGCCTCAGCGCCGACTGGCTCATCGAGGGCAACCGTTTCTTTCACGATCAATATTCAGCCATACACCTCATCGTGGATGTTGCCCAATACTGGGCCGGCGGGTTTGGAGCGCAAAATATTATTGTCCGCAATAACAAATTTGAATCGATAAACCCCGCAGGCGAGCATAAAGGGTCTGCTATTTATGTGAGCGCCGACGTCAACTCTAATCCGTCCCATTATCCCCTGCTGCAGAACCTCTTGTTAGAGAATAATACATTTACGGAAATGACCGGCCCGGCGGTTGAGGCGGCGTCATTTAGAAACCTGGTCATCCGGCAAAACACCTTTATCAACCGCGAAAAGGCCCCCATAGCGTTAAAGATGCGCGGCGCCATCCGTGCAGAGCTTGGAAGCGGTTTGTGGGTGGAAGGAAATAACTGGACGACGAAAAACGGATTTGATCCGCCGGCTATTTTTTACGATGCCGAAACAACTAAAAATATCGTTTGCAGTGGCAACCTGCTTAAGAATTAGCTGTGTACGCAACGGCAAGGCCGTCAAGGGAGCGCGGGGTGTTTAAACCAACTCGTGTTTGTCAGACAGGCAGGCCTCAACCATGTGCAGAAGCGAATTCACGTCAAATGGTTTGGCGATAAAACCATCCGAGCCAAAGTCGCCGAATGATTCGAGAAAACGCGGGAAACCCGACATCAGGATAACCGGCAAGTTTGCAAATTCGGGCTGCGCCTTAAGTTCCATGCACAGTTCGCCGCCGTTGACACCGGCCAAAAGAAAATCAAGGATAACCAAATCTGGTCTGCTCTGCCGCACGCTTTCAGTGATCGACGCGGTAAAACTCAATCCGGCAACCTCATAACCCTCATCGTTCAGCAAATCGGTTACGATGCAAAGGATATCATAGTCATCTTCTACAACAAGAATTCTTTTGGACATAAAAATTATAATTGGCGGTACAAAGATAAACTTTGCTTTCTTTATTTGCTATAACGCTATTGTTAAGATTAAATTACCGATTGTGCATAACTTGTGTTAATAAATATCGGGCGATTACTACCCGGATATTTGGTCGAAACGTTCCGTACAATTGGCAAAATCTTAAAATTGCATGTTAAAATTTCTCTGTTTTAAACATTTATCAACATTGACAGCCAATCATTAACAAATCAATAAAAAAAGGGAAATTTATTATTAACCCTTCACCCTCAGCCCTATCTTTTCTATATTTGCGCCGCAAATAAATAAACCAATAAATGACAGCATTAAGCGACAGGATCAACAATCTTTCTGAATCGGCAACCATTAAAATGGCCAAACTGGGCCGCGAACTGGCTGCAAAAGGCGTAGACGTGATCAGCCTCAGTTTCGGCGAACCGGATTTTCATACGCCGGAGCATATCAAGGAAGCCGCTAAACAGGCGATGGATAAAAACTTTACGTACTATACGCCGGTTTCAGGTTATCCAGAGCTTCGAAAAGCGATATCTGCAAAGCTGAAAAACGAAAATGGACTGGATTATGATTTCAGCCAGATCGTCGTTTCCACCGGCGCGAAACAAGCTATTGCCAATGCTGTTTTATGTTTGGTAAACCCCGGCGAGGAAGTGATCATTCCTACGCCTTATTGGGTATCGTACTCAGAAGTGGTGAAACTGGCTGAAGGTGTGAGCGTATTTATCGACGCGCCGGTTGAGCAGGATTTCAAGATCACCCCTGCACAGCTGGAAGCGGCTATCACGCCAAAAACCAAGCTGTTTATGTTCTCTTCGCCTTGCAACCCTACCGGCAGCGTGTACAGCAAAGCCGAACTGGAGGGCCTGGCGAAAGTCTTTGAAAAACATCCGAATATTTATATTCTTTCTGACGAAATATACGAGCACATCAACTTTGTGGACAAGCACGAGTCTATCGCACAGTTCGATTCGATAAAAGACCGCGTTATCATCATCAACGGTTTTTCCAAAGCCTTTGCCATGACCGGCTGGCGTATCGGTTATACCGCATCCAACAAGGAAATTGCCGCTGCCTGCGACAAAATGCAAGGCCAGATCACTTCTGGCACTTGCTCCATCACCCAAAAGGCCGGCGTAGCTGCGCTGGAAGGCGGGCTGGATAGTGTGCTGCAAATGCGTGCCGAATTTAAAAAACGCCGCGACCTGGTTTACGGCTTGTTAAAAGAAATTCCCGGCGTAAAAGTAAACCTGCCCGAAGGCGCGTTTTACTTTTTCCCGGATGTAACCTCATTCTTCGGCAAAAGCTTTAATGGTCAAACTATTAATGATGCAGATGAATTGGCCATCTATCTATTGGACGAAGGCCATGTGGCCACTGTTGGCGGCGATTCATTTGGCGACAAGAAATCTATCCGCATCTCCTACGCCGCCGCCGAGGACAAATTGATCGAAGCTTGCAGGAGAATTAAAGAAGCTTTGGGGAAATTGGAATAGGTTAGTGATTAAAGACCGGAGATTAGAGATTAGGTTTTTCGTCGTATTCCAACTAATCTCTAATCTCCAGTCTCTGATCTCTAATCAAAGCCCAAACGCATAGGCGATCCTCAGCCCTGCTAAGCCATAGTTATTACCCTGTCCGCTAAAGTTTTCGTAGCGTACGCCTATATCCCAGGTCCTGTTTGCAAAGCCCAGAGTGGGCGATAAGATCAGCTTCGTATTTCCGCCGCTCACGGTTTCAAAGCCGGCGCCCGCTTCGGCGCCAAAATAAAGTTTTGGTGCAAAAAAAGCCTTGATGCCTAACTTAACCGGCACTATGCCCAAACTTGCCGCCTGTGCGGTTACTGTTCCGGTTGGGGTAACCGTGGTAACATCTTTACCAAACAGGTTATAATACCCGGAAGTCAGCGTCCATGCAAAGTGAGAACTGGCATCGTACTGCAAACGGGCGGTTCCGCCAAGTTCAAAATTCGAGAAATCATTGGCATTACCGGTGGGTATCCCGGCTTCCAAACCTATTCCAAACCGCCAGGGGTTTGGCGCGGAGGTGGCAGTTTGCGCTGTAGCGTTTGTTGAAAAAAATAAAGCTACGGCGAATGCGGCGGTAGCTATCCAATGGGTTGTGTTCTTCATTGTCGTCATTTTTAAAGTGTATAATGTGTATTACTGTACGCCACACTTTACAAATGCTTTGCCATAAGCACACTTTCATGCCGGGCCAATTTGAATGAACAAACGTGATTTTAACAAATGTTGATTGCCGGATAACTGATAATCAAAGGATTTTTAAGCGATTTTTTGTTTGAAAACAATAAAAAGAAATCGGTAGACCAGGAAAAATTCCTGGTTATGTTGTTTGTGTACTTTGACCGGAAAACAGGTCAAATGCGCTTTCAACAAATTTTAAGCCAGTAGCCGGGCCTCGCTTGTTTGTGTTAAAAATGTTTATGCCTGCGGATCGTGGTCCGGATCGGGTTTGTAGTTTTGCTGCAATTCAGCCAGTTTGGCTTTGCCATAAGCCATCCTGGTGATCACATAAAACAACACCGGCACAATAAATATAGCCAGCGATGTTGCCGCGATCATACCGCCGAGCACAGTGTATCCGATGGTCTGCCTTGCCTGTGCCCCTGCGCCGGTCGCAACGGCCAATGGTGCAACACCGAAGATAAAGGCCAGCGAGGTCATTAAGATTGGGCGCAAACGGAGCTTAACGGCTTCGAGTACTGATTTCTCCAGCTCCATCCCACGGTCTACCCGCTCTTTTGCAAACTCTACGATCAGAATGGCATTTTTGGCTGCTAAGCCGATAAGGGTGATCAAACCGATCTGCGCATAGATATTATTGGCGAGGCTGCTATTGAAGCTCAGCGCCAGGATCGCCCCAAATGCGCCCAGCGGTACCGCGAGCAGCACGGAGAAGGGAACGGACCAGCTCTCATACAACGCTGCAAGGAACAGGAACACGAAGCCAATGGACAACATAAAGATATACACCGACTTGGAGCCCGAAATTATCTCTTCGCGGCTCAGTCCCGAAAATTCATAGCCAAAACCTTGCGGCAACGTTCCGTTGGCAACCTCTGTTAAAGCCTTTATACCATCCCCGCTACTGTAGCCCGGCTTGGTCGTACCGTCGATCTCGGCCGAACGGAAAAGATTGTAATGGGATATTAATGGCGCATTTTCTATCAGTTTGTACGATGTCAAAGTGCTTAGCGGCACCATTCCGCCGGCGGAGTTGCGCACAAAATATTGACCAATATCATGTATACTGGTTCGGTAATTGGTATCAGCCTGCGCCAAAACGTGAAACGTACGGCCATAAAGCGTCAGGTCGTTCACATAGGTGCTGCCCATATAAGTTTGCAGCGCATAGTTGACGTCGCTGATAGCAACGCCCAATTTCTTGGCTTTTTCACGGTCGACAGTCAACTGGTATGCGGGCGTACTCGCTGTAAAAAACGAGAACGCTCTTGCAATTTCGGGGCGCTTATTTACGGTGTCCAAAAATTTGCGCATCACACCCTGGAAGGCTTTCAGATCGGTGCCCGCCTGTTTTTGCTCCAGGATAAAGGAGAAACCGGCGCTGCTGCCCAGGCCGGGTATAGCCGGCGGCTGAATAGCCACCACGCTGGCCTCTTTAAACCGCGCCACCCGTTTCTGTATATTGGCGATAATGGCGCCAATCTGTGTCTCGGGCGTAGTACGTTCGTCCCATGGCTTTAGCTGCACGAACATGGTGGCGCTGTTTGATTTGCTGGCGAAGCTAACCGCATTCAGGCCGCCCAACGCTGCGTAGTGCAGTATGCCGGGTATGCTGTCCAGTTCATTCATCATCTGGTGGAGCACCGTTACCGTTCGCTGGGTAGACGATGCCTCCGGCAGATCGTATGTTACATAAATACGGCCGTCGTCTTCGAGCGGGATAAAACCGGTAGGCTTATTTTCAAACAGCAGGATCGCGCCGAAAATAAAACAAACCAGGATAACGATAATGAACACCGGGTTTTTAATTCCGCGATGGACCCCGTTCCGATATCGCCCGGTTACCCGCCCAAACCATTCATTAAACTTGTAGAAGAACTTATTAAGCCCCCTTGATTTTTCATCGATCTTATGCGGGCGCAATATCAGCGTACACAATGCCGGTGTTAGCGAGAGCGCAACAAAGGCCGAAATAAGTACCGAAATAGCGATAGTGATGGCAAATTGCTGGTATAGCCGCCCAACTATACCGGGAATGAAACCGACTGGTACGAACACCGCTGCCAAAATCAATGCTATAGCGATTACCGGCGCCGAAATATCCTTCATGGCATGTACCGTCGCCTCTTTGGGCGACATGCCCTGCTCATCCATATAATGTTGCACCGCTTCTACAACAACAATGGCATCATCGACAACAATTCCAATAGCCAATACAAAACCAAATAAGGTTAGTGTATTGATGGTGAAATGCAGCGGTATAAAAAAGATAAACGTGCCGATAATGGACACCGGGATAGCCAAAATCGGGATGAGGGTAGTGCGCCAGCTTTGTAAAAAAAGGAATACCACTATGATAACAAGGCAAAGTGCGATCAATAGTGTTTTAACCACTTCGCTAACCGATACCTTTACAACGGTGATAGATTCAAAAGGAACAACATAGGCAATGTCCTCAGGGAAAGTCTTTTTCAACTCTTCCATGGTGGCGTAAATGTTGTCGGCAGTCTCCAAAGCGTTGCTGTTAGGCGCCTGGTAAACCAGCAGGTACGAAGCCCTTCTGCCGTCGACAAATGAATTTCCTGAATAATTAAACTTGCCCAGTTCAACCCTGGCCACGTCCTTTAAATGAACGACAGCGCCGTTTCCCGGCGTAGTCTTTACGATCACATCGGCGAACTCCTTCGGAGTTGATAGTCTTCCCTGTACCAAAACAGAGTACTCAAAAGGCTGCGCTTTTTCCTGCGGGGGCACGCCTATTACGCCTGCCGCTACCTGGGCGTTTTGCTCACTTAACGCAGCTACTACGTCGTTCGCCGTCATGCCAAAGGCCGCAAGTTTGTCGGGTTTCAGCCATATGCGCATGCTAAAATCGTCAGCACGGGTAAATACGTCACCAACGCCTTTGGTGCGGCTCAGCGCATCTTTCACAAAAATATTGGTGTAGTTATCAACGAAGGTAACATCATGTGTTCCCTTCGGCGAGTACATGGCCACCAGCAACAAAATGCTGGGGTTACGTTTTCTGACAACCACGCCTAGTCGCTGAACGTCCTGCGGAATAGCCGGTGCGGCAATGCCCACCCTGGTTTGTACGTCGAGCGCCGCGATATTAATATCGGTACCGACTTCAAAATTGGCCGTCATGGTCATCTGGCCGTTGCTGGTGCTGTTGCTTTGCAGGTAGGTCATGCCCGGCGTACCGTTAACCTGCACCTCGATGGGCGTGGCAACGGTCTGCTCCACGGTCTGCGCGTCAGCGCCGTTATAGTTGGCCGTAATTTGAACGGTCGGCGGCGTAATTTCAGGGTATTGACCAATAGGCAGGTTGGTGATAGATAATATCCCCACAACCACAATTACTATGGAAATAACTATCGCCGTAACCGGCCTGCGTATAAAGGTATCTGCAATCATGCTTCAGAAATGTTTTATTGAGCCTGGCCCCCTGGTTTTACTACTTGTTTTTTTAATTCACCTTCGGCCGGCCTGTCTCCTTTGCCCACTTTTCCCGGAGCGGGGGCACCGCTCCCTAAAGTAATTTTACCACCGTCGCGTAAACGCTGGAAGCCATCGGTAATCACTTTGTCCCCTTCATCTATTCCGGATAGTATCACAACATTCGTCCCGATGCGCGGCCCCAGTTTTACCTTATGCTGATGGGCCACGGTATCCTGCGCTACGAAAACAAAAAACTCTCCCATTTGCTCGGTAATGGCCTTGTATGGCACCTGTATCCGTTCGCCCGATTCGCTGTTTAACACCTTCAGCACGCAACTCATCCCGTCTTTAAGTATATCTCCTGCATTCACAAATTGTATCCTCACCTTTATCGTGCCGGTTCCGCTGGCCACCCCCCTGTCAATCGCCAAAACTTTTCCCGGTTTGTTATATTCGGTTCCGTCTGACAGCTGCAACTTAAATGTAGAATCGGTGCTTTTCTTTTGGAGATCATAAAAACGGCTGATCTGCCCTTCATCTATAACCACGTCGACCCCTATCGGGTCCCCGCTCGAAATGGTGTTCAGTAAGGTGGTCCCCGGTGTTACCTGGGCGCCAAGTTTCACCTGCGAAATACCGATACGCCCGGTGAACGGAGCGGTAATAAGCGAATAAGAAAGATCTGTTTTTGCAGATAAAACACCCGCCTTCGCTACGTCAACCTGGCTTTTGCTCGTTTCGTAGGCCGCCTGCGCCTGGTCGACAGTTTGCCGCGCAACGGCATCGTTCTGCAGCAGCATCGTGTAGCGGTCAATATCTTTCTGCGCTTTGATAAGATTGGCGTTTGCGCTTTCCAGGTTCGCAACGGCCTGTTGATAAGCGGCCTCGTATTTGCGGCGGTCAATTTCGTAAAGCTCTTTGCCCTTTGTTACTACCTCGCCTTCCTTAAAAAATATCCCGGTAATAAACCCGGATACTTCACTGCGCAATTCAACGGAATTAAGCGCGACTACGGTGCCCTGGTATTCGTCATAATATACGGCATCGGCAGTTTTGGCCGAGGTGACATACACCGGTGTGGGCGGAAGTGCGGCCGGCTTATTGTCTTTTTGCTTGCACGCAGCGAACAACAATAACAACAGCGGCCCCGAAATGAGTATATTTTTAGCTTTCATATTCTCAGTTTAAGGTACATTTAAGATACCGAGCGCTTTTTCCAGGTCAATTTTACTCGACAACAGCTGGAACAATGCATTATAATAATTCAGTTCGGCCGTCCGCAGATCCGATTGCGCCACGATAACGTCCAGGTAGGTTTTGATGCCTTCGCGGTATTGCAGGCTTACTACTTTGTATACATCCCTGGCGAGGCCCACATTCTGGTTCACCAGCAGGTAATTCGTATAGTTGCTTTTATAAGCAGCCAATGCCTGCACATATTCGGTATTTATCGTATTTTCTGTATTCTCAATATCCAGGTCGGTGCGGCTTACCTGCAGACGGGCCTTGCTTAAATTTTGCAGACGTTTTGTACCTGTGAAGATCGGGATATTTAAGGTGAGGCCTGCGTATGAATTTGGAATATCAGAATTATAAAGGCTGGATAACCTGTTGCTCAGGTAAAAGAGATTATAACTCCCCTGCAGGCTCAATGAAGGAAGAAATCCCCACTTATAATAGCTCACGCTCACATTCTCGATATTCTTCTGGGTTTGCAGCAATTTATACTCTATCCGGTTATTAACATCCAGCTTTTGCAGGGTATCTATCGAGGCCTCCTGCTCATACCTGCTGCTGTCGTACGAAAGCGTCAGGTTACGGCCTCTTGATATCCCCATGATCTGTTTCAGGTAAGCCAGCTTGCTATTGATCGCTTCGGCCGTTTGCTTGCGCTGTGCAATCGAATTATTTAGCGAGATGGTGGCCTGCTTGTAATCGGTTTTATCAGCCACGCCGGCCTGGTAGCGGTCGTAAGCGTCTTTCAGGCTTCTTTTTAGCCGTACAATATCTTCGTTCAAAATATCCAGTTGCTTTTGCGACAGGAGCACATCAAAAAAAGCCTTGCTTACATCCGAAACAACATTGATCTGGCTGCTTTGGGTGTTTTGTTTATAGTAGGAACGGGAATAATTTGCCGCCTTTGCCGCCTGCAACACATCGTTATTATAAAGTACCTGGTTGAGCTGCAAATTTAGTGTCGAGAACTCGCTCAGGTTTTGGCCCGATGCCAGCGCGGCCGGATCAGCCGCGGCAGCGGCCGAAGATCCCTGGAAGTAGTGCTGGTATAAATCAACTGAAGTGATCTGCGGGAGCCAGTCGGCCAAACCTATCCTGATGTTCTTTTCATTTATCTGCTCGTCTATCGAAGCCTGGCGAACAGCAGGCTGGTTGCGCAAGGCATAGTCGACGCACTGTTTTAGCGTAACAACGGTGTCCGCCGTTGTTTGACCAAACAGCGCGCTATGTAAAATCAGTGTTAAACAGATGGTTAAAAAAAAGGATAAACGTCTCATGTTAACAACCGGATTCTATGATGAAAAATCGAATATGAAGGAAGATTTCTTCAAATTTTGAAAAAAAAAGTTTATTCACAACTGCGAATATGTTACATTTATATTTCAATTAGAACCCGGAACAAAATTTTTACGAAAGTGTGTCAAAAAATGAGAAACAAGGCCGTTTTTCGCGCTTTTCTTAAAAAAATGAAAAATTCTATACTCAACTAAATAAAAAATTTAATTAATTTGCCCGTTCAGAGCAAGCGCGCTTGCTGCGATGTTTAAAAAAATTACACAGTTAATAAAGAGTTATAACCTAATTCATGGTATTTTTACAAAAAATTTAAGCTGCGTTAATACATGGTTAAAAGATTAAATGAGAAAATAGCCCAGTTTCAGGATGCCAATATGGTGAGGGAAATGGGACTATATCCATACTTCAGGCCTATAGAGTCTGGGCAGGATACAGAAGTTATTATCGATGGCAAACGTGTATTAATGTTTGGTTCCAATTCATACCTGGGCCTTACCAATCACCCCAAAATTAAAGAAGCCTCAAAAAAAGCTATTGATGTATATGGTACAGGCTGCGCCGGGTCGAGGTTTTTAAACGGCACATTGGATATCCACATCGAGCTGGAAAACAGGCTCGCCAAATATGTACAAAAGGAGGCTGCTGTTTTATTCAGCACAGGTTTCCAGGTTAATTTGGGCGTATTGTCAAGCATCACCGGCCGCAATGATTACCTGGTACTGGATGAATATGATCACGCGTCATTGATCGACGGCAGCCGTCTGTCGTTCTCAAAAGTGATCAAGTACTCGCACAACGACATGGAGGATCTTCGGCGCAAACTAAGTATTTTGCCCGAGGAAGCCGTTAAGTTAATTGCTGTCGACGGTATATTCAGCATGGAGGGCGACATTGTTAAACTTCCCGAGATTGTGAAAATCGCCGATGAGTTCGGCGCAAATATCATGGTTGACGACGCCCATAGCCTGGGAGTGATTGGTCATAAGGGCGCGGGAACGGCATCGCATTTCGGTTTGACAGAAGATGTCGACCTGATCATGGGTACCTTCAGTAAATCGCTTGCTTCACTTGGCGGTTTTATCGCGTCTGATTACGCCACTATTGATTACCTGAAGCATCGCGCACGCGCTTTGATGTTCAGCGCCAGCATGACCCCCGGTTCAGTAGCGAGCGTAATTGCAGCTTTGGACATTATAGAATCAGAGCCTGAACGGATTGCCAAGCTTTGGGACAATACCAATTATGCCATGAAGCTGCTGACCGAAGAAGGTTTCGACCTGGGCCCAACTGAAAGCCCGATACTGCCTATTTACGTTCGCGACAACCTGAAGACTTTCCAGGTAACCCGCCATTTGCAGGACGACGGTATATTTGTTAACCCGGTTGTTTCGCCTGCGGTACCTTCAGATTCATCATTATTGCGTTTCTCATTGATGGCTACACATACTTTTGAGCAGATAGATGAAGCGATAGAAAAAATTACGCGCGCATTTAAAGATGTTGGCGTAACCTCGATAAAAGAGAAGATATAAACCGGCACGCCGGCCATTTTAATAACAAACAAAGTTAACCATTGCAATCGGCAGCCGCTGAGCGCGATGGTTAATTTTTTATAACCCAGCAATCAGCTATAACGAAACCTACCAGATGAAGAAGATAGTTCCGGTTAATTCAAAAAAAGAACTGGCTGCATTTATTGATTTTCCGCACGATTTGTATAAAGATGATCCAAACTACGTGCCCGAATTATTTATCGCCCAGCGGGACTTGCTAACTACACATCCGTTTCATAAACATAACTCGCTGCAATGCTTTTTAGCGTATGATGATAATAAAGTGATTGGCCGTATTGCAGCCATCATGAATAACGCGCACAACGGGTTTAATAAAGTCAATGACGGTTTTTGGGGTTTTTTCGATTGTATAAATGACCAGGAAACAGCCAATCTATTGTTTAATACTGCCGCTAATTGGCTAAAGGGCAAAGGTGCCGACCAAAAATTCATCGGCCCCACAAACTTTTCTACCAACGAAGCATGTGGCTTGCTGGTTAAAGGTTTCGATAGTCCGCCCATGCTGATGATGACTTATAATGCGCCTTATTATACCGAACTGGTAGAAAAAGCAGGTTTCG
>DASRTD010000208.1:0-7306 GCA_035656115.1 Mucilaginibacter sp.
GCCGGAAATTTGTTTGGGGTTTGGGCATTGTATCGGCTTTTGTTGCACTCGGCAGTCTCACCGGTAAATCTATTTTCAGTAAAAGGAAATTAGCCCTCAGCAAAAACGCAAATAAAAAGCAAACCGTCACAATGCTTACGCAGGACGGCAGACTTGTGACGGTAGACCAGAGTTTTTTAACGGCAAACAGCAGAAAAGTGACCAATACTGAACTGCAGAATTGGATCAAAAAATAATTGAGAAACCTTTCATGATCATAAGAAATGGAACAAGAAAATAATTCGAGAAGAGACTTCCTCATTACGGGCCTGGCAACTGCCGGGCTTGCCCTTGCAGGATGTGCCTCCAAAACTGACCCCTTTGAATCCGCCGCAGGCGAAGACATAAAACCGTCAGGCAAAAAAGTGAAGCTCCTTTCAGTCGACGGCGAGGAAATAGAAGTGGATGAGGCTTTTTTAAAGCCCGTGCCGCACATGCCGCTGGTTTCCAATGAAGAAGCAAGGAAAGGTATACCCGGCAAGAAATTTGTCATGGTGATCGATCTCTCCCGGTGTAAAAACCTGAAAAAATGCCAGTCGGCCTGTAACCATGCCCACGAGTTGAGCCCGGGGGAAAATTGGATAAAGGTAAACCCGATGAAATCAGCGGAATATACCGCCCCTTATTGGGAGCCAACTACCTGTATGCACTGCGACGAACCGCCTTGTGTAAAGGTTTGCCCGGTTGACGCCACTTTTAAAAGAGAGGATGGCATTGTTTTGATAGATAGCGATCGCTGCATTGGCTGCCGCTTTTGTATGGCAGCCTGTCCGTATTCAACAAGGGTGTTCAACTGGGGCGCCCCGCAGATCCCGGAGGCCATTGCGAGGCAGCCTTATTCCTGTGAAACCAGTGTCCCTCAAAAAAAAGGAACCGTAGGCAAATGTGACTTTTGTGCCGATATGACCCGCATGGGCATGTTACCGCATTGTGTTTCGGCCTGCCCCAACGGAACTTTCTTTTATGGCGACATGAATGAAGATTCAGTAACCAATGGCGCTGAAACTTTCAGGTTCAGCGACCTGATGCGCGACAAGGGCGGCTACCGGTTAATGGAAGACCTGGGTACCAAGCCAAGTGTTTATTACCTGCCGCCTGTTGGAAGAAATTTCCCATTTGAATCCGGTCTTGAAAACGACAAGTTACAAAATAGTTAATCTAAAAAAACAAAAGGTGGAAAATTCAATTTCAACAGCCGCAGACGAAAAAATAATCCAGGACTTGCTGCCAAGAAAATTTAAAAACAGCGGCAGGATATGGGTAGGCATTTTGTTAGCAATTTGTTTGGTGGGCGCATATGCATATTATCGTCAATTACGCTACGGACTTGTAGTAACCAATATGAGGGACTACGTTTCGTGGGGCATTTATATATCAAACTTTGTATTTTTTGTTGCCATCAGCTTAGTTGGTTCGCTCATTACGGCCGTATTCCGGCTGGCGGGCGTAAAATGGGGCGCTCCGCTTACCAGGGTCGCAGAAATGATCGCTGTAGCGGGTATCGTTTTTGCCTCGATAATCATTATTGTCGACATGGGCAGCCCTGAACGGTTTTATAATTTATTCCTATACGGGCGCATCCAGTCGCCAATTATATGGGACGTGATCGTAATTACGACGTATTTTTTTATCAGTATCCTGCTTTTATACTACCCGCTGCTGCCTGATATTAAAATACTGCTCCGGTTTAAAGAAAAATCGGGTCCCGGCCTGCATAAGTTTTACAGTTTTTTAGGCTCCTTCTGGAAAGGCAGCCATAAGCAATACCTGTTAAGCAAAAAAGCCATCAATGCGCTTTGCATCGCTATCATTCCGGTAGCATTTACCATCCACACGGTAACTTCCTGGCTGTTTGCAACAACCTACCGCCCCGGCTGGGATAGCACCAATTTTGGCGCTTACTTTATAGCCGGCGCTTTTTTGGTGGGGGCAGGCAGCGTGGTGGTGGCCATGTATGTCTTCAGGAGATGGTACCACCTGGAAAAATATATTACGCCGGATCATTTCGACAAAATGGGCCGTGTATTGGTACTATTATGCCTGTTATACCTTTATTTTAACGTGAATGAGTTTTTAACTCCCTTCTTTAAAATGAAGGAATCGGAGGCGGGATATTTAAATGACCTTTTTACCGGATCATTTGCCCCTGTCTTCTGGTTTGCAATTTTAACCGGTATTATCATCCCCATCATTGTCCTGCTGTTCAAACAGGGCCGCAAACCATTCCCGATGTTTATTATGGGCATTATGGTTGTAGTTGGCGCATGGTTTAAACGCTATTTAATTGTTACCCCAACCCTGTTGCACCCATTCATGCCCATGCATGATGTTCCGGAAAGCTACCATCATTACTTCCCAAGCTGGGAAGAATGGGCTATCACATCAGCCTCTTTAGCAGGGGCGGTATTAATAGTTACCCTGCTCTGCAGGATATTTCCGATCATTCCAATTCAAGAAACTATAAATGAGCATCATGAAACCATTAAATAAAATACTGGCCGGATCATTGTTCCTGGTGTTGCTGCTGCAGGCTTATAATGGCTTTTCCCAGGGCGCAGATAAGGGCAGCCTGAGCATTACCGTTAGTTACTATGTGGCGAATAACAAAATACCATCACTTGGCGTAAAGGTAAAAACTAAGGTAAAGGGCAAATTCCAAAATGTGGGTGGCATAGCTCTTGGTTTATTTTTAGACAAAGACACAGCCACAAACCTGGTAGGCAAGGTGGTTACCGACGAACATGGCGAGGCCTATACAAACATTCCGCCTTCGTTAAAAAAACAGTGGAACGCCTCGGTTAAACATACTTTCATAGCTGCTTTCAGGGGCAATACCAAATATGACTCAACAAGCGGCGACTTTACGGCTAACAGGGCAAAAATTTTGATCGATACGGTCTCCGGGCGATCAGTAGTTGCCACTGTATTTGAAATGAAAGACAGCACCTGGAAACCTGTAAAAGGCGTTGATGTGGTAATTGCTGTAAAACGTATGGGCGGCGACCTTAATGTTAATGAAACACCCACTTTCAGCACTGACTCAACGGGTAAGGCATCTGCAGATTTTAAAAGAGACACTATACCCGGCGATTTAAAAGGAAACATCATCCTTGTCGCAAAAGTTTTGGATAATGACCAATATGGCAATTTGTCCATCGAAAAAACCGTTCCCTGGGGCGCTAAATTTGTGGCAAAAAACGAAGACTTTAACGCACGGACACTTTTTGCAACAAGGGCTAAAGCGCCGATCTGGCTGATATTTATGGCCACCGGTATCACCTTTGCTGTCTGGATAGTTTTGGTACTGCTTGTTCTAAATATTTTTAAGATTAAAAAATTAAGCCAGGAAGCCTGATCGCTTAATATTTTTCTGAAGGTGACAGCTGCTGTTTCGCGGCTGTCACCTTTTTTTATTTAGGAAACTTAATAAGCATTTCAAGGTGTTTTTGCAACGCCGTTTTGTGAACCACACTTCAGGGGCAATATCTGCCAGCTCGCGCTCGTCGTCCCGGGAAATAACAAGTTTTTCATTTTTAAAAAGCTTCTTAATCTTTCGCTAATTAAGGAGTTATTGCATAGCTTTATCGCACCTAACCGGACAACCTGCTTACATCGGAAATAGAGAATTACGCGTAAAGTTTGGGATATGGAAGTAATGAAACGATTGCATATTTGCGGCGGAATCCTCAAGGCCGAAGGAATACTGCTGCTGGGGGTCGCTGCTGTTCACATGGCGGTAATCCCCTTGCTCAAATCCACTTTTGCCGCGCATATTACCCCGGCAGATTTTCGCACCATCTGGTCGCCGTTTCTGCTGGGCTTTTCAGTTATGGGTTTACTGCTGATTCCGCTGGGGCTAACAACCTGGTTAGCGGGACAAGGCGTGATACGCAGGGAACGCTGGGCTTTCCGCATAGGGCTGATAAACGCGGTCACTGTGCTATGCTTGCCGGTAACATTAGTACTTGTGATGGAACGCCGGTATTTTGACGCGGTGCCCTTTGTAATAGGATCGATACTGGTAACAATTGTTGGACTATCGATGCTTTGGCCATTACTATGGGTAAGGAACGATTTTACCGATGCTCGCAGTTCCCTGGCCAGTTAAAGAAATTAAGCCTTTGTAAACTAAGCGGTTATTGTATAGCTTTACTCCCTTTCCACCAATCTTTCCCCATCATGCAAAAACTGATATTCATTTTTTTACTGGCTGTTGCGCTGTCTGCCTGCAATTCCAAAACAAATTCGGCCAATACTAAAGATACCCTTAAATACGCCTACAAAGCCACCTATTCATCAGACATCACCGTTCCCGGCAACCCAGTAAACGCCCAAAAAGTATTGCAGGTTTGGAAGATGTTCGAAACCGGGAATTTTAAAGCTATGAGGTCGTACTATGCCGATACCGTGACCTATAACGCTGCGGACGGCATGCATTTTCACGGTCCGGTCGACAAATTACTGGCTTATGCGAAGCAGGACATCGATGGCCTCGATTCCATGCGATTCGATATCATCATGTGGCAAAGCGCGCACATTAATAACAAAAACGAAGACCTGGTAAATATCTGGTCGCGGGAAAGAAGATACCCCAAAAAAGGTGGCAAGGCTGATACCATGTTAATGCAGGAAAACTGGCAGGTGAAAGGTGGTAAGGTGGTGGCGTTTGACCAGTATACGGCGAAAAAGTGATTTCGAGTTTATTTGGTGCCCAGCTGACAACGGGTTAAAACAGGAATTTTCCGTACCTAAAATACAAACGAGCCAATATGCCTTCAAAATACAACTACAACCAGCGGATGAATATCAAATATGCTCATCTTGAACTGATCGACGTACCCGCCATTGTTGCGGAGAACAGGGAAAAATGGTTTAACCAGTCGCTTACGACAATAAACGGCAGCGTGGCGCGGCTGGGCATTGTGGAAGGCGAATATCACTGGCACAAGCACGATAATGATGACGAATTCTTTTTTGTGCTGGAAGGCAAATTATTTGTCGACCTGGAGGATAAAACCATCGAGCTTAACCCCATGCAGGGCGTAACGGTTAGCAAAGGCGTGATGCACCGCACCCGCGCTCCGCAAAAAACCGTGATGCTGATGGTGGAGACCTTGGAGATAGACCCGATTGGGGATTGACACCGAAACCAACAATTATATTTACGCTCCTAAGGCGCCATCAATATGAAAAAACTTATCCCGGTTTTATTTCTTATCATTTCTTTCGCCACCGCATTTGCGCAATTGCCCACCGCCCCCGCTACTCCTACTTTTAAAAGACAATACAAAACCGGCGACATGTATCGCTATAAATTGACGCTTAGCGAATACCGTGACGATAAATTGCAGTTTACCAATGTTTCGGTATGCGAGCTGCGTGTGGTGGATAGTAACCGGATGCAATATGATGAAGTAAGGTGGCTTTCAAAAAAAGTGATCAGGGGCAAGGACACTATAGACCAGGGCCTGATTGCCGTTTCAACCAGGCCCTACCTTATTTCACTGGCCGGTTTTGGCAAGCTCGATCTGCCTAAAATAGAAAGGGCGGAAATGACCGAACCTTTGGAGGATTTTAACACTTTCTTTGCGGCTATTAGCCCCGGATTTTTTATGATGGGCCGGCGGTTTTCACAACCGGGCGACAGCGTGTATATGAAAACCCCCATTAAAGCCAACTTCGCAAACGGATCGACCATACCCAAAGGCGAAGATTGCCTGGCAATCAGCTTAAGAATACTAAGCGCGACGGAACAGGAAACACATCTCTTTACCTCGTTCATGCCGCCGGCACAACCATGCCTTTCCTATATTTTAAGCGACATGAATACGCCGGTTGTAAGTGGTTCACCAAATAACTTTCAAATGGTTTCGCCCGCGGGCAGCAACTTGTTTAGCATACAATACGGCCGCGAGTTTTTTTATATTAACACTACCTTAAGTAATGTCGACGGAAAGATCCTGCACGCCGAAATGTACAACCAGCTAAATCTTATCGTGAAAGACAAGTGTGATGGCAACTATCAAAACTGCCGGCCTGATATGCCCGTCGGCGAGGTACGAAAACTAAGCCTTGAACTTCTCCGGTAATCGATAAAACCCCGACCCAAAAAAACAGGATTCTGTCCACTGACAAAATCTCGCATACAATAAGTAAAATACGATTATCTTGACTTACAGCCCAAACGCTTCCTTCACCTTATCCACGTAATCCAACTTTTCCCAGGTGAACAGTTCTACATCTTTTGTTACCACGGTTCCCTCCGGGCTAACGAATGTTTTGTTTACCACTTTGCTAGGCTTACCGAAGTGGCCGTATGCGGCGGTTTCGCTATAGATGGGGTTACGCAGCTTAAAGCGGGTTTCAATAGCGTAGGGGGTCATGTTGAATATCTTCTCCACCTTTTTGGCAATCTCGCCATCGTTCAGGCCAACTTTGCCGGTTCCGTAGGTATTGATGTAGATACCCATTGGCTGTGCAACGCCTATGGCGTAAGATACCTGTACCAAAACTTCGTCGCAAACACCGGCAGCTACCAGGTTTTTGGCGATGTGGCGGGTGGCATAAGCTGCTGAACGGTCGACCTTTGATGGGTCCTTGCCAGAAAATGCACCGCCGCCGTGGGCGCCTTTGCCGCCATAGGTGTCGACAATAATTTTACGGCCGGTTAACCCGGTGTCGCCGTGCGGGCCGCCGATCACGAACTTGCCGGTCGGGTTGATATGGTATTTTATGCCATCGCCAAAGAAATGGGCATATTTTGGGTATTTTGCTTTTACCCGCGGGATCAGGATGCTGATAATGTCCGAGCTGATCTTTCTCAGCATCACCTCTTCCTCGTCAAAATCATCGTGCTGGGTGGAAATGACGATGGCGTCAATCCTCACCGGCTTATTATCGTCATCATACTCCAGCGTTACCTGGCTTTTTGCATCCGGGCGAAGGTATTTGATATCGGTATTTTCACGGCGGACGGCAGCCAGCTCGATTAACAGCGCATGGGCAATATCCAATGCGAGCGGCATATAGTTATCGGTTTCAACGGTAGCATAGCCAAACATCATGCCCTGGTCGCCGGCGCCCTGCTCTTCTTTTGCCGAACGGTCGACGCCCTGGTTAATATCCGGCGATTGCTCATGAATGGCCGATAATACCGCGCAGGAGTTGCCGTCGAACATGTACTCGCCTTTGGTATATCCGATCTTATTGATCACCTCGCGGGCAATTTTCTGCACATCTAAATAAGCTTTCGATTTCACTTCGCCGG
>DASRTD010000209.1:0-14027 GCA_035656115.1 Mucilaginibacter sp.
AAGATATGCCTGATGATACCACCGGGCAGTCATTCCGCAACCTGGCTTACCCGCTGGACTGGGAAGGCATTTTTAATTATGTGGGATTCCCGGCTTATATGAAACCCTTTGACGGCGGCGGCTGGAAGGAAGTTTATAAGCTGCACGACAAGGATGATTTTTTTGATAAATATGCCAAAACCAAACAGTATGTAATGATGCTGCAGGAAGAAGTTGTTTTTGACGATTATTTCCGCTGCTATTGTATTGGCGGCAAACATGTTCGCATTATGCAGTACGAACCGCGTAACCCGCACCACCTGCGTTACGAACACGGCAAAGCGCCGGCCGAAAAGAAACTGCTGGAGCTGGTTAAAAACTACGTGATCAAACTAAATAAATATTTAGGTTACGACTTTAATACCGTTGAGTTTGCCATCCGCAACGGGGTGCCTTATGCCATTGATTTTTGCAACCCGGCGCCGGATGCCGAAGTAACCAGCGTTGGCCAGGAAAATTTCGACTGGGTGGTTGAAACCGCCGCCGAATATGCCATCGAGCGCGCCAAAAAGCAGAAAGATGATATGGACAACCTAACCTGGGGCGAATTTGTGAAGACGGGGGCCGCAGGCCAGCATCTGTTATCGTCGGAGAAGAAGGTTGAGAAGAAGGCGAGTCATAAGGAAGCAAGTGAGGGAAAGATTGATCATGAGATATTGGCTGAAGGGACGATAAAAGAGAAGGTTGTGAAGCCGAAGGCAAAAAAGGCGGCTAAATAAATTGCTGGTATTATCAGGAGGTCATGCCGAACTTGTTTCGGCACCTCACGCGCTAAGTTTACGCGCGATTAGTAAGCTGGGGATTGGCCGAAGACATGTCGACTACCTGTCAGTGGGTTACCTGTCAGCGGGCTACCCGTATGTTGGGGTGCCGAAACATGTTCGGCATGACGACAAGGAAGTTTTTTATTGAAATATTAAAAGTTTTAAACTCGTCGCTCTAATTGCTGTAAATAAATTATTGAAAAAAACAACCCATTATGAACGAATTTACCTTAGGTGTTGAAGAAGAATTTATGGTGGTCGACCCCGTAAGCCGGGAGTTGAAATCGCATGAACAAAAAATTGTCGAGAGCGCCCAAAAGATACACGAGGACCAGGTAAAAGCCGAAATGCACCAGGCCGTAGTGGAAGTGGGTACACATATTTGCCGCAACACTACTGAGGCGCGTGAAGAAGTGTCAAAACTGCGCGGAACCGTGGCTATGCTCGCCGGCGATATTGGCTTACGAATCGGCGCCGCCGGCACGCACCCCTTTTCCCTATGGCAAACGCAGCTGATCACGGAGCACCCCAGGTATTTCGAGATCGTTGACGAGATGCAGGAAGCGGCGCGTTCAAACCTCATCTTCGGGCTGCACGTGCACGTCGGCATACAATCGCGCGATCTGGCGGTGCATATCGCTAACCAGGTCCGTTATTTTTTGCCACACGTTTATGCCTTGTCGACCAACTCACCATTTTGGGAGGGCAGAAATACCGGTTTTAAATCATTCCGCACCAAGGTGTTTGACAAATTTCCCCGTACCGGGATACCCGATTATTTCAGCAGTATCGAGGAGTACGATCGTTATATCCGCCTGCTGGTAAAAACCAATTGCATCGATAACGCCAAAAAAATTTGGTGGGATATCCGCGTCCATCCGTTTTTTGAAACCATTGAGTTCCGCATTTGCGACTGCCCGATGCTGATTGATGAAACCATGGCATTTGTAGCGCTCTTCCAGGCGCTTTGTGCCAAATTGTATAAAATGCGCCTCCAAAATATGGCCTTTATGACCTATAACCGGGCGCTCATCAACGAAAATAAATGGCGCGCAGCCCGCTATGGGATCGACGGGAAAATGATCGACTTCGGCAAGGAAATGGAAGTAAATACGCGCTCACTTGTGCTTGAGCTGCTGGATTTTGTTGACGATGTGGTAGATGAGCTCGGTTGCCGCGAAGACCTGCAATATGTGCACAAGATACTTGAACATGGTACCGGCGCCGACAGGCAGCTGGCGGTTTACGAGCAAAATAGTAACTTTGCCGACGTTGTGGACTATATTACGTCGCAAACACTGAAGGGAATTTGAAAAAGATGATACAAACGGACAAACAACCGGTAAAAGTTGCCATACTCGACCTGTATAACGGCATAGAAAATGAAGGGATGCGCGGTTTCAGAGAGATATTGGAGCGTTACCGAAAAAAAAATAATTTAGATCTGACCTACGAGGTTTTTGATGTCCGTAGAAAGGTGGAGGTACCAGGGACGAATTTTGATATTTACATCTCCAGCGGCGGCCCGGGCGACCCTCTTGAAAGCGAAGGAACGGAATGGGAAAAGAAATATTTCAGGCTGATCGACGCACTTGAAGATCACAACCTGTCGAACACTTTGCAAAAGAAATACGGGTTTTTTGTTTGCCATTCCTTCCAGCTGATGTGCCGTAAGTACCAGCTGGGCGTGGTGAACATGCGCAAATCGCCCTCGTTTGGTATTTTGCCCGTTCATCTTACTAATGCAGGTGTAAATGAGACCGTGTTTGAAGGCCTTGCTGACCCTTTTTATACCGTCGATTCACGCCTTTGGCAGGTGATCCATCCAAATGAAAAACGATTTATGGACTTAGGGATGCAACTTCTTGCGATAGAAAAAGAAAGGCCGCATGTCGACCTGCCGCGCGCACTGATGGCAATTCGGTTCAGCGAATACTTTTTTTCGACCCAGTTTCACCCGGAGGCTGATTCAAAAGGGATCAGCACGCTTTTATTGAAGGACGAAAAGAAAAAGGAGGTGGTAAACGAGCACGGGCTGGATAAATACAACGAAATGCTGGAACACCTGGAGGACCCGGATAAAATTACACTGACGCAAAACACCATTATCCCCAATTTTCTGGACCAGGCGGTGTTGAGTTTGCAGGAGGTTTAAGAGACACATGGAAGACGTTGAAAAATATAAAGAGTTGATATTGCCGATATTGGAACGTTATCTGATAAAGCGGGCGGCTATATTTGGCTCTTTTGCCAAAAACAATGCCACCGCGGATAGTGATGTCGATTTATTGATTGAACCGGGATCTGATTTTACCTTGTTTAAAATGCTTAAACTCGAGGAGGAAATTTCAAAAACGGTTAACCGGAAAGTGGATTTGGTTGAATATAGTGCTATCAAATCATCGATAAAAAGTGAAGTGCTGGCGTCCGCAATTTCAATTTTATGAGTTTATAATTGAAGCTGTAAATCATGAACCCCTCCGCCAGAAAAACCTACAACGACAACTTCACTGAAGAAAAGTATCGACAGCTTTTGGCGGAGTTAAATGCGGGCCTCGGCGAACCAATAGCCTTCCGCGTAGCCGAAACGCCGGTTTTTTTGACAGAAGATTTCCGTGATAAACTTTTAGCGGCCGGTAAGGACATCATCGATGTTATCCTTCAGCCCGATTTTAAACAACTGACGGAAAGAGCCATCCCGGATAAGTGGCGGGTAGCCAATGAAAATGATCACCCTCATTTTATTGCACTCGATTTCGGGGTTTGCGGCGATGAAAAAGGTAATATCGTCCCAAAATTGATCGAGTTGCAGGGATTCCCCTCGCTTTACGGCTTCCAGGTAAAGCTGGCAGAGCGTTTTAAAAAGGTGTTTGATATTTCAGCCGACTGGACGCCGTATTTTGGTGGATTGGACACTGAGCGCTATCTGCAGCTGCTAAAGAAAACCATTTTAGGCGGCCACCAACCAGAAGAAGTGGTTTTGATGGATGTAAACGCCCATCAGCAAAAAACCTATGTCGATTTTTATTACACGTGGCAGTATATCGGGACACCAATTGTAGCTCTGGAAGAACTGGAACAGGAGGGAGACCGACTTTTTTACCGGGCCAACGGCGAAAAGAAACCAATCAAACGAATTTATAACCGGCTCATTTTTGATGAGATTGAAAATAATGCTGATTTGCTTAGCAAAGTGGTTGATGTTAGGCAACCACTGGATGTGGAATGGGTAACCCACCCCAACTGGTTTTATCGCGTCAGCAAATTTACCATGCCATTTTTGAAGGGAGATTATGTTCCCAAAACACAGTTTTTAGACCAGGTAAAAGAAATACCTGCCGACCTTAAAAACTATGTGTTAAAGCCGCTGTTTTCGTTTGCCGGGCAGGGCGTGATCATTGATGTCAGCAAAAATGACATTGAAAATATAAATGACTCTGAAAACTGGATATTGCAGCAAAAGGTAAATTACGAGCCTGTGGTAAAGTCGCCCGAAGGAGATGTGAAAGTTGAGATCAGGTTGTTATATTTATGGCCGGACGGCGATGCGAAGCCTACATTGGCTATAAACCTGTCGCGTTTAAGCAGGGGTAAAATGATAGGGGTGAGGTATAATAAAGATTTTACCTGGGTTGGCGGGACTGTGGCATTAATGAAATAAATTAACACGAATGGAAGCGGGTTTTCAAGAATTGCGATTTTCTTTTACGCCTCTTATTTGTGTCCATTCGTCTTAATTCGTATTAATCAATTCGGGGCACTTTTAAACCAAATACTAATTCAATTGTCTTTACGTATATATATAAATTGTATTAATTTTGTGACGTGAGTATCCAGATAATTATAATAGCCATTCTGTTTGTTGCAGCCCTGTTTTATGTAGGCAGGCTGATGTACCGGAATTTGTTTACAAAGAAAAGCTGCGGCGAAAACTGCAAATGCGGCGTTGATTTTTCAAAGATCGAACCAATTAAAGATCAGGGGTAGGATTTGACCCGCTATTTTGACCTTTATACACCTTTAATATAATACTTTAGTATTTAAATGGCTGATAAACAGGTATTTCAAACCGATACCCCGGGCAGATGGACGCGTTTTAAATGGATCAGCCGAGCGCTGGTGGTTGTGCTGGTGTGCAGCGTACTGGCTGCCATTATCACGGTAACCTCAAAACAGTACCCCAGTCTGCCCAATTTAAACCCGGCGCCAAAAAAGCTAACCAAGGAAGAGCTTGAAAACTTAAAACGTTCAAAAAAATACAAGGATTTTAAAATTGACAAGGCCCAGATTCAAAGGATAGCAAAAGCCCGGCATCAGCACCAGTTAAAGCACCCCAATAACAAGGACCGTATCAACGCCGGTTTCTATCGCGCGTGGGAGCCACAGGCCTACACATCGCTTGAAGCAAATTATACAAAATTGGATATGATCGTAAGCGAAGGCTTTTTTATCATGCCCGGCCGCGACACGATGGTTGCCAATATCGATACCGGACTGATCAACCTGAACAGGAAATACCGTAAACCAGTCCTTTTAACGCTTTCAAATTATGTCAACTATAATAAAGCGACTGGCGGATACGATACAAAGGACGTAGAGCGTATCATAAAAAACAAAAAACTGCGTACCCAGTTTATCAATAACCTTGCAACACAGCTAACGCGGTTTAAATTCAAAGGCGTCAACCTCGATTTTGATGAGATTAAAGACATCAACAGCAAAGAGTATATCACATTTGAGGATGACCTGTACGCCATCCTGCACCCTCAGGGCTTCCTTGTTACGATGAACGTCATTCCCGATGATGATGCCTTTAACCTGGAGCGCCTGCAGAAAGTGAATGACTTTTTGTTTGTAATGGCCATTGATGAGCACAACGAAAGCAGTAATGCGGGCGATCTTTCCAATCAGCATTGGGTTGAACAGATATTGGATAACGTTTGTACACGTATTCCGAGCGAGAAGATCATATTGACCGTCGCCGGGGGCGCGTATGACTGGCCGGAAAGCAGCGTCGGTAAACCTATCGGCTATCCGCAGGCAATCAGCATTGCCCAGACAAATGATAGTAAAATCACCTACGACCCCAGCTCAGCCAATCTGCATTATACCTATTACGACCTGGACAGCCTGGAGCATACCGTATATTTTACCGATGCAGCTACCAACTTTAACGTGATCCGCATGGCAGATGATTGGGATACGGGTGGCGTCGCGTTATGGCGAATGGGCGCCGAGGATCCGCGTCTTTGGTCATTCTTCCAGAAAAACCTGTCGATCGACTCATTGAGAAAAACCGGGGTGGACATCAAAAGGCTCGATTCAGTGGGATTGAACAACAAGATCGACTATGACGGTGATGGTGAAGTGCTCGACCTGGTGACTGTTCCGAAACCGGGCAGGATCAATGTGCAATTGGATACTACCAATTACACAATCACCGATCAGCATTATCTTCAATTGCCAACCAAATACGTAATAAAAAAATATGGTTACGCACCGGGAAAAATTGTATTGACATTTGACGATGGCCCAGATCCGGAATTCACTCCACAGATTCTCGATATACTAAAACGCGAACACGTGCCTGCGGCATTTTTTGTTGTTGGTTCCATGGCTGAAAAAAATGTGCCTATATTGAGAAGGGAGTTTGATGAGGGATATGAAATAGGCAATCACACCTTCTTTCACCCCGACATTTCTACCATTAGCCTCAACCGTGTGAACCTTGAGTTGAATGCCACCAGGAAGTTGATCGAGTCGGTTACCGGGCGGAGCACAATCTTGTTCAGGCCGCCATTCAACGCGGATGCGGAGCCACAAACATTGGCGGAAGTTATACCGGTTGCGGAAAGCAGGAAGCAAAGCTACATTACCATTGGCGAATCCATCGACCCATGGGACTGGCAGCCGGGTGTTACAGCCGATAGTATCATTGCCCGCACCATCAAACAAAAAGACGCGGGATCGATGCTGCTTTTGCATGATGCCGGAGGCGATACCCGTGAAGAAACGGTGAAGGCCCTGCCGGTTATCATACATTATTTTAAAAGCCATGGCTATAAGTTTACCACCATTGCGGATGTGCTGCATACATCTAAGGCAGAACTGATGCCGCCGATCAGGGATGACGCCAATTCCGGTGTGTTAGGCTCCTTGTATAATTTCTTTGTGGAGTTTTACTTTTATGGCAACTGGTTCCTCATTTACCTGTTCCTTTCTGCTATTTTCCTGGCTGTTGGCAGGATTGTGCTAATAGCCATCCTGGCAATCCGTCAATACGGCGATAACAAAAAAGAAGATCTGGCGGCAACTGAGATCGACCCAACTACCTTACCGGCTGTCAGCATTATTGTGCCCGGTTATAATGAGGAAGTAACCGCCATAAAGACCATCCAGAGCCTGCTGCAAACCGAATACCATTCGTTTGAAATAATTTTTATTGACGACGGATCAAAAGACAAAACTTATGACCTGGTGAGCGGTGCTTATGGAAACCACCCCTTAGTTCAGGTGTTAACCAAGCCGAACGGAGGCAAGGCATCGGCACTCAACTTTGGCATCAGTCACGCAAAAAATGATTTTGTGGTTTGTATCGATGCGGACACGCAGCTTAAGAAGGACGCGATTTATCACCTGATGTCCTTTTTTACGGATAATGAGATCGGCGCCGTTGCGGGCACCGTTAAAGTAGGCAATGAAACTAACCTGATTACATTATGGCAGTCGATCGAGTACATTACCGCACAGAATATGGACAGGCGGGCCTTTGACCTGGTAAACAGTATTACAGTTGTGCCGGGCGCAATCGGCGCTTTCCGCAAATCAGCGATTTACAAGGCCGGCGGTTTTACCCTGGATACCCTGGCCGAAGACTGCGACTTAACTATGCGTATTTTGAAGCAAGGCTACATCGTAAGGAACAGTGACGACGCCATAGCCTACACCGAAGCCCCTGAAACCGTGAACGGCTTGCTCAAGCAACGTTTCCGCTGGAGTTTCGGCGTAATGCAAAGCTTCTGGAAAAATAAAGATGCACTTTTCAATAAGAAATACAAATTCTTTGGGATGCTGGGTATGCCCAATATTCTAATTTTTCAGATCATATTACCGCTTTTTTCGCCGTTGGCAGACCTTTTTATGATTATCGGCCTCTTTAGTGACAAGCCAGGCAAGATCATCGCTTATTATGTCGGTTTCGTATTAATCGATTGTATTGTAGCTGCAGTTGCATTTTGGATGCAGAAAGAGGATTACAAAAAACTCATTTACATCATTCCACAGCGCTTCATCTGGCGGCAGCTAATGTACTATGTTTTGTTTAAATCTATCCGCAGGGCGTTAAAAGGCGAACTAAGCGGTTGGGGTGCATTAAAGCGTACCGGCAATGTGGTTATCAAAAAAGATGTGGCTGCTGTTACGGGCGGTTGATAGCTGAACCATTGCGGGCTGTACCATTGGTTTAACAACCTGGTCGGCAGCGAGAGGATAATTACAAACGTTTAAACTTTCTCAATCAGGCAAACGGCATAGGCCACGACGCCTTCTTCACGCCCGATAAAGCCTAATTGCTCATTGGTGGTTGCTTTGATGGAAATGTCGTCTTCATCCATATCGGCCGAGTCAGCAATATTTGATTTCATTTGAGGGATATAGGGGTTGATCTTCGGCGCTTCCAGGCATACCATCGCATCGATATTGCCGATCTGCCAGCTTTTCTCTTTTAGTAATTGTACCACGTGCCGCAACAACACCAGGCTGCTGATGCCTTTCCAGCGTTCATCTTTGTTTGAAAAATGAAAGCCTATATCACGCAGGTTGGCGGCTCCCAGCAAAGCATCGCAAATAGCATGGAGCAACACATCGGCATCTGAGTGCCCGAATGCCCCGGAGTGATGCCCCAGGTTTACGCCTCCTAAAATAAACGGGTGTTTTTCTTTTAACTGGTGCACATCAAACCCGAATCCGACCCTGATCTTTGTCATTGCTTTTTATGTGCGTTTTTGTCACCGCCAAAACTGGCAATAAGCGAAAAACGCAAGGTATTGGCCAGTGGACTATTTTGCTGGCTGGCGGCAAGATACGAAAAGTCGAAATCAAAAATATCATACTTAAAGCCCACGCCTAACGTAACGTAATGCGAACCGCCGTTATTGGGGTTTTCGTAAAAATAGCCGGCACGCAGCGCAAATCGCTGGGCGTACCAATACTCGAAACCTGCCGAGATGGTGACTTCCTGCAGTTCCTGGCTAAAGCCGTTTGGGGCATCGGTGAAAGATTGAAAAATGCCCGCCGGTACAGAAACGTTGGTGCTTGAGCCCTTAACGATATTACCGGCTGAATCAACTATGGGCGGGGTAGGAACCAGCAGTTTATTAAAGTCGACGGTAAGGGTTATTTGGTTATAATCGTCAAGGTTAACGGTATTGGCTACGCCTAAGCGTAAATTAGCCGGCAGGAAATAATTAGGACCGTCATTGCTGTAGCTGATCTTTGGGCCAATGTTTGAGATGTTCATGCCAAAGGCCAGCGTGGCGTCAGACCCGCCAAATTCCTGCACTTTACTTTCTGAATATAGCGATACACCAGCAGTAACGGCGTTGCCGGCTTTCGTTTGTGCCCCGGTACCTGATGAAAAAAATGCGTTTGATAAATTAGAATGAACGAATCCCGCGGTAAGCGCAAGCGAAAAACCTTCGCCGAATTTTCGCGCAAAAGAGCCGTTCAATTGAAATTCATTTGGTGAATAGGTGCCCAGGTCGTTTTGATTGGCATCCCTGAACTGAATAGTGCCATAATTAAAATATCGCAATGAAGCGCCGATCGCATTCCTGTCGTCCAGCTTATGTGCATAACTTAAATAAGATAAACTGATATCCGGGACCAATTGCCGGAGCCAGGGGCTATAGGATAATGAAACATCATCATCGCTTTGAAGGAAAGTTAGCTTTGATGGGTTCCAATAATTTGCATTCACGTCAGGGGATATCGCAACCCCCGCGTCCCCCATAGCGCCGGAGCGTGAATCGGGTGTAATATTCAAAAATGGTACGGCGGCCACTGAAGCCGGATCATAAGTGCTTCCGTTAACGCTTATGCCGTTACCCTGGGCCAGGGCCATCAAAGGAGACAAAAGAATAATAAGAATAAAAAGACTTTTGGCAGAAAACTTCATCATCAAATCAGATTTTATTACTTTCAAATAATAAATATAAAATAAATGACTGCTATTACGTTAAAGTAGGGAAAGAAGTTTTCCACCAAAAAAATTAATTTATTTGAAACAAGAAAGCTTCCAAAAACGTAGAAAATTGCCGACAAGGTTAATATCTTTAAAACTTTTAGGTCAAATAAATTAGCATTTTAGCTGAATTGTATTAAATTTACCTTCCAAAATTTAGAGTAAGAATATGAAAGTACTTTTTACGCGAGTTGCGATTGTGGCGATGGCCCTTGGGGCGCTGATGAGTGGTTGTAGCAAGAAACCGCAATCCGCCAAAACCGGTATTACTTATAACGATAAGAAAACCGGAGGATATGAGCGTTTCAGGAAAACACACCCCACTCCCGGCCCCGGTTTAATCCCTATCGAAGGTGGTACGTTTGTAATGGGCGGCAGCGCCGATCAGGATGTTACCTATGATTATGACAACGTACGGCGCAGGGTAACCGTTCCGTCATTTTATATGGACGAAACAGAAGTCGCCAACCAAGATTGGCTGGATTATCTTCACTGGATCAGCGTTACCTATCCTGATGACCACGAACTGTATTATAATGCACTACCCGACACACTGGTTTGGCGTAATCCGCTTGCCTACAATGAACCCTATGTTGATAACTATTTAAGGCATCCCGCCTTTCAGGACTACCCGGTAGTAGGTGTTAGTTGGGACCAGGTGCAGGATTATTGTGTATGGCGCACTGACCGTGTTAACGAAAATATCCTTCGGGAAACAGGCCGCATGGTAGCATGGAATGACCTCAATGGAGGTGGTAAAGGGAAAAAGGCGACACCGGCTGCATCAAATAAGGATCCATTTAACACCGATATTTACCTTAACGGTCAGTACACAGGCCCGGGGATCGACGGTAAAAAAATGGTACCCGACTTAAGCCCCAACGCCAAGGTTACTACTGGTGCAAATGGCAAGGCGGGCAAAGCACCCGTAAGGCACGTTCGCATGGAAGACGGTATTTTGAAACAGGCTTACCGATTGCCTTCGGAAGGTGAATGGGAATATGCAGCATTGGGATTGATCGGTAATACACAGTTCGAAAATATCGACGACAACAAAATATATCCTTGGAATGGCTTGGGGGTGCGCTCGTCAAAGCGTGCAACCCGCGGTTTAATCCTGGCTAACTTTAAACGCGGTTTAGGTGATAATATGGGTGTTGGCGGTTATTTGAATGATAAGGCTGACATCACTGCACCGGTTAGGTCGAACCCGCCAAACGATTTCGGCCTTTATAATATGGCGGGCAACGTTAACGAATGGGTTCAGGATACATATCGTCAAACTTCATTCGAAGAAGTTGATGACTTTAACCCGTTCCGCGGTAACGAGTTCAGCAATAAGAGACTGGCTGATGCTTCCAAAGGCTTATATGCCAAGGACAAGTACGGTCGCCCTATCAAAGACCCTTCAGTATCCAATAAAAAGCAAAAATATGCCGATTATTTAGCTCAGCAGGCTGCAAACAATGCTAACCCCAATCAGCCCAATACGGCTACTTCGGGCGCTGCGGTAGCGGCCAACGCACAGAACGCAGCAACGCCAGCTACCAAAAATCCGCTAGAAGGCAAAAAATTCAACCCAGATTACAGGGGTTACGGCGATACTGTTAACACAGCATTGTATGGCACTACTACTTTGGTTAACGACCACTCAAAAGTGTACAAAGGCGGTTCATGGAACGACCTGGCTTTTTGGCTGAATCCGGCTACCCGCCGCTTTATGGACGAAGATGCATCAAGCGCCGAAGTAGGTTTCCGTTGCGCTATGACCCTTGTGGGCGAACCGGAAGTACATCCTGAAGGCAAGCCCCACTACAGTGTTAAAAAAGCTAAGGACTTTAAAGCAAAAGGACAATAAGCCTACTTTATAATAAAAACAATGCAGCCCGTTTGAAATTTCAAACGGGCTGCATTGTTTAGTGGCCTTATCTTAAATCCAAGCAGTTCGCTAAAAAAGCATCAATATTTGATTTTTCTCTACCTTGTCGCCCGGCTTGATCTTTATTGATTTTACCAATACATCCGCCGCCGCCTTAATGATATTTTCCATTTTCATGGCTTCTAATACCAAAATATTATCACCTTTTTTTACTTCGGAACCTTCGCAAACAAACACTTTCAGCACCATACCGGGCATAGGGGCTTTTAGCTCGCTAATCCTTGTTCCGTTTAGCGTGCTCAGGCCTAATTGATCAAGCAGCACGTCAAATTGATCTTTAGCCGCAACGGTGTAAAGGTTATTATTAACTTTGATTTGCGCATTTTTCTCGGAAGCACTAAAGCTAACCACCTCGACATTATACGATTTCCGGTTACTAATAATGTGCCAGCACGAAGCGTTTAACAGCCTCACATCTGCTGCTACTTTGGCGCCGTTAATTACCGGCGTATCTTCTTTCCGGTCCGTTTCGAAATCGTATTGGTTGTTTACTTTAATCCGATACATATATTAGCGATGGGTTGTGAATTTCATTGGAGAGTTAAAACATACTGCACCAGGTTTGCGCCCATTTTAAGTGCTTTTAACCGCGTTTCCTGCGTATCGCCTGCATAAGTGCCAAAATCTTCCCAGCCGTTGCCAAGGTCGCATTCATAGGTATAAAAACAAACAAGCCTTCCTTTGTATATCAGTCCAAAACCCTGGGCGCGCTTGCCGTCGTGCTCATGTATTTTTGGCAACCCCATGGGGAAATCAAATTTTTGGTGGTAGATAGGATGGTTGATCGGCAGCTCTACAAAGTCCAGTTCCGGGAACACTTTTTTCATTTGCGGCCTTACGTACGGGTCGAGGCCGTAGTTATCGTCGATATGCAAAAAACCGCCGCCGGTGAGGTATTTGCGCAGGTTGAGCGCCTCCTGCTCCGAAAAGATCACGTTGCCGTGCCCGGTCATAAAAATAAAAGGGTAATTGAATATTTCAGCGCTGCCCACATCTACAACGTCATCTTCCGGTTGAAAGTTGGTCTTTAAATTATCGTTACAAAATTTTATCAGGTTTGGCAGGGCCGTGCGGTCGCCATACCAATCGCCACCGCCATTATACTTTAGCTTGGCCATCTTATAAGTAGGGACATTAAAGCTGTTTGTCAGAAAAAGCAAACAGCACCCTATCATTGCAAGTATCGCTCGCTTCATCATCAACGATTCAAAAAATTCACTTCAAAACACGCTTCCAGAGCTGCCGTTTCAGTCCTCAAACGACTGTCGCCTAAAGTTATTGCTTTAAAACCGTTGTTCAAAGCCTCGTCAATCTCGTTTGATGCAAAATCGCCTTCCGGGCCTATCAGGATCAAACAATGGTTTCCCGGTTTAATCTCTGCCCGGAGGGGGATTTTTTCTCCCTTCGCACAATGCGCAATAAATCGCTGGCCACCGAAAGGGCGTTTGATAAACTGATCAAAGCTAACCGGGCCGTTTAAAACGGGGTGATACGCCTTGATAGACTGCTTCACAGCCGCGGTAACAATCTTGTTAAGCCTGTCCAGCTTTAGTTCCCGCCGCTCCGAACGCTGGCAAATCAGGAAAGATAATTCGTCGACGCCTATCTCTGTCGCTTTTTCCAGCAGCCACTCCATTCGCTCGATATTTTTAGTGGGCGCCACGGCAATATGCAAATAGTGGTTTCGTTTGTTAAACTCCGTTGTTACAGAAAATACCTGGAGCAATGTTCTTTTTGGATGCGCATCCGAAATTCTTGCCGAGTAAAATCCGCCTTTGCCATCGATCAACTGTACTTCATCCCCGGTTGAAAGCCGCAGCACACGTACGCAATGCTTGCTTTCCTCCTCGTTCAGAAAATATTGGGGGCTGGCAGGATGGATGTCCGGAGTGTAAAAGAGTTGCATTATCTAAGCAGATCAATGTAAATCTACAGCATCTTCTTCATTTATGAGTAGTTCGAGTTTAACTGATTCGATATTTTGGTCGGATTTCTTTAATACTGTAATGTTATATCCGTTTGATTCTTTTTGTTCGCCCACGTC
>DASRTD010000210.1:0-18386 GCA_035656115.1 Mucilaginibacter sp.
TTTCCAGAAAAGCGATCCGTCGCTTTCGTTTCTTAATGCCGGGCTGGTATGGTCAGCCGGTTTGGGGTTTAATGCGGCAGCGGCGGGGCCGTCGCCTTTTCCTTTATCACCGTGGCATGGGGCGCAATTGGTGATGTAAATCACTTTGGCGTCTTTTAATGTTGAAGCGTCAGGCGCAACGGGATTTACTACTGCTTGTGCTGTTGCCGGGGCTACCCATGGTTTTGTTTGGGCCCTGGCAGCCATGGCGGTGAACATTGCTGTAGATACTACCAGTATTGAAAGCAATTTTGATGATTGTAGTTTCATGATCTGTTGAATTTGATTGAAAAACTTTTTATTAAAATTTCTTTTGATTTTTATACGGTAAAGGTTCAGCTAAATCCGGGTTTTAATCATGAGGCTTGTCACAACCAAAAATGATGTAAATCACTTTTGATGGGTATATTTGGCCAAAAAGCATCAAAAAACATCAGTGGAAAGCAAAAAGGTAAAAAATTGCTATGATGCGGTTGCTTCCGCTTATGCAGTTGAGCTGTTTGACGAGCTTGCAAAAAAGCCCCTCGACCGGCTGCTGCTCAAACAGTTTGCTGCAGAAAATAAAGGCAGGGGCAAAATGACCGACCTGGGCTGTGGCCCGGGCCAGATTGCCCGATTTTTGGCCGATAATGGGGTGAAAGATATTTTGGGCACAGATATTTCGCCAGGGATGATCGCGGAAGCAAAGGAGTTGTCGCCTGATCTGCAATTTCAAACTGCCGATATGCTGAAACTGGATTTTCCCGAAGGGTATTTCGCCTCAGCAGTGGCCTTCTATGCAATAGTGCATTTTAACGCGGAACAACTTGAAAAGGCGTTTAATGAAATTTATAGGGTACTAAAACCCGGAGGCCAGTTCTTACTATCCTTTCATATCGGCGAGGGTATCGTTCACCGCGACGAGTTTTTTGGCGAACAGGTGGATATTGATTTTTATTTTTTCCAGACGGAAGAAATATTGAAGTTGCTGAAGGATGCTGGCTTCAAGGTTTTGGATGCGATCGAACGCTACCCTTATGTGGGCGTTGAATATCCGAGCCGGCGCGCGTATTTGTGGGTGGAAAAATGAACTGACGACGATTGTATAAGCAAATCCTGATTTTTACTTCTTAACTTTAATGCGTCTTTCTCATCAAACAAAAACCATTATGAAAGAATTTATGCTGCTCATCCGCAATGAGGCAGATAGCAAGAACGTTTTTTCGGCCGAAAAGAACCTGGAATTTTTGGAAGCCTGCCGGGTTTATATTGAAAAACTAACGGCAAACGGCAACCTTAAAAAGGCCCAGCCATTGATAAGGGAGGGTGTGATGCTGTCTGGTTCAGGCAACAATTGGCACGAGGGGCCATACAGCGAAGGTGATGACGTGATTGTGGGCTATTACCATATTATGGCCCATTCCCTGGCCGAAGCGGTTGAGATTGCCAAAGGCAACCCGGAGTTTGCCTATACTTCAACTGCAAGGGTAGAGGTTAGGCCAGTAAAAATGAAAGAAGAGCAAACGGCATACGTTTATCCGAAGGGGGCATAAAAAGCCGCCTACTTCGGTGTTTTTTGGCACGCTGTCCTCCGGACTTTAATACTTTCCGACTTCTGGTCTACATCACCGCCATCTCCCTATTATACTTATTTCTGTAACTCACCGGCGATAACCCGGTTATCTTTTTAAATGTCGTGCGAAAGGCTTTGCTATCCGAATAACCCACCGAGTACATCACCTCGTTCACATTTTCCCTGCTGGATTCGAGGCTTTTTTTGGCGGCTTCTATTTTTACCCGCTGCAGGTATTCAACCGGGGTGTTTGAGGTGGCTTTTTTAAACCGGCGCTCAAAATTGCGGCGGCTGATGGCAAACATATCCGAAAGCTGATCAACAGATACTTTTGTGCTCACATTATTCTCCATAAACAGCTGGGCTTGTTTAATCGGCTCGTCCTCGTGCGTTTTTTGCCCAATAAAAATGGCAAACGGTGACTGACTTTTACGCTCGATTTCAATTTCCAGTATTTTTGAGCAGTGCACCGCCATTTCGCGGCCGCAGAACTTTTCTACCAGGTAGATCATCAGGTTTAAAAAGGAGTAAGCGCCGCCGCTGGAGTACATACCCAGCTCGTCGGTAATAATTTTTTCGGGCTGCAATTTTACATCGGGGAATGCCTGCCTGAATGCGTTGGCCGCTAGCCAGTGAGTGGAACATTTTTTGCCTTTCAGCAACCCTGTTGAGGCAAGCAAAAAGGCCCCGGTGCAAAGGCTGGCCACCTCAGCGCCCTGTTTATATTGATCGATGATCCAGGGGACGTAATCCATGTTTAGTTTCAGGCACGTTGAGATATCGCCATTAAATGCCGGAATAATTACCAGATCGGTTTTTTTCAAGTCTTTTACCAATATTTCCGGCCGTACCAAAAATAGCCCTTCATACAGGCGCGTTTCACTGCTCAGCCCTACCATCTTAATATCAAAAAAAGGCCGCTTTCCCTGGCTTTCCAGTGTTTGATTAACAGTTGTGAATACTTTATAAGCGCCAATTACGCTGCTTAAGATGCACGGACTGTTGGGAACTAAAATGGCTACTCGTTTCATAACTAGGATTTATAGGATTATAATGATTATTGGATTTTAGCAGAGAATAATCTTATCATCCCCCAAATCCAAAAAATCTTAGTCCAAACATACAACAACCCTTTGTCGCAATCAACCCCTAATGTTGTCGTAATTACACGCTATGGGTATCGGCAATTGGCCATAGTTTTGACACAACAAATCCTTGTTGATACGCATACAATAACTTAATAAACAATAGATAGCTTTAAAAAAATCAATTAAAAACAAAAAACTATGGACGCAACTACCAATGCATTAAACTGGTTTGAGATATCAGTAACGGATATCGCCAGGGCTAAAAAATTCTACGAAGAGATCTTCGGGATCGAAATGATGGAACAAGAAATGATGGGCATGAAAATGGCCTATTTTCCGGCCGACATGATGAACGGCAAAGTCGGCGGAGGCCTGGTTGAAAGCCAGTACCACAAACCGAGCGTTGACGGCGCCAAAATTTACCTCAATGCCAACCCCGACCTTGACGGCCCCTTAGGAAAAGTTGAAGCCGCCGGCGGCAAGGTGCACATGCCGAAAATGAAGATAAGCGATGAGATCGGTTACATGGGCTTCTTTGTTGACACCGAGGGCAATGTTGTAGCCATGCACTCAAATGGCTAAAAAGGCATTTGCTCACTCAACCCGCCATTTTGGTGGGTTGAGTGAGTTTATTGCGCCATCCAAATATTATCTTCCTTGTTTGCGTCCGCATCGTAGCCGTTTCCTAAAACCATCTTATCAACTTTCTTTTCGGCCGTAAAGTTCAAACTGATGGTTTTATTACCGTCTTTCCAGCAGGCGATGGTTTTATGGATGAGTTTTGTTGTGCCGCCGGCATAAAACACCGTCAGGTCAACAGGGACCGGTTTTGTTCCTATACTTTTAATAACCACCGTATACTGGTTATTGGTGTGGGTTACTTTATCAATCGCCTGGTCGGGTACGCCGGAGTCGAAAAACCATCTTTTCCAAAACCAGTTCAGGTTCATGCCCGAGCCGGTGTTCATGCAATTAAAAAAATCATACGGCATGGGGTGCTTGCCGTGCCATTGGGTAATATAATAGTGCAGGGCCTTTGTAAAAAGTTCATCGCCCAGCATATCCTTAATATATAGGTATCCCAATCCTGGTTTGGGGTATGAGTTTGTTTCGTAGGCCCTGCCGTCCAGCTCAGTGCTCAGGGTCATTACCGGCGGGTCATTTTCGCTGCCGGCGTTACTTTCGTAGCCTTCAATGGCAAAAGTATCGGTTACCTTCGGGTCGATGTAACTGCTGATCACCCATTCGCCAATCGTCGCCCAGCCCTCGTCCATCCAGGCATACTTGGTTTCATTTGTGCCCATATAAAAGGGGAACATGGTGTGAAATATCTCGTGGTCAGTAAGTTCGATGCCGTCTTCCGCTTTTTCTTCGGGATTGTCATTTACCATCATCGGGTATTCCATCTGGTCCAAACCATCAAATACCGTTTCATGCGGGTAGGGGTATGGCCATCTGGGGAAGGTATAGCTCATGGTCTCCACTGTTTTGCGCGCATAACCGATCACATTAAAATAGTCTTTGTGATTGGCGTTAAAAACGGCATCGACCCGCGTGCGCCTGTTGGTTTTGGGGTCGACTACCAAACTGCTGGCTTGCCATAAGTAATGATTGCTGGTAGCTAAAGCAACATCCGTAACGCTGTCGGCCTCAAACTTCCAGGTATTGACCGTTTTATTTTGGGTGATATTGCCAGATTTCAGGTCGGCATCGGTTATCACGTTTGTAACGCTGTCATTTTTCCCGGCATCCGTTATCCGTTGCGAAATAGTGGAGTTATAAACCTCGCTGGCATTTTCCAGGTTGCCAGTTGCCCAAACCTCATAGTTGCCCGGAACGGTAAGCTCCAGGCTGAAATGGCAAAAATCGTTATAAAACTCCTGGGTGCCTGTATAGTGATTTTGGTTCCAGCCGTCTATATCGTCATAAACAGCAACGCGGGGAAAGAAATAGGCGATAAAAAATGCGCCGCTATCCACCTGCCCGGTGCGGATGTGCGATGTTTTATTTAAAGTATAGGCGTAAGTAATATCAAAATGAATGGTCTGTTTCGGTGCGATGGCTGCCGGCAGCCTTGCCGTCATATTTGTCCCGTCAATCGTCCACTGGGCAGGGGCTTGCGGTTGCCTGTTGATGCTGAGTTGCTGAATGTCGACGCCGTCGCTAATATCCTGGGGCAAAATTGGCATATTGCGGATAGATCCCTTTTTGTACAGATTGGGGTAAAGTTTAAAATTAACCTGGTTTAACGTATCGGGGCTATTGTTAAAATAATCAATGGCCACCGTTCCGCTTAACAGCCGGGTGTTGGGATTAAAGCTGATCTTTATGGTATAATCAGCCCGGTTTTGCCAGTAGTTTTTACCAGGTTCGCCGGCGGCAGTGCGGGTTCCTTTAATATAGGTGGCTTGCAGATTTGCAGGAACTGGCAGGCTCGTTTGGGCATAACCATTATTGACGGCTATAATTGACGCCGCAATGAGCACCCTCAACTGTAATTTCATGGGCAATAATTTATCTGGGTCAAATATATCCAAGATAAATCTCAAACGGCAATGCCTAAATCCGAAATCGTATCCCGATAGCTGTCGCGACCGAAATCAACTCACCATCCACCTTTAAAGCCTTCTTTCAAAGCAGCTTCATAGTTTTCCAGGTCGAAGGAGTAAAGAAAGGGCGCCTTATGCGCTCCTCCCTTGCGTTGATGGTCTGAACGCTTCAGAATACCAAAGCCGAGCATTCTCCGCTGAAAATTTCTCCGGTCGAGCTTTTTGTCTAAAATCGTTTCATAAAGTTTTTGCAGTTCAGGCATGGTAAACTCCTTTGGCATCAGGTTGTAGCCTATGGGTTGATAATGCAGTTGCAGGCGCAGGGTATCAAGGGCGGTTTTTAGGATGAGGGCATGGTCAAGTCTGAATTCAGGCAAGTCATCAAGCCCCCGCCAGAGGCAAGTCGCCGAAAGTTCGTCGGGAGTGGGATTGGTCTCAACAAAATCAACCAGCGCGTAATATCCGATGGTCAAAAAACGGTTTGAGAACCAGTTTTCTTTAGCGGGCAGCATATCCTTATACATGTCGAAATGTTGCTTGGAACGTTCAGGGTCGCCAAAAACATGAAATTGCTGCAAAAAAATCTTTTCCAGGCCGGTGCGCTCCTTTAATATGCGGCTTGCTGCCATTTCTATCGGCTCCTGCTTCAGCACAAAACCACCGGGAAGGTACCAGGCCTCCTCGTTTTTAACCTTTAATATCAGCACCTTCATTTCCCCCTCATGAAATCCAAAAACCACACAGTCGATCGATATATGGGGCAGGTAATTTTCGCGGGCGGTTGCGCAATATGCTTTAAGTTCTTTTTTGGTTAACATTTCGGTTATAGTGCAAAAATACTTTGATTATTTGAATTATAAATCCTACAATTGTGTCAATAATACACTTTGATTTTTTAAATCAAGCCAATTATAATCAATATTTATCGAATAGTTGATACCACGGGGCAGGTCTGTATCCTGTAGCGATGACTGCGCCGCGAGTAAACAACAATTTTAAACTAAAAAAATGAACCGATCGTTTTTCTCCGCCGGCGTGCTCGCAGCCCTGTTTTTGGCTTTTCCCTTTTCTCAGTCATTTGCGCAAAGCAAGGCAGAAAGCAAAATGGATGCCTACATCAACAACCTGATGAGCAAAATGACACTGGACGAAAAAATCGGGCAACTCAACCTGGTAACTGTTGGCCGGGCTACGACTGGGTCGGTAGTGAACAAAGGTGTTGAGGAGAAAATAAAGAAGGGCGAGATTGGCGGCGTTTTCGGGATATACGGTGCTGATGATATTCAAAAGATACAGGATGTGGCTGTCAAAGAGTCGCGCCTGCATATACCTCTAATATTTGGGTTGGACGTTATACATGGCCATCGTACCATTTTCCCGATACCGCTGGGCATTTCAGCAAGTTGGGATTTGGGGCTGATTGAACAGTCGGCGCACATTGCGGCAAAAGAAGCTACTGCCGAAGGTTTGAACTGGGTATTTTCGCCGATGGTAGATATTGCCCGCGACGCAAGATGGGGCCGCATATCCGAAGGCTCCGGGGAGGACCCATGGCTGGGCTCGCAAATAGCGCAGGCAATGGTTCGCGGCTACCAGGGCGCCAGCCTGCAAAACTCCGATGCCGTAATGGCTTGTGTAAAACACTTTGCGCTGTATGGCGGCGCCGAAGCGGGCCGTGAATATAATACTGTTGATATGAGCCTGATAAAGATGTACCAGGATTACCTGCCGCCCTACAAGGCCGCAGTTGATGCGGGTGCGGGCAGCTTTATGAGCTCGTTCAACACGATAAACGGCGTCCCCGCCACCGCAAATAAATGGCTGTTGACTGACCTGCTCAGAAAGCAATGGGGCTTTAAAGGTTTTGTTGTTTCTGATTATACTGCGGTAAACGAACTAACTAATCACGGCCTCGGCGATCTGCAGACCGTCTCAGCGCTGGCGCTGAAAGCAGGGCTCGATATGGACATGGTAGGCGAGGGATTTTTATCGACATTGAAAAAATCGCTGAAGGAAGGAAAAGTTACACAACTGGAAATCGACCTGGCGTGCCGCCGGGTGCTTGAGGCTAAATATAAATTGGGCCTTTTCAATAATCCGGATAAATCGATCACGCCCGCCAGGGAAAAAACGGATGTATTAACCGATGCCAACCGCGCGTTTGCCCGTAAAATTGCCGAACACTCTTTTGTATTGCTAAAAAACAAAAATCAAACGCTCCCGCTAAAAAAATCCGGGACAATTGCCCTGATCGGGCCGCTGGCCGATAACCATTCCGAAATGCTGGGCACCTGGGTAATCGCCGGCGACCCCAGAAAATCAGTGAGCGTAAGGGAAGGGATAAAAAATGTGGCAGGGAGTGATGTTAATTTATTGTATGCAAGAGGATCCAATATCACTGACGACTCGCTCTTAAATGCCCGGTCATGGTTTTTTGGCATGAAACAAGAAAAAGATACACGATCAGCAAAGGAAATGATCGATGAGGCAGTTGAAACCGCAAAAAAGGCCGATGTTGTTGTTGCTGTGGTAGGGGAGTCAGCTAATATGTCGGGCGAATCATCGAGCAGGTCGGATATTCGTATACCCGAAAGCCAGCGCGATTTGCTCAAGGCGCTTTCGCAAACCGGAAAACCTTTGGTTATCGTATTGTTTAACGGCCGGCCGCTCACGCTGCCATGGGAAGATAAACATGCCGATGCCATATTGGATGCCTGGGCGCCGGGTACAGAAGCAGGGAATGCTATTGCAGATGTACTTTTTGGCAACTATAACCCTTCGGGCAAGATCACCGCTACCTTTCCGCTGAGTGTTGGGCAGATACCTATATATTATAACCATAAAAATACAGGCCGGCCTTTTAACGGCCATGAAGCTGCCAAATTTAAATCAGACTACATCGATATTTCGAACGACCCTTTATATCCGTTCGGATATGGGCTCAGTTATACTACCTTTAAATATAGCAGTGTAAAACTGGATAAAACCAGCCTGAAAGGTAATGAAACGCTGAAAGCTACTGTTACCGTTACCAATACCGGCAGCTATACCGGCGAAGAGGTTGTTCAGCTTTACATAAGCGACCCGGTAGCCAGTATCAGCCGGTCGGTAAAGGAATTGAAAAATTTCCGGAAGATCGAACTAAAACCTGGCGAAAGCAGGGACGTGACCTTCAACATCACGACTAAAGACCTGAAGTTTTACAATAACAAGCTGATCTACGATTGGGAACCCGGTGAATTTATTGTCCAGATAGGTACTAACTCTTCGGATACGCACTCCGCTTCGGTGCAATGGGCAAAATAAAGTAGCCAACCAAAAGAGTTTGGTGATTCGGATCATGCCTTATAAAGGGCGAACAAAATAATATTCGGCTGCTGTTTTGAGAAAACGCACCCGGTCATCGCAGCCTTGATTTTATCAAACAATTTTGGCGTTCGGGAAATAAAAAGGACCAAACGGCGCCAAATATTATTTTGCCATCATTTATGCCAAAATAAGCGCCGCACAAATTTAATTTTTTAACATCTGGCCGCGATCGGGATTTTTCTTTCCGCTTTAACTAATTCTTCTTGTTTTAACTAATTGTGCAAATAAAGTTTTCGCAATGTTAAACATTCGGTAATAATAATTGTAATAGTGACATTTTTACCAAATTATAATGAATATTTAACATTTTATTTTTTTGACGATTTTGATTTAACCGGGGGTGTGTCATAATCAAAAATGAAGGGCACAAATGTCATTTTTATTGCAAATTGCGGCGTAAACGTGTTTTTCTGTAAAATTTCGACTATCATAACAACATTATTACATTGTCATTTTTAATAAATTATGGCCTTTTTGTTGATAATTTGATAATGTTTTAATTTAAAATATGCATACGCTTCAATTTTACCGGTGTTAAAATAATTAATTTATAATTCTTAAAATATGACTTGTGTAAACAGTACACACTATTTACATTAGTATCAATGCCAATTCAATGTTTGGCGTTGGCTAACAATTATTAAAAACCTAGTATTTGTACAACATTTATTGAATTTTTCGGCCATTTTTGGTTCCCTCAGATGGCTTGAAAAGTGCGGTAGCTAAAGTGTTAAACCGATTAAAAAAAATTTCATGACAAGACTGTTACGAATCTCACATTCTTCCCGTAATGCCTTTAATGACACAGTAAACTGGCGTCAGCATGAGTTTTTTTGGTTTAAGCATATTTTTAGCTCCCGTTTAAAATTGAGTGAATGTTTAATTTAAATTGTAACTAATAAGCTTAAAATCAAATAAATTAATCAACTAAATCTCAAATCTCATGTTTAAAAGTTTACTCCTAAAAGGAAGAACACTATGCCTGCTGCTATGCTGCATGGTTTCTTCATTGGTAGTTACAGCCCAAACAAAACACACAGGTAAGGTTATCGGTTCCGATGACAAATTACCGGTGGTTGGTGCGTCCGTTCGGATCAAGGGCACCAACACGGGCGCTGTAACTGACGTCAACGGTGATTTCACCTTGTCATTAAGCCCCGGTAACGTACTTGTAGTAAGTTACATCGGGTATGTGACGCAGGAAGTCACAGTAAAAAGTGGCGACTTCATTACCATTTCGCTTGCTCCATCCGCCAGTACGCTGAACGAGGTGGTGGTAACCGGTTACCAAACCCAGCTAAAGAAAGACATAGTTGGCTCGGTAGCGACGGTTGATGTGAGCGATGCCAGAAAAATCGCTTCCACCAGTTCCGAGCAGTTGCTGCAAGGGCAGGCCGCGGGTGTTACCGTTGTTAACAACGGCGCCCCGGGTTCGCCAAGCAACGTTTACGTTCGTGGCATGGGAAACTTCGGCAACACGACACCGCTTTATGTGGTTGATGGTGTTCAGGTAGGCGATATGTCGCTGGTTAACCCGAACGACATCGAAAGCATTTCGGTGTTGAAAGACGCAGGCGCCGCCGCCATTTATGGTGTTGCCGGTGGTAACGGTGTTGTTGTGGTTACCACTAAAAAAGGCAAGGCCGGTAAAACAACTATCACTTATGATGGGTTTTACGGCGACCAGCAACCACTTTCAGGCAACGTTTGGGACATCATGAGCCCTGCCGACCAATCCATCGAAGCATTCCGTGCAAATGACGTTGCTACTGAAGGCTTGTATCCTGGTGGCGCAGGCGTTATTCCAACCTATGGGTATCACGGCGGCTCTGCTGTTCCTGTTTTTGGCGCTGCGGGTGTTACCAACGACGCGAGCATTTTGCAATACTATAAATTCGATCCGGCTAACCCTGGTAACGACTTCCTGATCCAGAAATTTGCGACAGGCAACGGTACCGACTGGTTTCACTCCATATTCACCAACGCCCCAACCGAGCAGCACACTGTTACTGCAAGCGGCGGTACGGACAAGAGTACTTTCCTGTATTCGTTAAACTATGTTAACCAGACAGGTACTTTGCTGGGCACTTACGAAAAACGTTACCAGGCCCGCGTAAATACCAACTTTAACGTTGGTCATATCCGTTTTGGCGAAACCGGCGACGCTACCTACAGGGAAAATGAAGGCGGTTATCCCGGTGATCAACAACAGGAAGCTGGAACTATCTCTTATACATACCGTGAGATGCCTATCATTCCGGTGTTTGACGTAAGCGGCGTTAATTATGGCGGCGGTTATGACGGCCCTACCGGCGAACCGCTTGGTAACGGCAGCAACCCTTATGCGGCAGCGGTACGCGGCGAAAGCAACCATGCCCGTTTTATATATGTAGAAGGAAATGTTTTTGCGGAAGCTGACGTTTTAAAGTATTTTACTTTGCATATGAGCCTGGGTGGCCGTATGTTTGACCAATACTATAACGATGTCGCCTACACCAGTTATGAGAACTACGAAAGCCACGCCAATCCAAACGGGATTGATGAAAATGAGCAATTGTATACCAATTACAACTGGACTAATACCATTAACTATAAGGAAGTTTTTGGCAAGCATAATATAAACGTAATTGCAGGTTATGAGCAGCGTTACAGCACAGGCAGAGAGTTGCATGCGTTTAATACAGGCTTGTTTTCGCTTGACCCTGCGTATGCCCACATCGGTGTGGGAAGCCTTCCTACAGCAGCGCCATATTCCATAAATGCGCAGCCTGTTGCCATTGAATCATTCTTCGCAAAAGCGGATTATAGCTACAATGACCGTTATATCCTGACCGCTACCGTGCGCCGTGATGGTATATCGACCTTATATCCCGGCCACCAATGGGGTACCTTCCCATCCGTGGGTGTTGCATGGCGTATTTCGCAGGAGGATTTCATGAAGGGGATCAGCTGGATAAACGACCTTAAGCTGCGCGGCAGCTATGGAGAAGCAGGTTACAGCGCTAACGTTCCCGCTACTAACCCTTATAACTTGTACGATTCAGGGCCAGGACAATCCTATTATGGCATCGGCGGTGGTAACAGCACAACCAATCAAGGGTTTTTCAATAGTAACCTGGGTAACGTCCACACTACCTGGGAGGTTGACAAAACCACTAACGTTGCTATCGATGCTTCGTTATTCAACCACTTAGACCTTACGGCTGAATGGTATAACAAGCAAAGTACTGGTTTGTTATTCGGCGCTACACTGCCTAATACACTGGGTGGCGCTACTCCGCCTGTTGTTAACATCGGCGACGTGACCAACAAAGGTTTCGACATTTCTGCAACCTACCACGACAGGGTAAACCAGGATGTTACTTTTAGCATCGGCGCAAATATTACTACATACAAAAACAATATCGTTTCGGAAACAGGCGTATCGCCCTTTTTTGATACAGCCAGCAGCCGTGATAACGACATCGTAAGAAACCAGGTAGGTCACCCGATCGGCGAGTTCTTCGGCTACCAGGTTGAAGGTGTTTACCAGAATGCTGCACAGGTAACCAGCACACCCAGCTATTCGGGTGCGGCGCCAGGGTCGTTTATTTATAAAGATGTTAACGGCGACGGAAAGATCGACGCGAACGACCGTACATTTATCGGTAATCCAAACCCCAACTTTACTTATGGCGTTAACATTAACGCCAGTTATAAGAGGTTCGACTTTACCATGGTATTGTATGGTTCTCAGGGCAACAAGGACTTTAACTACACTGAATACTGGACCGACTTTTACAGCACGTTCCAGGGTGGTAAGAGTTTAAGGATGTACAATGATGCCGCAATCGTACAAAATGGCCAGGTAACCAATCCAAACGCTACGCTGTCAGCCGCATCTTATGCAAATGCAGTGGGTTCAAGCACTATCAGTTCGTACTACGTACAGGACGGTTCATTCCTGAAATGCCGCGTACTGCAGATAGGTTATACCTTAAACCCTACGATGTTAAAAACTATTGGTATCGATAAGCTGCATATTTATGCGCAGGCAACTAACCTGTTCACCATTACCAAATATACCGGTTTGGATCCCGAGTTAGTTTCATCCATCGACAATCAACCAAGCGGCACTCCTAACAGTAACGGCGCTCCACTAGGTATCGACTATGGCGCTTATCCTGGCAATCAACGACAGTACATTTTAGGTGTTAACTTAACATTTTAATAATTAATTGATAAAAAATTAGAGTTATGAAAAAATCTTATGGTAAATTCATTGCCCTTGCCTTCCTGGCCGTCTTTACACTGACTTATTCGTGTAAGAAGCTGCTCAACCAGGAAGTAACAGGGAAATTAAGCGGCGCTGTGCTGGCCAACAAGGCTGGCTTGGATGGTTTGCTTATCGGCGCTTATTCGGCGCTGAAGGGTTATGACGAAACGTCTACCGAGTGGGAAACCGGTATTGACAACTGGATCTATGGAGGGGTTGGCGCGGACGATGCTTTTAAAGGATCGAACACTACCGACCAGCCCACAGCAGCCCCGATTGAAAACCACTCGCTCGACCCTTCAAACGAGTACATCAGCGAGAAATGGGCGTTCTTCTATAATGCTGTTCAGCGCGCTAATGACGTGATCAGGGAAGTACCCCTGATTAAAGACGGATCAGTGTCTCCGGCTTATGGAGCGGAAGCAATATTGGAAGCCAGGTTCCTGCGGGGTGTTTTCCATTTTGAATTGTGCAAAATGTTTAAAAACGTGCCCTACGTTGACGAAACGGTAACTTATGCCGCCGGCAACTACAACGTTCCAAACCCGGGACCGATCTGGAAACAGATTGAAGCCGATTTTGCAGCAGGCGCAAGTACAACCTCAGGGTTGCCCGTAACACAAAGTGACGTCGGCCGGGCCAACATGTACGCTGCTGAAGCGATGTTAGCCAGGGCGTATTTGTTTGACCATCAATATGCAACCGCTTTGCCGTTGTTTACTGACTGTATTTTAAACGGCAAGACCGCTGGTGGTACTAAATATGCATTGGCTGCCAATTACGAAGATAACTATGATGCTTCGAAAAAGAATGGCCCTGAGTCGGTTTTTGCTGTGCAGATGACTGTAAACGATGGGTCAAATGGAAACAATGACAATCCGGGAGAAGCCTTGAACTTCCCGGCAGGCGATTATACCAGCTGCTGCGGGTTCTATCAGCCATCTTATACTTTGGCTAATGCATTTAAAGTAGATGAAAACGGTTTGCCAATGTTGGGTACAACCAGCACTAGTGTGACCGACTATACCGGTGATAATAAGACCACTACAACTGTTACTGCCAATATACCAAACTATGCCCTGACTTACATGGAAAATGACCATAATTGTTCAAATGCCAAGTCAGTAAAATGGAATCCTACCGGAGCGTACACAAAGTTTGCTTTAGACCCAACAAGTCCAACGCCTGATACTATTGCTTCTGCACCTTATGTTCAGGCTACTGATGCACTTGATCCACGTATCGATTGGACATTAGGCCGTTATGGTATTCCTTACAGAGATTGGGGATTGTGCGGCGGCGAACAATGGTCACGCGGCGACCTATGCCCTTATAACCCGATCAAAAATGTGTTTAACCATGCTCAACAGTCATCAACCACTGATAATAACGGTGGCTGGGCAACTGCCCAGGGTACATCCGACAATTACAATATTATGACTGTTGCCGATTTATATTTATATCGCGCTGAATGTGAAATTGAAACCGGCGTATTGGCTACTGCAATGGCCGATATTAACGTAGTACGTGCACGTATGCAAAATACTGCTGGTTGGGTTCATACTTATGTTGATAACAGCAATCCGTCAGCTGGGTTTACCAATACCCCTGCAGCTAATTACCAAATCGGTTTATACACTTCTTTCCCTTCACAGGCATATGCCCGCGAAGCCGTGCAAATGGAGGAGCAGCTTGAGTTTGGTATGGAAGGTCACCGTTTCTTCGACTTGCAGCGCTGGGATGGTGTGGACAGCGGTCCAATGGGTACCGGCTTTATGGCTGGTGTGGTCAATGGACACATTGCAAATGTGACCCGTAAATTTGACATTTTGCATTACTATATTAATCCGGTAATGGACGGTCATACCTTTACCGCAGGCAGGAATGAACTTTATCCGGTACCGCTGGAGCAAATTCAGCTTGAAAACGGACAGTTAAAACAAAACCCTGGTTATTAATAGTTAATTTCTTAAAAAAAGAGGTGGTGGCCATGGTCGCCGCCTCTTTTTTTTTATCTTGACAGGTGTTTTTTTGATGAAAAATTAATTAGTTTCGACCAGAAAAACCGATTATTTAACCAATTTTATACGCAGGAACATAACAGGCACAAACTATTTGCTTGATTTAAAATATCGGCTCTAATTACTGTATTGATGAAGATTTGGCGGATTCTATTTTTTGGGTTTTCTTTTCTTTGTTTGCTCTCCTGTAAAAAAAAGGACACGCTTTTTGAACTTATCCCTTCTTCCTGGTCGGGGGTTCATTTTAATAATCGCATCGTCGAAAACGATTCCATTAATCCGCTTGATAAACTCAATATTTATAACGGCGGGGGTGTTGGGATAGGCGATTTTAACAACGACGGATTGCAGGACATCTACCTGGTTGGCAATTCGGTACCAAACAGACTTTACCTTAACAAGGGCAATATGAAATTTGTGGATGTTACCGAAGAGGCCGGCGTTGGCGGTATCGGTGGCTGGGGCAGGGGCGTTGCCGTTGTGGACATTAACAACGATGGTTTGCTGGATATTTATGTTTGCAATACCTTGCTCAACGATTCGAACAAAAGAAGAAATTTACTTTATATTAACCAGGGCCCTGATAAAAATGGGGTGCCCCATTTTAAAGAGATGGCTAAGGAATATGGGCTGGATATAAAACTCCATTCAACAATGGCCACGTTTTTTGACTATGATAACGACGGCGACCTGGATATGTACCTCACGGTGAACAATGCGGAATCGTCGGATAATACGAGCACCTTCAGACCGATTGTTAAAGATGGAACCGGAAAAAGCACCGGCAGATTATACCGCAACGACTGGGACCCAGTGTTAAAACACCCTGTATTTCATGACGTGTCAAAACAGGCGGGCATATTGATTGAAGGCTATGGTCATGGCACGACTACCGTTGACATAAACCGCGACGGATGGAAGGATATTTATGTAACGAACGATTTCTTGTCGAATAACATCCTGTACATCAACAATCACGATGGTACGTTTACCGACAAATCGAAAGAATACTTTAAACACACGTCAAACAGCGCCATGGGCCAGGACATTGAAGACCTGAACAACGACGGCCTGGCTGATGTATTTGAACTGGATATGTTTCCGGAGGACAACTACCGGAAAAAGATGTTTATGCCATCAAACTCCTATCAAACATTTAAAAATTTTGATTACTACGGTTATCAGTATCAATATAACCGCAATACCCTTCAAATAAACCAGGGCCCAAGGCTGGGTCAGGAAGATAGCATTGGCGAGCCCGCATTTAGCGAAACCAGTTTTTTGAGCGGTGTGTCGCAAACTGACTGGAGTTGGTGCCCGCTGATAACCGACTTTGACAATGATGGATTTCGCGATATCATCGTCACAAATGGTTACCCGCGCGATGTAAACGATCACGATTTTACGACGTTCAGGGCCGAGGCCTACCTGATTGCATCGAAAAAACAAATACTTGATCAGATACCGATTGTCAAAATCCCCAATTATGCGTTTAAAAATGGCGGCAACTTGCAATTTTCAGATGTTACCCAAAGTTGGGGCCTGACTGTGCCGACCTTTTCTAACGGTGCTGCTTACGCGGATCTTGACAACGACGGCGATATGGACCTCGTGATCAACAACATCAACGACGAGGTACTGATCTATAAGAATACTTCGAGGGAAAAGAATAAGGACGCCAGCCATTTTTTGCATGTCAAGTTTACAGGCGGCCCGCAAAATATAAATGGCATTGGCGCCTGGGCCGATATTTATTACGATCAGGGCAAACACCAGGTATATGAAAATACGCCCTACAGGGGATACCTGTCGACCATACAAAATATCGCGCATTTTGGGCTTGGTAAAATTACCCGGCTTGATTCGGTTGTGATCAGGTGGCAAAACGGTAAAAAGCAGACGCTGACAAATGTTAAAGCCGATCAGGTGTTAAATGTGAATATTAAAGATGCAAAGGAGAGCTACTCATTTGCAGGGCCTAAAATAAATACCCAATCATTATTTAAGGAGGTTACCCGTTCAGTAGGCGTGAGCTACAAACACCAGGAAGAGGACCTTGCTGATTTTAATATTCAAAAACTTATTCCGCATAAATTATCGCAGTATACACCGGCAATTGCGGTAGGGGATATTGACGGTAATGGTTATGATGACATGGTGATAGGCGGTACGTCCAAATATCCCGCCCAGGTATTGCTGCAGCAGGCCGATGGTAAATTTATTCAGCGTGATTTGTTACCTAAAGGAACCTACAACCCTGGTGAGCATTTTAAGGATGAGGGCCTTTTGTTGTTCGACGCAAACGGCGATGGGCACCTCGATTTGTACATTGCAAGAGGCGGTTATGCTGAGGCAGCAGGTTCGCCTTCATACCAGGACCGGATTTACATAAACGATGGTAAAGGCAATTTTAAAGAGGCAGTTGGGGCCCTCCCCCAAAATTTCACCAGCAAACTATGTGTAAAAGCAATTGACTACAACAAAGACGGCAAGCTCGACTTGTTTGTTTCGGGCAGGGTTGAGCCATGGAACTACCCTAAACCTGTTTCGAGCTTTATTTTGCGCAACGACAGCAAAGATGGTGTGATCAAGTTTACCGACGTAACTTCAACTGTGGCGAAAGACCTTAACCATATCGGCTTGGTATGCGACGCAGTTTTCTCAGACTTTGATAACGATGGGTGGCCGGACCTGATCCTTACAGGTGAATGGATGCCTGTGACATTTTTAAAGAACGATCATGGCATTTTCAAAAACGTTACCCCAAAGACCGGAATAAGTGACAAGATAGGATGGTGGAATACCATCGCTGCAGGCGACTTTAATCATGACGGAAGGATTGATTATATCGTCGGAAACGTTGGACTGAATACCTTTTATAAAGCTTCCGACGAATACCCAGTCTACATTACGGCAAAAGATTTTGATAATAATGGCAGCTACGATGCATTCCCTTCACTATTCCTGAAAGATAAAAATGGCGATTTGAAAGAATTCCCGGTCAATTCGAGGGATGATATAATTAAGCAAGTAATTGGCATGCGCGTGAAATTTCAAAATTATAAAACCTACGCGGTGGCAACCATGGATTCGGTAATTACCCCTGAAATGCGCAACGGCGCCATCCGGCTGAAGGCGAACACATTGGAGTCATGCTTCCTGCGCAACGACGGCAACGGCAAGTTTACGATGCAGCCATTGCCCATTGAAGCCCAAACATCACAACTTGACGGAATGGTGGTGGACGATTTTGATGGAGACGGGAACCTTGACGTTGCCATCAGTGGCAACGACTTTGGAACCGAGGTGATGACCGGCCGGTACGATGCCTTTAACGGGCTTTTATTGAAAGGCGATGGGGCGGGGAATTTTAAACCGCTTACCATTCAGCAAAGCGGGATTTATATCCCGGGTGACGGTAAAGCGCTGGTGAAACTGATGGGGGCTAAAGGCGACTACTTGCTTGCCGCCAGCCAAAACAGGGATGCGTTGGAAATATTCCAACTAAAGCGC
>DASRTD010000211.1:0-51119 GCA_035656115.1 Mucilaginibacter sp.
TTTGATGGCATCATTAATGTTGCCCAACCTGTCTACCAGGCCGTTCTTCAAGGCTTGTTCGCCTGTCCAAACGCGGCCCTGGCCAATACTGTTGATATATTCCTGCGTTTTCTTCCGTCCGCTGGCTACAGCCTTTGTAAAATCGTCGTAGCCGTGGTTCACCTCGTTTTGCAAAATATCCCGTTCTTCGGGGGTGAGTGGGCGGCTGATGTCGCCCAGATCGGCGTATTTACCTGTTTTCACCCCATCAAAGGTAATACCCAGCTTATCATTAAAAAACTTTTGCATATTGGGCAGCACGGCAAAAATGCCGATGGAACCGGTGATGGTATTGGGCTCGGCGATGATAGAGTCCGCGGCGCAGGAGATATAATAGCCTCCCGAAGCGGCATAGTCACCCATAGACACAATGATCGGCTTTGCTTTTTTGGTCAGCATTACTTCCCGCCAGATCACGTCGGATGCCAGCGAACTGCCGCCCGGCGAGTTTACCCGAAAAACCACCGCCTTTATATTGTCATTCAGCCGGGCTTCCCGTAAAGCTTTTGATATTCTTTCTGACCCGATGCTGTTATCATCACCATCGCCGCCGATAATGTCGCCGGTAGCATAAATGACGGCTATCCGGTTTTTGTTTTCTTTTTTCTCTTTTTTACCGGTTGCAGGCAAAGCTTTCACGTAATCAAGCACGTTTACGGTTTTGATATCTTCTTTATGGTCAACACCGGTGCGCTGCTTCAGTTCATCTAAAACTTCATCTTTATATTTCATGCCATCCACCAGCCCATACTTTAAGGCATCTTCAGGAAATTTGATCTTCAGATTATTGGCAATTTGAAATAAGGAATCTTTGCTGATATGCCGGCTTCCGCTTATACTGGTTAAAAAATGATCATATAACGAACCGAGGTAGGAGGTAACCTGCAATTTGTTTGCCGGGCTCATTTTAGTAAGGAAAAATGGCTCAACGGCGCTTTTATAGGTGCCTACTTTTATAATCTGTGCCTCGATGCCTAATTTATCCAACGCACCCTTTAAAAAGGTGATCTGCTGGCTAAAACCATGAAACAGGAAAATGCCTTTCGGGTTAATATATACCTTATCGGCAACAGAGGCCAGGTAATAAAACCCCTGGTCATACACCTCGGAATAGGCTACAATGAATTTCCCCGATTTTTTAAAATCGATCAGCGCATTTCGTATTTCTTCCGAGCTGGCCTGCTCGGGCGTGAATGCACTTTCATCCAAGAAGATTCCCTTTATGTGATTGTCGGTTTTTGCTTTGGAAATGTCGGCAAGAATATCATTCAGGCCGACAGCTTTTTGGTCTTCAATTCCGAGATTGACGAGTGGATCATCAGGTGTGCGCTCAGTTACCGGGACATTGAATGAAATTCGCAAAATCGAATTGGCGTCGACATTAACCGTTTTTTCATTTTCAGCTGCTATCAACCCAAAGAAAAATACCAGCAGGATCACGAACATTATCACGCTCGCCAAAATCACTCCCACCATGCTGGCAAATACAAATTTGAAGAATTGTTTCATTAACTGTTATAAATCTATTAATTATGCAAACTTAGCAATTCGATACATAATAATATTAAGAGCACCTGCTATCATATTTGTTACAACATGAATGAGGTTTTATTGTTACTGGGGAGTAATCTTGGCGATCGGGAGCAGTTTTTGAACAAGGCCATTGAGCAGATCGGCACCCATATCGCCCCGGTAATAAAAGCGTCGGCGGTGTACCAAACTCAATCATGGGGAAAAACCGATGCACCTGATTATCTCAACCAGGTAGTTCTTTTACAATCTGATTTGTCGCCACGAATTGTCCTTGAAAAAATATTGGACATTGAAAGAAAACTGGGACGGGAAAGGGGAGAAAAGTGGGGGTCGCGCACAATTGACATCGATATATTGTTTTATGGACACGAGATCATCGATGAACCTGGGCTTCAGATCCCGCACCCCGAACTTCATAAACGCCGGTTTGCACTGGAACCGCTTGCCGAAATTGCGCCCAATTTGCTTCATCCGGTGTTAAATAAAAAAATTTCACTGCTTAAATCCGAACTTTCTGACGATTTGATCGTAAAAAAGAGATATTTTTGAACTAACGGACACTTAATATGTCACAAAATCTGATGCCACAGGATCTCGACCTCTCTTTTTTGTATGATATTGCCGATGGAAGCACGGAATTTATAGTCGAGTCGATCGACATGTTTTTGCAGCACACCCCCGAATTGCTGGACACGATAACAGCAGGGATTTCAGGTAGTGAGTGGACCGTTGTCGCCGCTGCGGCGCATAAATTGAAACCTAACCTGGGTTTTTTCGGGATGGCTCAGTGCCAGGCGAATATACAGGAGGTTGAATTGATGGCAAAGGCTGGCGCGCCCGACCCGGCGCTTTTAAGATCGAAATTTGAAGATGTTAAAGCGGTAGTTGTGGACAACATCTCCTCGCTGATACTGATCAAGGCGGAGAAAGAAGCGGAATTATAATTAGTGAATAGAGAACAGTGATTAGAGATTAGGAGGAAAAACCTTCATATAAAACTAATCTCAAACCTCTAATTAACTAATCTCTTTAACGTTAAAGCTATAACTTTCCATTATCAGGTTAGCCAGCAGGTTTTTACAGGCCTGGTCAACTTTACTGTGCGCGGTTTCGGCGCTGTCAGCCTCAATTTCCAGCGAAATGTGCTTCCCGATACGTACATTATGAATTTCTGACAACCCCAGGTTTTTCATGCTTCCCGTTACGGCTTTACCCTGGGGGTCAAGAATTTCTTTTTTTGGCATCACGTCTATTTCGGCCTGGAATTTTTTCATTTTAATTGGTTTTTTTAACTGCATCAACCTGTCAGGAGCGGATATTGGTGTTTTTTTTGATATTGCCCGCAACCGGCTCGTCTGCAAATTTGAATTGAATAATGGACAGGAGGATATAAATAAATATGACCACCGGAACAGCCGCAAATTTAAAAAATAGTATCAGAATTGCCGAAAACAGCAACAATAAATAGCGGTAAATATTTTGATTAAAGTCGCTATTTTTAAATTTTAACGACATCATTGGCATCTCTGCCACCAGCAGCGTACACATGATCACCACAAAGCCCAGCAGTATGTAGGGGTTGGTGAGATAAGGCGTGTAAAACCGGTTGTGATGCTCGATGATCATGGGAAGTGATGCGATCAATATGGCATTTGCCGGGGTAGGCACTCCGATGAAGTTTTCGGACTGCCTGGTATCCACATTAAATTTAGCCAGCCTCAGTGCCGAAAACACCGGGATTAAAAACGCCGCAAAGTTTAACCAACTGCTTACTTTTTCAATCTGATGCGCCTGCAAAAACAGCTGGTACATTATCACCGCGGGCAATACGCCAAAGCTAACCATATCGGCCAGCGAATCAAGGTCTTTACCTATGCCCGAAAATGATTTAAGCACTCTGGAGGCCAGGCCGTCAAAAAAATCAAAAATCGCAGAGAGAAAAATGGCGTACGAAGCGGCAATGAGTTCGCCTTTAAAAGCTAAAACAATACCCACGCATCCGCTAAAAAGGTTTGCGCAGGTAATTGCATTCGGCACATGTTTTTTTACACGGTTTTTCATTACGCAATGAAGGTTTTTTTATTTCGGATTTCGAAATTTCGATTTCGGATTTATTTTAAATTTAACCGCATTCGCAAATCTTCAATTGTTTAAATCCGAAATCGAACATCCGAAATCCGAAATTATCACGAATTCATCGATATCAAAAACTCTTCGTTGGTTTTGGTGCCTCTTATCTGGGATTGTAAAAATTCCATTGCTTCCTGCGAGTTCATATCGGCCAGGTGGTTGCGCAATATCCAAATACGCTGCAGGGCGTCGCGGTCGAGCAGCAGGTCGTCGCGGCGGGTGCTTGAAGCGGTTATATCGATAGCAGGGAAGATACGTTTGTTTGACAGCTTGCGGTCCAACTGAAGCTCCATGTTACCCGTACCTTTAAATTCTTCAAAGATAACTTCATCCATTTTCGAGCCGGTTTCAGTAAGCGCCGTGGCGATGATAGTGAGCGAGCCGCCGTCCTCGATATTACGGGCTGCGCCAAAAAATCTTTTTGGTTTGTGCAAAGCATTTGCATCAACGCCGCCTGATAATATTTTACCTGAAGCAGGCGCAACGGTGTTGTATGCGCGCGCCAAACGTGTTATCGAGTCGAGCAAGATCACTACATCGTGGCCGCACTCAACCATGCGTTTTGCTTTTTCAAGTACGATGTTGGCGATCTTTACGTGCCGTTCGGCCGGTTCATCAAAGGTTGATGAAACTACCTCGGCACGCACGCTGCGCGCCATGTCGGTAACTTCCTCGGGGCGCTCGTCAATCAGCAGGATGATCAGGTAAACTTCGGGGTGGTTCTTGGCAATGGCGTTTGCCACGTCCTTCAATAACATGGTTTTACCTGTTTTAGGCTGCGCAACGATCAATCCGCGCTGTCCCTTACCAATGGGCGAGAACAAGTCCATAATACGGGTTGAATAATTACCCGGATCAGTAAACAGAGAAAGTTTTTCGGATGGGAAAAGCGGCGTCAGGTGGTCAAACGGTACCCTATCACGCACTTCAGCGGGAACGCGGCCGTTTATAGCCTCAACACGCACCAGCGGAAAATATTTTTCGCCTTCTTTTGGCGGGCGGATGCTGCCCCGAACAGTATCACCTGTTTTTAACCCAAATAATTTGATCTGCGACTGGGATACATAAATGTCATCAGGCGAAGTAAGGTAATTGTAATCGGATGAGCGTAAAAATCCGTAGCCGTCGGGCATGATCTCCAGCACTCCTTCATTTACAATAACATTGTCAAAATCAAGGTTGATTGCAGGTTCCTGGGCTTTTTGCTGGCCAACCTGGTTATTCGGCCGGCGGTCGAGCTTTTGCGCCCGGCCTTCGGTGATCATATCGTCGCTTTTTGAAAGGGTATCTTCACCATCGTCGAAGTTATTGCCTTCCCGTTCGGTTGAGGCAACCGGTTGTTCATTATCTTCATCCTCGTTTGCGACTTCGTCATCCGGCTCGTCAAATAAGTTAGTATCGTCCAGCGGCACTTCCACACGGGGCTTACTGACCGATTTTATCGTACGCGCCCTTTTTTGCTTTTTTTCGCCGCCTTCCGCCACCGCGGCGCCCTTAGGCGTATATATCGTATTTACCGTATTTTGCTGAGCCCTGGCCGCTTCAATCAGCTGTTCCTGCTCAACAATGCGCTCAATTAGTTGTGCTTTTCTCAGTTCGTCCGCTTCGCCGATGCCTAAATTCCTGGCAATATCGCGTAACTCAGAAACGAGTTTGTCGTTCAATTCGTTTGTATCAAACATATTAAGAAGTATAGTTCAAGGAAAATTTTTAATTAGAATATTCTTTTGTGAGTGTATTTATCTTCACTGATGTTGTAGGCGAAATCGTTTTAAATTACAACCTGGGGTATAATCCGGGCCTCTGTTAGTTTAGCAAATCATGCATGTTTTACATGGAGATGTGTGATCTGAAAGAAATTTGTTTTGCAACCTGTTTTTGCAACATCTAAACCCACGTAACTAGTTGATAAAATAACCTGGAGTTTTAAATTGTTTCTTTAGTGCAAGAAAAATTCACGGAAAACACTGCAATGGTACTCAAATTATTTTGAAAATTAAAATTATTTAAAAAAATATCCTTTTGACACAACACTTGCTTTAATTTTTAGTTTTTTTGCCAAACTAAAAACACGGCTTTAATGATCTCCCGCCAGCAGCTGATCGAACAGATCAAACTCAAAAAATCCTTCTTGTGTGTTGGGCTCGACCCGTATATAGAAAAGATACCTGGATTTTTAAAGGAATACGCCGACCCGCTTTTTGAATTTAACAAACGGATAATAGATGCCACCCATGACCTTTGCATAGCCTACAAACCCAATGCTGCGTTTTACGAAGCGCACGGCCCGAAGGGCTGGCAAAGCCTTGCGAAAACATGCAACTATCTTCCGAGAGAGTGCCTCAGAATCGCTGATGCTAAGCGCGGCGATATTGGCAATACCTCCGACATGTACGCAAGGGCTTTTTTTGATGAGCAGGGCGGTGGGATGAGCTTTGACGCGATAACTATAGCGCCATATATGGGGCACGACTCCGTGTCTCCTTATTTAAAGTACGCCGGCAAGTGGGTGGTGGTGTTGGCGCTAACATCCTCGGCCGGCAGCAAAGATTTTCAATATCTGAACACCGATAATGGGCTGCTGTACGAGGCTGTTATCAAAAAGGCCGTCAGCTGGGCCGGTCCCGACCGGTTGATGTTCGTAGTTGGCGCTACCAAGGGCTCCGAATTTACCGATATCCGCAAATACGCGCCCGATAACTTTTTGCTGGTTCCGGGCGTAGGTGCCCAGGGCGGCAGCCTGGAGGAAGTTTGCAAATATGGGATGACCAATGATTGCGGGTTGATTGTTAATGCCGCAAGGTCAATTATTTATGCTTCATCGGGTGAAGACTTTGCCGACGCCGCCCGTGCAGAAGCGCTGAAAATTCAGCGGCAGATGGAGGTGAAGTTGGAAAAGGCCGGAATAATCTAATTGAAAAGTTTCTTACCCTATGAAAACACAACCTTCCGCTCCGGGAACCGCGTAGCATACCCGGCCACCATGCCCCTGATATAGTCATTCCCGGGGTAAGGGGTTAGGTGGTTTTTTAATTGTTGAAGGTTGTCCACATCAAAATAATGGGAAATGTAGCCCATGCCGTAAAATTTACCTTTTTCAATCAAAAGGCAACTGTGTTCGTCATCGGTGCGGCCGGCATCCCGGATGGCGAAGGTGGGCAGCGCTTCGTTTAGCTCCTCAATAGCGGCCATCACTTTTCTATTGTAAGCTTCGGGTGTTTCCAAACCCTCACAGGCGCAATTGGCGCCGTTGATGCCGCTGCAGGGCTGTGTGTTATTCTGGATGAAGCATAGTTTGGGGCAAAGTTCGTAACCCTCTATCAGCCGCAACAATATGCTCCGTCCTTCAAATAAAGTGTTGCAGCTATAGATGGCCCCGGTCAACTTACGGTGCTTGTCGACAGCCAAACGGATGTATCCGCGTTGGTCTTCAAATGCATATAAGCTATAGGCCTGCTCAAAGCGCTTTAACGAGCGATTGTATTTTGGCCACAGGCGTTTGATCTCCACGGCTTCCATTACAAAGGCGATCAGTTCAGTGCCGCAAAGCTGGAAGGTGATATGGTGGATGTTGCGCAAAAACTCCTGCCGCTGCGGGCCGGGATTATTACCCGTAAAATGGCTGCAAACCCGTTTTTTTAAGTTTTTGGCCTTGCCTACATAAATCACCTTGCCCTTCTCGTCGTGGAAATAATATACCCCCGGCGATTGCGGCAATGCGTCAACATCCTGCCTTGGCAAATTAGCCGGCAATACCTGCTCTTTGGAGTTTTGCTTCAGGGCCTTTTGAATATGGTTTTCCTTATCGCTTTGCAGCAGCAACGAAAACAATGTCGACGTTGCTTCAGCGTCTCCGGCCGCGCGGTGGCGGCTTTCATTACCAATGCCTAAATGTCTGCATAATTTACCCAGGCTATAGGAGGGAAGTCCGGGCAATATCTTTCTTCCCAGCCTAACGGTGCATAGCTTATTGCAATGCAGTTCGTAGCCCGCCGCCGCCAGGTGGTAACGCACAAATGAATGGTCGAAATTCACGTTATGCGCCACAAAAATTTTATTGTTCAGCAGGTGGAAAATATCAGCCGCCACGTCTTCAAATGGCGGGGCATCCTGCACCATTTCGTTGGTGATACCTGTGAGTGCGCTGATGTAGATCGGGATTTCCCTTTTCGGGTTAACCAGCGTGGAATAGCGTTCGACTACCTTTTTGCCGTTATGTATGCAAATGGCTATCTCGGTGATGCCATTTGCACTGGCATGCCCCCCGGTAGTCTCGATATCCACAATGGCATACATCGGCGTAAATGTATATGTTTTTTGCTAATTATTTTAGTTGCAAGATTGAAAAGTTGAAATGTTGTAAGGTTGAAAAGATTGAACGCTTATAACGTCGCGTTAATAAGTGATGACCTCCAAAAAAGAGATCTGGTAGATTTCCCGACCGGGTATATCATTACCAGAAAAATTGAAAGGTTTCTTAACATTTCAACCTTACAACATTTCAACCTTACAACAACTCCCTACTTCTTCTTCCCCTGCGGCAACTGTTGCTGCTGGCGCTGGCGCATCATTTCTTCCATTTTAGCCTGGAAACCGCTGGCTTTCTTTTTTACTTCGGGTTTCTTTTTGTTTTCCTGTATCTGCTCGTGTATTTTTTTATCGTCAACCATCAAACGGATGATGTACTGCTGGGTAAAAGTAAGCATGTTGGCCAGGAAATAGTAATAATTCAAACCCGATGGGTAGCTGTTTAACGCGCCAAGGAAGATGACCGGCGTAATATATCCGATGTATTTCATCTGCCCCGTGGCGCCCGATATCTGGTTGTTAAAATAGGTGTACACGAGCGTGGAGGCTGTCATCAGCAAACACATTAAACTAATGTGGTTGCCAAGGAAAGGTATGTTGGCATGGAAGTGAATTACCGTATCGTAGGTAGAAAGGTCATGCATCCACAAAAAGCTTTGCCCCCGCAATTCAAATAAACTTGGGAAGAAGCGGAAAAAGGCAAACACGATAGGCATTTGTATCAACAGCGGCAAACATCCGCCCAGCGGATTTACTCCTGCCTTTTTATAAAGCTTCATGTATTCCTGCTGAAGCAGGGTTGGATTGTCATCACCCACCTTGGCCTTAATTTCATCCATTTCCGGTTTTAACACCCGCATTTTAGCCATTGAAAGGTATGACTTATAAGTAAGCGGCGACAAAACCAGCTTCAATATCAGTGTTAAGCCTAATATGATGAGCCCATAATTGGCTGTGAACTTAACCAGGAAATTAAACAAGGGCAGCACCGCAAACCGGTTGATCAGCGCGAATGGCGCCCAACCCATGTTTATCTGTTTTTGTAGGTCGTGCCCCTGGGCTTTTAAAATGTCGTACTTATTTGGGCCAAAGTAAAATAATAGCGGTAAAGTGCCGTCGCCGTTGCGGGTAAGGTTAAGGCTGGCGCTCATCTGCTTGCTGTGCAGGCTGTCGGCCGCATCTGAGCTGACCGTTAAACCCGACTTATCAAAACCTTTATCCGTTATGATCACCCCTGAAAAAAAGTGTGCCTGGAAAGACACCCATTGGAGCTTTTTGTCGGTAACGTCCGTATGGTCGTCTTTATTCTGGCTTAGGTAATCAACCGAGCCTTCGTTGTTAATATCATAAACGGTGGTATAGCGCCGCTCCTGCTCCAGGTCCATTTCCTGCTTGCGCATGCTGGCCGACCAATTGATATTCAGCGAGTTGCTGTTAGCGATCACCTCGTCAAGCCCGACCGGCTTTATAATTAGGCCAAGTTTAAAGCCTGTGCCTTTTAACGAATAAATATAATCGATGTATTGCGTCGGGCTGTAGCTCACACGCATGGTAACCGAACCCGAATCTTTTGCTGCTAATTGCAATTGACCGGCACTGGGTGTAAAGTAAAGCTTATCGGTATTGATGCTATTGCTGCCGGTATTAAAATTCAGGCCGAAATGGTTCTTACTATCTCCGTCGAATAATATCAACGGCTGATGGTTGTACGTTTTATAGTTTTTCAACTCGACTGAAGCAACTTTACCGCCGAGTGTGCTCAATTTAACAATGATATCGGCGTTTTCAAGCGTGATCTGCTTCTCCGTGCCAACAGTGCTCATGCCAAAAGGTTGTTTTAGCAGGGCTGGATCTACCTTCGGGCTGGCCGGGGTTTTCACTGTATCGGCAGGTTTTAACGTTGAAGCTTGCGCTGCAGGTATTAAGCCTTTTTTAACAGAATCGGCGTGTATCCTTATTGCTTGTTGTTTCAGGTCGGTGTTACTGGGCTTCCATAGGAAAACAGAAATTCCCATGATGATCATAATCAGGAATAACCCCGTGAATGTATTTTTGTCCATTTGTGCGTGTCGTACTTATCTTACTTCTTCCTGGCATAGGCCAGTGAAGCGGCGACAAAGTTAATAAAAAGTGGGTGCGGATTTGCAACTGTCGATTTTAATTCGGGATGAAATTGCGTGCCGATGAAAAACGGGTGGCTTTTCAGCTCTACTATCTCCACCAGGTTGTTTTCGAGGTTAAAGCCTGTGGGCAGCAAACCGGCATTTTCGTATGCCCTGATGTAGTCGTTGTTAAACTCGTAGCGGTGCCTGTGCCGTTCGGAAATGTGTGTTTTGCCATAATAACCGGCAACTTTGCTTGATTTTTTAACGTCGCAGGCATAGGCGCCCAGTCGCATGGTGCCGCCCTTTGCGATGATTTTTTTCTGTTCCTCCATCATGCTGATCACCGGGAAGGGTGTTGCGGGGTTCATCTCGGTGCTGCTTGCTTCCGTCATGCCCAATACATGGCGGGCAAACTCCACAACAGCGCATTGCATGCCCAGGCAAATACCAAAGAATGGTATATTGTTTTCGCGCACATAGCGTATCGCCTCAATTTTGCCCTCAAAGCCGCGTTCGCCAAAACCGGGGGCCACCAAAACACCATGCAGGCCCTTCAAGCGCTCAACGGCATTGTCGGGGGTCAGGGTTTCTGAAGGGATATACTCCACTTTAACCTTGCACTCGTTTTTTGCCCCGGCATGAATAAACGATTCGCTGATGGATTTGTAGGCATCAGGCAGCTCCACATATTTGCCCACCAGGCCAATCCTCACTTCGGACGTCGGGTTTTTTAAACGGCCCAAAAAGTCTTTCCAGCTTTCCAGGTCCGGTTCGTTTTTATGGGCAAGCTTTAATTTGGTAAGCACGGTGCGGTCGAGCTGCTCTTTCAGCATTAGCAACGGCACATCGTATATGGTAGAAGCATCTATCGATTCGATAACCGCATTCACGTTTACATTACAAAACAAGGCTATCTTTTTGCGGATATCCATGGTGAGGTGATGTTCGGTGCGGCAAACCAAAATATCGGGCTGAATACCATATTCCAGCAGCATTTTCACCGAGTGCTGGGTGGGTTTTGTTTTCAGCTCGCCTGCGGCGGCCAAAAACGGAATAAGCGTAAGGTGGATCACCAGCGAATTTCCCGACCCGATCTCCCACCTGAACTGTCTCACCGCTTCAATATAGGGCAGCGACTCGATGTCGCCTACGGTACCACCCAATTCGGTAATCACGATATCATAATCGCCGCTTTCGCCCAGGATGCGGATATTTCTTTTGATCTCATCGGTAATATGGGGGACCACCTGCACAGTCTTACCCAAAAAATCGCCCTGGCGCTCGCGGTTGATCACATTCTGATAAATGCGGCCCGTGGTTATATTATTTGCCTGCGATGTCGGGGTATTTAAAAAACGTTCGTAATGGCCCAGGTCAAGGTCGGTTTCGGCGCCGTCTTCGGTAACATAGCATTCACCATGTTCATAGGGGTTGAGTGTTCCGGGATCGATGTTGATATAAGGGTCGAACTTTTGGATGGTGACGCGGTAACCGCGTGCCTGCAGGAGTTTGGCAAGAGAAGCGGATATAATTCCCTTCCCTAACGACGAGGTAACGCCGCCCGTAACAAATATATACTTGGTCATGATTTTTGTTTGTGTACGGGATACAAAAGTACGAAATTTTCAGGGTTTTCCGGAGATGTTGATAAAAACGCAAAATATTATGGCGAACTGAGGGGCAATTCAATTTTGGAAAGCCTGAAATAAAGTATTTTAACTTATTTACTACCGTTATACATTTCAACCAGTTTTTTAAGTTCGCCAAAACTGATGTGGCCTTCTGCCAGGTAGTGGTTATAAACGTCCTTATTATCCTGGATAAATGGGACGAATTTGGTATCAAGCAGTTCTTTGTTTCTCCCGCGCGAAATATCATCATCCATTACCACTTCTGCGGTATCGGTGGTTTTTGCTACGAAATCCTGGGTTTTTGTAGGGGGCACGTGTGAGGTAGACATCGGGTCTATACGGGCGTAAGTGAGCGAGCCATCATAATAGGTAAGCTTGCCGCTCATTTCGTATAAATTTAATTTACCTGTTACCAATACGTCAACAAAACATGGAATTCGTGAACTGGTGATATATACCCTCCGGACCCACATTTTTTTGTTTTCTGAGTAAAATTCCCGCACATTGCCCAACTCTATTTTAATGGGATCGCCCTTATCTGTTTTGTATTTGATCACCCCCATCCACCCCCGCGAAAGTTTGCAGTGTATGGTGTCGTGTTTATCGGTGATCACGATGTCCTGGCTGTGAGATTTTAGCGAAATAACCGTTAGAAGGGGTACTGCTAATAAAATTGTTTTTAAGGTCATTGTTTGATATTTTGTTTAAGTTTTTCCAAATCCTCGGGCGTATCCACTGCAAATGTTTCCAATTCCGTTTCGGCCACTTTAATGCGATAACCGCTCTCAATCCAGCGCAACTGTTCCAAACTTTCCGCTTTTTCGAGCGATGACACCGGTAGCCTGGTGATCTGCTGCAAAACGTCGGCGCGGTAGCCGTAAATGCCGATATGTTTAAAATAAGTGAAATACTGCAGCCAGCTTTCGGGTTCCTGCCCACGGATATGCGGCAGCGGCGAGCGCGAGAAATAAACCGCTTCCGATAGTTTATTGATCACCACTTTTGGCGAATTGGAGTTGAACAACTCTTCGTTTGTTTGAATTTTTTTAACCAGCGTGGCAATCTGTGTGCTGGCATTGTTAAAACATAAAGCCAGTTTGCCGATCTGTTCCGGGTTGATGAAAGGCTCGTCGCCCTGGATATTGATGATTACCTCATATTGCGGATGTTGTAGGGCAACCTCCGCGCAGCGATCGGTTCCGCTTTGGTGGTTAGGGGAAGTGATTATGGCCGATCCGCCAAAATCGTGTACGTGTTTGTAAATGCGTTCATCGTCGGTGGCTACGATAACTTCGGCTAAATGAACACATTTTTTACTTTGTTCATAAACGCGTTGGATCATGCTTTTCCCGGCTATATCCACTAAGGGTTTACCCGGGAAGCGGGTTGACGCGTAGCGTGCGGGGATGATGCCGAGAATCTGCATATTTACGATTTTAGATTTACGATTTACGATTTTGGCGCGTCTGGCAATCGTAAATCGTAAATCGTAATTCTAAAATAGTCCGTGTATTTCCCGCTCTATCATTTGCACAATAGTCGCCAGGTCCTCGGTTTTATTGGCAAAATCAAGGTTGTCCTTATCGATGATCAGTAACTTGCCCAGCTTATAGCCGTTTATCCATTTCTGATATTTATCATTCAGCTTGGATAGATAATCCAGGCGGATGCCGGTCTCGTACTCGCGGCCGCGGCGTTGAATATTGTTCACTAAAGTTGGTACCGATGCCCTTAGGTAAACGAGCAGGTCGGGTGGTTTTATAAATTCGGTGATATTATCAAAAATGGCCTGGTAATTCTGGTAATCGCGGGTGGTCATCAGCCCCATATCGTGCAGGTTTTCGGCAAAGATATAGGCATCCTCGTAAATGGTGCGGTCCTGTATAATGTTGTGGACATTTTTTTGAATGTCCATGATCTGCCGGTAGCGGGTATTCAAAAAATAGATCTGCAGGTTAAAGCTCCAGCGTTTCATGTCGCTGTAAAAATCTTCCAGGTACGGATTGTTATCAACAGCTTCAAATACAGGGTCCCAGCCATAATTTTTGGCCAATAATTCAGTAAGGGTGGTTTTCCCGGCGCCGATGTTTCCTACAATTGCGATATGCATGTTTTAGATCATGGTTAATAGTCTGTTGTTCATGGTTCATAGTTCATGGTTCATAGCAAAATGAGCGTCAATTTTGCCAATCATACATTTCCATCGGGCATTGCAACAAAACTCCGCCTAATATACACCATGAACTATGAACTATCAACTATGAACTATCTAAAAATTCCTGAACCCGATGATCTCTCTTACTTCCCTGATCGTCCTTGAAGCACTTTCGCGGGCCTTGATGGCGCCGTGACGGGCAACCTGGCGCAGGTAGGAGGGATCGGTCGAGATGTCTTTTATGCGGTCGCGAATAGGCGCAGTGGCCAGGATAATATCTTCAGCCAGTTGCTTTTTCAGGTCGCCGTAGCGAATCTCGCAGCTTTTGTACAGGTGATCAAAGTGTTTGTAGGTATCCGCAGCCGATACCACTTTCATCAGGTCAAAAAGATTTTGGATCTCTGCCGGCTTTTTCTGGTTTTCTTTGGTCGGGCCGCTGTCGGTCACCGCCTTCATCACTTTTTTGCGGATCACTTCGGGCGAGTCGGACAAATAAACGGCATTGCCTTCGCCTTCCGATTTACCCATTTTGCCTTTGCCGTCCAGCCCGGGGATTTTCACCAGGTTCTCGCTGAAATTGAAAGCATACGGCTCAGGAAAATATTCAGTATTATAAAGCCGGTTAAAGCGGTTGGCAAAAGTGCGTGACATTTCCAGGTGCTGCTCCTGGTCCTTACCGACGGGCACCTTGGTCGCTTTGTGGATGATGATATCGGCAGCCATCAATACAGGATAAGTAAGCAAGCCGGCATTGACGTTATCGGGCTGCGAGCGTATCTTATCTTTAAATGAAGTGCTGCGCTCCAGTTCGCCCAGGTAGGCGTTCATATTTAAATAAAGGTACAACTCGGAAACCTCCGGGACGTCGGATTGTACGTAGATGGTAGCTCGTTCCGGGTCGATGCCCGCTGCCAAATATTCTATCAGTACCTGTTTTACATTTCCATGCAGGTCGGCCGGGGTGGGGTGGGTGGTTAACGAATGAAGATCGGCAATAAAAAAGTAGCAGTTATATTGTTGCTGCATTTTCACGAAGTTTTGTATCGCCCCGTAATAATTTCCCAAATGTAGGTTCCCGGTCGACCGGATACCACTTACAACAGTTTCCATGGGGCGAAAGTAAGGAAATTTTATATTTTTGGAGCAAGCGGAATGCCGATAGCGGCCGCTAATATTGACAACCCTGATGGCCATAAAACTCTTCTTTAAAAAGCTGCATTGCTACCTGGTTATGTTTAATATGTTTTTTTTCTTTTTGTTGCTTTACCTGCCTTTGCATTACTATTCAAGCAGACCGGAACGTTACTGGGGCATGATAAAACTGCGGCGCTGGTGGGCCAGGTTGAGCACTTTTTTTGCGGGCATTGTTTTTAGTTTTGAATTTGAGGAGCCTGTCGACTGGAACAAAACCTATGTGATCTGCCCCTACCATACCTCAAACCTCGATACATTGATGGTGAGCATGCTGGTAAAAAGCAATAAAGTTTGCATCATGGGAAAGGAAGAGCTAAAACGCAATTTGATCACCGGCGTCTTTTTCAGAACCGTTGACCTGCCGGTTGATCGCAGCAGCAAGATCGCATCGTTCAGGGCTTTTAAGGCAGCCGGCGACCGGCTAAAAAATGGTATCAGTATGATCATGTTCCCCGAGGGCGGTATAGCGGACGATTACCCGCCCAGGCTGCAGGAGTTTAAAAGCGGCCCCTTCAGGCTGGCGATTGAACACAAGGTGCCGGTGCTGGCAATAAGCTCTTTAAATACCTGGAAAATAATGTGGGACGATGGCCTTAAGTACGGTTCGCGCCCGGGCATTTGCAAAATTTACGTTCACAAACCGATTGAAACGGCCGGTTTGACAGTCGACGACTCCGACCAGTTGAAAGATGAAGTTTTCAATATCATTTCAGCAAAAATAACCACGTAGAGACGCAATATTTTGCGTCTCCCTTTCCATCGCCCATGCGTCTCCGCTCAAATTTTTCATGAGACGCAAAATATTGCGTCTCTACATTTTTCGTTATTTTTGGGCCGCCATGAAGCTTTTTCTACGAAAGATACACACCCAGTATTACCGGTTAAGCGTCGCCTTTTTCTTCATGCTGATGTGGCCGGTACGTTTTTATCTTAAACAAAAGCCCGAACGATTTAAATACATTAATAGCGTACGGCGGATTATCATCCGCTGCAGCACATTCATTTCGGGGATATTTTTTATTGCCAAATATGAGGAACCGATAGACTGGAGCCGTACCTATATCATTTGTGGTAATCATACATCCAACCTGGATATTTCAGCCATCAACCTGTGTGCAAAAGACAACCATGTTTTTATTGGTAAGGCGGAGCTAAAGAAAAACCTGGTGCTTGGGTATTTTTTCAGAACGATAGACCTTACCGTAAATCGTTCAAGTAAGATATCGGCCTTCCGGGTTTTTAAAGATTCCGCGGAAAAGCTGAAACAGGGGATCAGCGTAGTGATGTTTCCCGAAGCCACCATCCCGTTGGTTTACCCGCCGACGCTAAGCGAATTCAAGAACGGCGCCTTTCGCCTCGCCATCGAGCTGAAAATACCGATATTGCCCGTTACTTCGCTGGATACCTGGAAGGTTTATTGGAATACAGGGAGCAAATATGGTAGCAGGCCGGGGATTTGCCATATATTTGTGCACAAACCCGTTGAAACGGCACACCTAACCATGGATGACGCCGACACGCTGCGCGACGAGGTTTATGAAACGATTAAAAAGAAACTCGGAATTGCATGATCATTGACCAGGATACCGTTGAAAAAATAGCCCACCTTGCCCGCCTGGAGCTTACCGGCGACGAAAAAAAAGCCATGATCAAGGATATGAATAAGATCCTTGGGTTTATGGACAAGCTGAACGAGATCGACACCACGGGCGTTGAACCGCTGGTTTATATGACCGATGGCGTAAATGCGCTTCGCGAGGATGTTATAAAACACGAGATCACCCATGAGGAAGCCCTGTTAAATGCCCCTAAACAGGATGGGGATTATTTTTTGGTGGCGAAGGTGATAGGCTAGGCGATCCGCCGCCGCCAAAGCTATGGCAGGCGAGGGGGAAAAGCATCTTTCTGTTTTTCGGACTTTTCCGACTTTCCGGACTTCGGACTAAAAATACGATCCGGCTGTAACAAAACCTATCACCCTACAGTCAAACCAACAAAAATATGGCTCCATTAATTATACTCAAGGATATCGGCAGAAAATATGTTATAGGCAGCGAGATTATTCATGCCCTCAAATCGGTGTCGTTAACCATAAATAAAGGTGAATTTGTTGCTTTGATGGGCCCTTCAGGTTCAGGTAAATCAACCCTGATGAATATTTTAGGCTGCCTTGATACACCGACCAAAGGAGAGTATATTCTTAACGGCATTAATGTGAGCCACATGAGCGATAACGAATTGGCCAACGTGCGCAATGAGGAGATCGGTTTCGTGTTTCAAACCTTTAACCTCCTGCCCCGCAATACTGCGCTGGATAATGTGGCGCTGCCATTGATCTATGCCGGAGTAAGCAGGGAGCAAAGACGGGAACGGGCCAAACAAAACCTGACCAATGTTGGCCTGGGGAACCGTATGGATCACAAGCCAAACGAATTATCAGGCGGGCAACGTCAGCGCGTAGCGGTTGCCAGGGCGCTGGTGAACAACCCCTCGATCATATTGGCTGACGAGCCGACCGGCAACCTCGACACCAAAACCTCTATCGAGATCATGGGGCTGATTGAGGATATTCACGCCAGGGGCAACACCATCATATTGGTAACACACGAAGAAGATATTGCACTTCACGCCCATCGCATTGTGCGCATGCGTGACGGACTGATTGAGAATGATTACGCCAACACCAATATCCAAACGGTTGACAGGACTAAAGTGGTGGCTGAATAAAAAGTTAAAATTTTGTAACTGTCGGCTCAGGCTGTAATATTTTGGGAAAAGTAAATGCAATTGTCATCCGGCCGTTGCAAAAGTTTGAAAAGTTTATATTTTTGTAGCTAAAGCCTTATCCCCTGGGCTTAGCTATGATTATTTATGCCCAAAGAAATTCTTCGAGCTTTTCCTGCTATTCTCCTCTTTGTAGTCTACATTGGAATATCCGGCGCATACAGTCAAAATCAACAGGCTAACCCGTGTTATGGTTCCGAAAATCAATATAAATTTACCGAGGTAGATAGTTATAGGAACTATTTAGCGAAAGTTGCCGCGGCAAACGCCACCCTGCTCGATAAAAAATACAGGCAACAATACAGTAAGATCATTGATGAAAAAAATGACGAGCTTGTAAAGCAGTTAAATGACAACGGATTTCTATTTGACGATCAGCTATATCCCTACCTGCAGGCTATCCTTAATCATATCCTCGAAAAAAATAATCTCGATAAAAGCAACTACCATTTCTTTGTCGACCGAACGTCCGATGTTAATGCCTATAGTTTTGAGGATGGCACGATCGTTTGCGATTTGGGCCTTTTGAGTATCCTGCAAAATGAAAGCCAGGTAGCGATGGTTTTTTGCCATGAGTTGGGCCACGCACTGCTGAATCACGTAAATATCTCCATAACTCGTCAGCTCGAAAAAGTTAACTCGCCGGCGTTTTTAGCCAGGGTGAGGCAAATTAAACGCCAGGAATATAATACCAAAAAACAGCTCGAAGATTTGATGATGAGCAACGTCTTCGATAAAACCAGGCATAGCAGGTCGCAGGAGAAAGCCGCAGATTCATTGGGAATGATTTTATTCAGTCACACTGCCTATAATGGGAGAAATATTTCACTTGTGTTTGATATTTTGGACTCTTCTGCCTTTAAATCAAGGGTGTGCACTATAAAGGATTTTTTTAAAAAAGAGAAATTTAACACGGACGACGATTGGTTTAAGCCGGCAAAAAAAATGAGCTTCGGCGGGGCGATAACCGCTGAAACCTCGGATTCATTAAAAACACACCCGGATTGTGCCCAAAGAAAAGTAGTGATGCGGGCTTACTTTGATGCTCATCCGAAGTACGGGGCTGATTTTATCACCGTTACTGCCGAAAAATTTGAGAAAATAAGGCAGATAGCGCTCTTCGACGAAGCGGCATACGCCAGGCAACACAAGGACATGGGTTATTACCTTTACCTGCTAATTCAAGACGATGCACGCTACCCGTCGGATAATTGTGTTAAGACAGAAATTTTCGATACACTGGTGGACCTTTGCAAGCATCAAAAGGCTCATGATATAAATACGATAGTACGAAGCCCTTATATTACCAGTAATGATTATGACGAGTACCCTAAGTTATTGCAGGTGTTAGATCGTCTTAACCTTAAAGCCTTATCAGCCATCACAATTACCTATTACAACAACAATAAATCTTTAATAAATGCTTCAGCAGAAGCCATCAACAACTTAAACAAGTAAACAATTAACCATGAAATTTAAATTATTAACGATCGCATTTATCCTTTTGACGGTAAAAGGATTTTGCCAGGATGCCACAAAGGTTTTTGACGAAGTAAAAAACGTAACCGTCAGGAACATTGGCGCCATTAAGCAAAACAATGTAATAAAGGGGTATTTCTGTTTTTATGAGTATGACAAAATAGATCATAAGACCAGGATATTTAAGCTAAACCTGATGGATGAAAACCTGAATGATTTGGGAACCAAAGAGATAACCGGCCCAAAAGACTGGGAACTGGTTGGCAGCGGGTTCGACGGGACTGATTTTTGCTTTAAGTTTTGGGATCAAAAGGAGAAAAACTACCAGATCATGATCTACGACCAGCAGGCCAATTTGGTTAATTCAAAGGAGATAGACGTTAACTATGGCCTTAGCAGTCAAAAAGCGACGACGTTTAAGCAGATAGTTGGTGAAGATGTTAACATAGCCGGCATCAACGGCTTTGTAAATTATACCTTTAATGACCCTAACGACGCATTTATCATTAATTATGTGAACGCTGGGGTAAAGACTTCGTGGGAGCAAACGTATGAACCCGATGGTAAGTCGAAAATCATGTTGCCCACCTACTTAAACGGCAATAGCGATGTTATATTAACAGGTGTTTCGCGGATGGAAAAAGGAATGTATAATACAAAAACACAGCATTCAGTACTGGCCAACGGTACGGCCGACGGGAGGCAGCTCTTTGATGTTTCTATGGAGTTCGGCGACAACCACGTGGTGCCGGTAAACGCCATTTTTGAAGGCGACAAAACACTGATCATTGGCCTCAATTACAAAAGTGAAAAATCGTTCACTACTGCCCCGGACGGTATGGCTTTTGTTGAAATTGACAAATCGGGCAAAATATTAAAGAGCAACTTCAATACTTTTGAGCAGTCACTGGGCAAATATTTGACGATGGAGGATCACAAACTGCAGGGCGGCTATTACCTGTATATCCACGATATAGTGCCTACCAATCATGGTACACATGTTGTAATTGCCGAAAAATTTAAAAAAGAATTAGACGCCGGGGGAGCCGCAATGATGACGCTTTCATTGCTTTCGGGCAGTACAGCAGGCGGCGGCATTGACCTGCAACTTGAAAATTTAGTGGCAATTGAATATGATAACGATGGCAATGTGATAACTGCGCTCGAAATACCCAAGGCAAAGGGAAGTACATCGAAGTTCCCTACCTATGTCGGTTTGCTGTCGCCTTATTTTTTAGCCACCGCAGCGGCTGCGAACGGTGACATGGACTACCGTTATACCCTAAGAAACAATGACAACTCGGAGATTACGTTCAGCTTTGTTGATTATGAAAGGTTAGAAGCCGATGCAAAGAAAACACAAAATTTTGGCCAGGTAAAATACAAGGACGGCAAATTCACGGTAGACAAAGTTGCCATAAAAAAAGAGGGCGCAAAATTTTCGTTCCTGTTGCCGGCAAGTACAAATCACGTAGTGCAGGTGAATTATTTTAAGAAAGAAAAGCAGCTGAGCTTTGATATGATCAAACTCAATAATTAGACGTTTGATTTGAGGTCAATTTTTGTGGCTTGCCCGCGGCGAGAAAGCCGCGGGCAAGCCACAAAAATTGATAATCAAGTTATTCAACACAATTTACAAAGCCGCTCGGCAAACTCGGCCAGCTGCACCGCTGTACCCGGCATAATAGGGTAGGGGCTACCGGCTATCAGCGTATGTCCGACGATTTCAATGACAAGATCATCGTGGCGTAAATCCATCACGGCGTTCCTGAAATTACGATCAATACTGCGTATCGCTTTATTCCGGTCATTTACCAGCACATAAAATGTATCGCTAAAAGCTTTATCATCGTCGAAATCCAGTTCGACAGGGTGCACCAGTTCAATAATTTTGTCGGCGAGCGTTTCCCGCCTGATCAATACCCTGTCGAAATCGTTTTTTAAATAAGCCACCACCCAGGTTTGGTATTCGCACTTGTTATAGCGCTCATATCTTCCCATCTCGCTCCAGTGAGCCTCTACCAGCAGGGCATAGCAATCATTCCCATTTTGTTGTTTTATGGCAAATGAGCCTCTTAGATTTACACCTTCATATTCTTTGAAAACTTCAAACTGCGTAAGGCTAAAATCGATGTTACCTGTAAGTTGCACCTCCAGTTTGCTCTGTAACGCTTTATAGGTATCATTAAAAAGATCAATCGTATCCGAGCCAAGGCCGGTAGTATCAAAAGGGTAGTTTTCCATCAACCAGGACTATTTTTTAGGAAATATCATTAATTCAGGCTAAATAAACCAACAATACCGCAAATAAATCAATTATTACGTTTCAAACTGTCGCAAATCACCCGTTAGATTGGCCTGTTCACACACTGCAAGTGACTCAAAACGCCGCTATCTTTATTGAAAAATTAGTTTTACGATTATGGCTCTATCATTTACGGTTTCGGACATTATACCTGCCGGCAAAGAAACCATATATTCAGCCTGGCTGGATGGCAAACAACACGCTGCGATGACCCATACCGGCACGGCGACTGCAAGCACCAAAATTGGCGGCATTTTTTCGGCACATGACGGATATATCTCCGGCAAGAATATTGAACTGGTACCAAGTTCAAGAATAGTTCAAAGCTGGCGAAGCACTGAGTTCTCTGACGACGAACCGGATTCCCTTATTGAAGTAACTTTTGAAGACTGCGATGGTGGCACCCTTGTTACGCTTGCGCATTCAAATCTGCCGCCGCACGGCACCCAATACGAAAGCGGCTGGAAAGCCTATTATTTTGAGCCGATGAAGGAGTATTTTGGAGGATAGAGGTGAATGATTAGAGACAGGAGATTTGTGTATTACCCCTTCCTTCAATTCCGAAATCGAAATTCCGACTTCCGAAATCAATAAGCCTTCATACTTCCGCAGGAGCAGGCGCAATTCGGGTCGCTGGCGCCGAGCTTTTGAAGAAAATGCCTGTAAAAGCCGATACGGTCGTTCATGCCGGTATTGTTTTCGCCCTTGCCACACTCCACGCTGCCGTTGACGATGTTAATGGTCATACCAAAGCCTGGCGTGCGGCCAGCAGCCTTATCGGCCACCGTAGGCTGCCATTTGCCGGTCACTACATCGTGTGCCGAGGGTTTAAAGGTCTGCGGCGTCATCCAAAAATAAATGGCGGTTTTAAAGGCCGCCACGGGGTCCGCTTCCACCAGTGAAGGATTGTTGAGCAGCACATGTTTATCGCCGAAAATACAGTCGGAAGCGTAGCCGTAATTGCCATTATAGCTTAGTTGCATAGGCCCGCGGCCATAGTATTTTTTACCGGGCACGGCCGGATAGGCGTCATTGTCAGCAGTATAGCTTTGCGAGGTATCATTTTCATGCAGAAACATCAGGCCGTCATTGTATTGGCCGTCCTGGCCGTGGCGGGTTTCATGGGCGATCTGCGCAAAAAAGGCAGCCAGCTCTTTTTTGTTGGTTTGCAAATCTTTTTCGCTGCAAAACAAGCCGTAATCGATAAAGTAGACGCTATCGGGTTTCTTTTTGGCCCAGTCTTCGTTCCAATCGCCATCCTGGCGTACTACGGCGGACTTTCCGGTGCTTTTGTCGATCCGGGTAAGCTGGTAAACGGATACCGCCCGCCTGGCTACTTTTACCTTGATTATGCTTAGTTGCCTAACCGCCTTTATAAACGCGCTGTACGTATAAAATTTGTCCCGCATCGGGAACAGCGCATTAAATTGCTGTTCGGTTAAAATAGCGGCGACCGATGACGTAGCTGCTGCCGTACCTGTAGTATTGCTGTTTTTACTGCCGCATTTTAAGCTAAGCAGTAACAGCGGGGTTGTAAACAGTAATATAGCGCTGTGCGGCAGTTTCATTTGACTTCTTATTTTTAACATAACACCCCAAACCCGCTTTGTGTTTAGGCCAATGTTAGCCAAACATAACTATTGCTGCAAAGTTTTTCATACAATTCTTCGTGAAAACTTTGTGTTCTTTATGCTGTTTGTGGTTTATTTGCATTTATCTTTAGCCAGATATCAAATGAAAATCTACACCAAAACCGGTGATAAAGGTCAAACCTCGTTGATAGGGGGTACCCGTGTGCCGAAGTACAACATCCGCATTGAAAGCTATGGCACGGTCGATGAATTAAACTCCTGGATTGGCCTTATTGCAGGCCAGGAAATAGGCGCCCATAAAAAAACAACCCTGAAAGAGATACAGGACAGGCTTTTTACCATCGGATCGTCGCTTGCATCTGATCCTGAAAAATCGAGAATGATAATTCCCGACCTAAACGTGGAAGACGTAGCATTGCTCGAAACGGAAATGGATTGCATGAATGAAGAGTTACCGGAGCTTAAACATTTTATTTTGCCCGGCGGAAACAATGCTGTTTCCTATTGCCATATTGCCCGCTGCGTTTGCCGCAGGGCGGAACGTATTTGCGTGCACCTGGCCGAAGAAAGCAAAGTGGATGAAAAAGTGATCATTTACCTGAACAGGCTGAGCGACTACCTTTTTGTTTTGGCAAGGAAGCTTGGGAGTGATTCGCAAATAGCTGAAAATCAATGGGTACCGCGGGTGTGAAAATCTTAAAAAAAATATTGATAATCAAATTAAAAATATTATACTTTTGCGAAAAATTAAATTCAGCAAATAACGATAAATAAGAGCATATGTATTGGACACTTGAACTCGCTTCACATCTGGAAGATGCGCCATGGCCCGCAACAAAAGACGAATTGATTGATTATGCTATCCGTTCAGGGGCGCCTGTTGAGGTAATCGAAAACTTGCAGGCGTTGGAGGATGACGGTGAGCCATATGAAAACATCGAAGAAATATGGCCTGATTACCCTACAAAGGATGACTTCTTTTTTAACGAAGACGAATATTAGCAATTGCGGCTAAATGCTTAAAACCCTGCTTCGGCGGGGTTTTTTATTTGCTGCTTTTTTTGGAATGGTTTTAGTTGAACGCACTATGCATCTATCAATTAAAACTTACTGAAATGAGAAGCATTCTTTATCTTATCGCCGTAGTATTGGTAATACTATGGATACTGGGTTTATACAACAGTTACGGCGGAGGTCTTATCCATATTCTTTTGGTAATAGCCGTCATCGCCGTGCTGTTAGGGATTATCCGCAGAGCGTGAATTTGTCAATAGTCCGTGGTCGATGGTCCATGGCCATGATTTCAATTTTTGAATGGGCTGTTCGGATTGTAAACAAATCCTTATCGAAAGGCGCGATGGTCCATGGACTATGGACCATCTACTAAAGTCCCAGCAACACTTCCGCCAGGGCGATATCTTCAGGGAAGGTGATTTTGATGTTATGATGACTGCCTTCGATGAGATTAATAGTAAACCCGGCTGATTCGACAACACTGGCGTCATCGGTAAATTTATTGCTATAGCTTTGGCCGTAAGCTTGTTTTAGCTGCGATGCCCGGAAAGTTTGGGGCGTCTGTACCAAATAAATTTCATCTCGTAACAAATGTCTTGAAGCGCCTGCCCGAAATTGCCTCACGGTATCGCGGCTTTTCACGGCGGCAACGGCGTTACCGTGCTCCGCCGCGTGGGCATAAGATAAATCGATGATGCTGGTTTTGGTCAAAGGACGTACGGCATCGTGTACTGCCACCAGGGCGTCCTCCTCACCGATGGTATCGAGCCCATTTTTCACGGAATGAAAGCGTGTATGGCCGCCTTTTACGAGCAAATGCTGGATGTTAAATTCATGCTCCACGCACAGCTCCTCCCAATACGCATGGAACTCATCAGGCAACACGGTAATGATATACGGATTTGTTTTTGAATGATAAAACGCCTCGATGGTATGCATCAGGATGGGCCTGCCTTTGAGCAATAAAAATTGCTTGGGAATAGATGCACCCATCCGGGTACCAGAGCCGCCCGCAACGATAATGACGTAGTTATTTTGAGATGTGAGGTTTGAGATATGAGATATGAGATCAGTACTGGTCATTTGCTTCCAGTTTTAAACTTTTTAGTTGACAAAAAACTGATTTAAGATATAACGTCTCAAATCTCATATCTCAAATCTTGTCTATATGATCAGCATCGCATCGCCATAGCTGTAAAAGCGGTATTTCTCTTTCACGGCCACTTCGTAGGCGTTCATCACGTTTTCAAAGCCGCCAAAGGCGCAAATCATCATCAGCAATGTCGATTCAGGCATGTGGAAATTGGTAATCATTGAATTGGCAATGCTGAAATCATAAGGGGGGAAGATAAACTTGCTGGTCCAGTCATTGGCAGGTTTCAACGTTTTATTGGCCGATACCGAAGACTCTATTGCACGCATGGAAGTTGTTCCAACGGCACAAATGCGTTTTTTTTCTTCGATACCTTTGTTAACAATATTAGCCTGTTTTTCTTCGATTATAAACTGCTCCGAGTCCATTTTGTGCTTGGTCAAATCTTCGACCTCTACCGGGCGGAACGTTCCAAGACCAACGTGCAGCGTTACTTCGGCAAACTCTACGCCTTTTAGCTCAAGGCGTTTCATCAGTTCGCGGCTAAAGTGTAAGCCGGCGGTTGGAGCAGCCACAGCGCCTTCGTGCTTTGCAAAAATAGTTTGGTAGCGCTCTTTATCTTCAGGGGTCGCCTTGCGTTTAATGTATTTAGGCAGCGGCGTTTCGCCCAATATCTCCACATTGCGGCGAAATTCTTCGTCGGTGCCGTCAAACAAAAAACGGATGGTACGGCCGCGCGATGTGGTGTTGTCAACAACTTCGGCAATCAGCAGGTCGTCATCGCCAAAATAAAGCTTATTACCTACGCGTATCTTACGGGCGGGATCAACCAAAACATCCCACAACCTTAGTTCCTTGTTCAGTTCTCTCAGCAGGAAAACTTCTATCGTAGCACCTGTTTTTTCCTTATTGCCGTACATGCGGGCCGGGAAAACCTTGGTATTATTCAAGATCATCACATCCTTATCATCGAAATAATCAAGGACATCCTTAAATATTTTATGCTCAATTTTACCTGAATCTTTATAAAGTACCATTAACCGCGACTCGTCGCGTGTTTGGGCCGGGGTATGGGCAATAAGTGAATCAGGCAGGTTGAATTTAAATTGAGATAATTTCATGCTAAACGATATGAATTTTCAAGGGCGCAAATGTAAGGAAATTTTTTGTGATTTCACCGATTTTTGTTTTGTGATTTCACCGATTATTAGTTGATTACACCGATTATTGTTCCGGATTTCTCCTATTTCCGGATGATTACACCGATTACTGTCAGGCCTTATTGATTGTTGTTAGTTGATGGCATCTGTTATTTGACTATCTTTAAATAAAAGAAATATTGTAACGTAATTACCATGCAACAGTCTAAAGTAATAGTATGCTGCAGTTGCAATCGGTGTAATCACCTGGAAATCGGCGTAATTGAGCATAGCGACCTCATGAACACCGCTAAAAAAACAATTAACTGGTGAATAATCCAAAAACAAAATATGTTGTTTTTTAAACTTTTAAAGGAAGCCTTTTTGTTTGCCAACGACTCGTTAAGGCAAAATAAAATGCGCACGTCGTTATCCGTGATCGGGGTAACCATCGGTATTTTTATGATCGTGGCTGTTTTTTCGGCTGTGGACACCTTGCGCCACAACCTGCAAAAAAGCATCGATAAATTAGGCAGCAACAGTATATATGTGGGCAAATGGCCCTGGGTTGGGAGCGAGGATTTCCCCTGGTGGAAATATATGCAACGGCCTGATCCAAAGTTAACCGAATACGATGAAATTGTCCGGCGCAGTCAAACTGCCCTGGCCGTTTCGTACGAAATAACCATTAACGACCGCACGGTAAAATACCAGAGCCATACCGTTACCGGGGCTCAAATTAATGCGGTTTCGCACGACCATGATAAAACCTGGAATTTTGATCTTTCCGACGGCCGGTATTTTAGCGATCTGGAATCGCGTACGGGTCGGCCGGTAACGGTTATAGGAAGCGATATTGCTTCTGATTTGTTTCCCGGTGGAAGCGCCCTGGGTAAGCAAATAAAAATATTGGGCCGCTATGTTACGGTTATCGGGGTATTTAAAAAGGAAGGCGACGATGCCTTTGGCAACTCGGACGACAAGAATATACTGCTGCCTATCAATTTTGCTAAAGACGTGATTGACGTGCAGAATGACAACTATCAACCTACCATCGTTGTACGCGGGAAGAACGGTTTAACCGACTTAGACGTTGAGAGTGAGCTGAAAGGACTAATGCGTTCGATCAGAAGACTTAAACCGGGACAAGAAGATAATTTCGAGCTAAATAAAGTAACACTTGTTTCTAATCAGTTAGACCAGGTATTTAGCTTTTTGGATAAGGGGGGATTCTTTATCGGCATCTTTTCGATACTGGTTGGTGGCTTTGGCATCGCGAATATCATGTTCGTTTCGGTAAAAGAGCGGACCAACATTATCGGTATTCAAAAGTCCCTGGGGGCGAAAAGCTATTTTATCTTGATGCAGTTTTTGATTGAGGCTATTTTTCTCTGCCTGATGGGCGGTGCGGCGGGTCTGCTGGCGGTTTACGGACTGACTTTCCTGTTTAAAGCTATTTTCGACATACAGGTGGTGCTCGACCCGGCCAATATCGTCATGGGCGTAACAATTTCATTAATAATAGGCGTAGTATCGGGGATCATTCCAGCCTGGGTGGCTGCCAAACTCGATCCCGTAGAGGCGATCCGATCTAATTAGTTCATTGCTTTAGTCCATAGACCATAGTCCATAGATGAATGTTTTTGATGGGAATAGGTAGTTTTACCCAATGAGCCATGGACTATCAACCATGGACGCTCGTCAATGCTCAACAGGTGCGTAATATTTCGCTACTTTTTCGAACAAAATTTGAGGAACGAAGGGCTTGGTAAGGTAATCGCACATGCCCGCCGCAAAAGCTTTGCTGTTTGTTTCGGGCATAGCATCGGCGGTTAAGGCAAAAACCGGTAAGTGGGGATTGGCTCGTTTGATGATGCGCGTGGTTTCGAAGCCATCCATCCCCGGCATCTGCAAATCCATAATGATGAGGTCGTAGTTTGTACGTTTGGTCATTTCGATGGCTTGCGGGCCGCTCGTTGCTTCATCCGGCAATGCCTGCCATTTCTTCAGAAATTTCGACGCGATCAGCAAGTTCATTTTATTATCGTCAACCAATAATACGCGCATCCCCTGCAGGTCCGCAGCCTGGTCGCCGGCATACTGACTGACCATGAATTGCGGCTCATTTTTATTTTCTTCAAAAGGGGAAAAGGCAAACGAAATAACGAAGGAAAATTCCGTACCTACGTTTGGTTCGCTTGTGACAGATATGCTGCTTTTGTGCAGTTCAACGAGCCGTTTTGTAATGGCGAGCCCCAGGCCGGTGCCACCGTAGTCGTTACCTGAGCTTTGTGTTTCCTGCTCAAAAGGATCGAAAATAATATGCAGGTTTTCCGGCGCGATACCTATTCCTGTATCGGTCACGATGAACTTTATAGCGACATGCGATTTGCTGATGCTTTGTTTATCCAGCCGGATGATCACCTTGCCAAAATGAGTAAATTTAATGGCGTTGCTTACCAGGTTATTCAATACCTGCCCTAATCGTACCTGGTCGCCAACCAAGCCGGCCGGTATACATTCATCCACAATCAATTCAATTTCCAGGCCTTTTTCATGAGCCTTTGCGTAGAAAGATTTTTTTATCTTTTGCGTAAGGTGATAAATATTGAACGGTATCAGGTTTAATTCAAGTTTCCCGGCTTCTATTTTATTATAGTCAAGAATGTCATTAATAATCGCCAGCAGGTTCTCGCCCGAAAATTTAAGGGTGTTCAGGTATTCCAGCTGGTCAGGCTTAGGGTCTTCGCTTAGTAAAAGGTTCGTGGTGCCTATAACAGCATTCATCGGCGTACGTATCTCGTGGCTCATGATCGACAGGAACTCCGATTTGAACTTCGATGAACGCTCTGCCTCTTCTTTTGCCGAGATCAGTTCCTGCGTTTTTTTCTGCCGCTCGGTTATGTCTTCGCCAATGCCCGTAACTTCCCTTATGCTGCCATTGTCGTCATAGCTGATGGTGTTTTGCCAGCTAATCAATCGCTGTTCGCCGTTTTTGCAAATAACGAAGTTGATATTTTGAGGTTTGAACGAATCGTTTTCAAATAATTCGGTGGTGTTGCTGCGCGAACTTTCGGGCACAAAATTCTCCAGCCAGTTTAGTCCCAAAATATCCTGTTGTTCATAACCCAGCATATCTGCCGCAAACTTGTTGCAAAAAATAACATCGCCGTTCCTGTCCACCGAAACAGCCGGTAGTTTAATCGTCTCCAATACCAGCTTATACTTGTTTTCCGTGCGCTGGTATTCCAGTTCGGCTAACTTTCGGTCGGTAATATCCTGTAAAGTACCGATGATTTTACGCAGTGTGCTGTCTTCGCGTTTGATCAGCTTACCAACAATAATACTCAAATACTTTGTATTGCCATTGGGGGTAATGATGCGGTATTCGTACGAGGTGTTAGTTATTTTCGACAGGTCCTTAAGGTGCTGTCTGAGGATGTGCCTGTCAGCGGGATGGGCAAATTTAGCCAGCAGCCTGATAAAATTGCCCTCAGATACCACGTCCGGATCGACTTCAAAAATACTGCTGATCTCATCACTCCAGCGCAATTTATTTAGCAATACGTCCCACTGCCAGTTGCCTATTTTGGCAATGGTTTGGGCTTCCACCAGTTCGGCCTGGCTTAACTTTATTCTTTTTTCGAATAACTTTGATTCGGTGATATCCTGTAAAACACCAAAGCTGCGCTTTGCTTTGCCGCCCTCGCCCGTGATGAGTTTACCTTTTAAGGCCCTGAAATATTTTAAACTGCCTTTTGGTGTAATCAGCCTGTGAATAAACTGGCTTTCGATCGTTTCGCTGATGTTCGAAAAATATTCCCTGGCTTTTTCCCTGTCATCGGGGTGAATGAGGCTAAGATAGTAATCGTATTTGCCGATGTCCTCCGGAATGTTATCGATCTCGAGCACTGAATAAAGACTTTTTGACCAATAGGTTTCCCGTGTGTTGTGGTCGTACCACCAGTTGCCTGTTTTTGCTATGGCCTGTGCTTCAAGCAGCAATTCTTCATTTTCTTTAAGCGCGACGGCATATTTTTTTTGCTCGGAGATGTCGGTTATCGAGCCGGAAATGCGGTGAGTATATTCTCCGCTGCGATTATAAACGGGTGAAAGCCTTGCCAGGAACCACTTGCCGGTGCCAAAGTCCGAAGGAAATTCAAAAGACGTTGACTGCCCGGTAGAGATAACGTAGTCGAGCGAATCGTCGAATTTTTTGGCTTTCTCGGGCCCGAAAACATCACTCAATCTTTTTCCAACACAGGTCTGCGGGTCCATTACACGTCCCTCTATCCTGCGGAACCAGGTATTGACACAAATTTTATCTTCGTCAAATTCAAAAATAATATCATTCAGCGAGTTGATCAGGGCATTTAGCTTTTTGCGGTTATCGCGCAGTTTGTCGTCATTTCGCGTCAGGCTTTGGTTGAGGATCATTACATGGTTTACAGCCTTTTGAAATTTAAGGTTGTAGGTCATTACAACCAGGAACGACACATACGCAATAAGCGTGAACGTAAACAGCAGCACAACCAAGACGGCCACCGATATTTCCAGCCTGGGCGCAGTTGCATAGGCGATCTCGGTGGCGACCAGGTTGAGAAAGCATATGGCGATAAACTCCCATCTTTTTGCGCAAAACAGCGTTAGTGCGATGAAAATGGTTATCGAGCTAAAAAGGTAAACCTGCGCAAAGCCATTTTTGCTAAGCAGCAGGCAGTTATTAATAAACAAAACAGCAATGATTACGATGTACTGAGTTATTGTTTTGAGCGCTTTATTGGGGTAAAAACTGCAGATAAGGGCTCCCAGGCATAAGGCGCTGACAAGCATCCGCAGCCAAAGCGGATCGTATGAATTGTAAAAACAAAGATAATGTAAGGATGGGCTGGCAACGGCAAGGCCCAGCAGCAACAGCTGATAAATGATATTATCGTTTTGTAATAGTAACAGCAGCTTGCTTTTATACGACATGCACTTGTATTTTATTCAACTCAAAAAGATGTAAACCCATTTTTGAAATCTTGAAAAATCACAGGAAACCATGCCGGATACATGAGCGTACAATAATTAACAAATCAATTAGCCATGGCTTCTCTCCACCATTCACCAATTTGTAAAGTTTCTGCCTAAAAATTTTACAAATTGTGAGTTTTCCAACCGGCCATTAATACGCGGATTTGATTACATTTGTTGCAGCTAAAAACTTTTCCTATGTCGGACACTGTACAATTAAAAATTGGCGACAAAACCTACGATCTACCCACCATTGAAGGCGCCGAAGGTGAAAAAGCCATCGACATTTCTAAATTAAGAGACCTAACGGGATATATAACCCTTGATATTGGGTATAAAAACACAGGCGCTACCAAAAGCGCCATTACTTTTTTGGATGGCGAGCTTGGCATACTCAAATATCGTGGTTACCCGATAGAGCAGCTTGCCGAAAAATCAAGTTTCATCGAAGTGGCTTACCTGCTGATACACGGCGAACTGCCTACTGAAGCGCAACTGAAGAATTTTCAGTACGAGATAAGCCGCCATACGCTGGTGCATGAGGATATGAAGAAGTTTTTTGACGGCTTCCCGTCAAAAGCCCACCCCATGGGCCAGCTGTCCTCGTTGGTTTGCGCGTTATCAGCCTTTTACCCCGAATCGTTAAAATCGCATCAATCAGAAGACGAACTGCATTTAAGCATCATCAAGATGCTTGCAAAAATGGCGACCATTGTATCATGGATATATAAAAAATCATTGGGCCATCCTTATATCTATCCGCAGAATAAATACGATTATGTAACCAATTTCCTGCATATGACCTTTGGACAACGGACGGAGGAAATTGAGATAGACCCGGTGGTGGTTAATGCCATGAACACGTTGCTGATATTGCACGCCGATCATGAACAGAATTGTTCCGCTTCAACCGTACGCATTGTTGGCTCATCCGAATCAAATATTTACGCATCGGTATCCGCCGGGATTTCTGCTTTATGGGGGCCGCTGCATGGCGGGGCGAACCAGGAAGTGATAGAAATGCTGGAAAAAATTAAGGCCGATGGCGGCAATACCGACAAATGGATTGACAAAGCAAAAGATAAAAACGACCCCTTCCGCCTGATGGGCTTTGGGCATCGGGTTTATAAAAACTTTGACCCGCGGGCTAAGATCATCAAAAAAGCCTGCGATGATATCCTGGAAAAACTGGGCATCAACGACGAGGTATTGGAGATAGCCAAAAAGCTGGAAGAAGTTGCCTTAAAGGACCCTTATTTCATCGAAAGGAAGCTATACCCCAATGTCGACTTTTATTCGGGCATCATTTACCGGGCATTGGGTTTCCCTACGGATATGTTTACCGTTTTATTTGCCCTTGGCCGTTTGCCGGGCTGGATAGCGCAGTGGAAAGAGATGAAGGATAACAAGGAGCCGATAGGGCGTCCGCGGCAGATATATGTTGGAGCGACGACGAGAGATTATATGGATATAAAAAACCGGTAGGTTTTTGTTTATTGTCCATAGCATAAAAGTACGCCAGTCATTTATTCTGCCGGGTTTTTACGGCATGTAGCATAGCGCGAACAAAAATGTGTTTTATTGCGTTGTTTGGATTCCGAAAATAATAATTTTGTAGCGCTAAACATGCTACACTCTGCTACAAGACGCTACAAAGCTGATTTTGAATTACTTGACTACTGACAAGATTTTGTCACTGACAAAACCTTGTCAGCACCGGCAACCTCACGCCAGTTAATTATTGTGAATTGGTATATAATTAACAGCACAATGGACAAACCGGATACCGTTCAGGCAAAAAAAACACGCTGGCGAATAAATTCAAAAGTCTTTCCATTAATAATGACGCGCGGATGTTTACAAATGCCCAAGCGGGGCTGTCTCCGGCAATATTCTATCAGTTTGCACAAATTATTAATATGCCTGATAAATCTCTTGCGGACCTGCTTCATCTTTCGCCCAGAACGATCAGTGATTATAAGGAAAGGCATCAATCGCTGGCTCCTGTTCAAAGTGAGCATTTATTAAAATTAATCAGCTTATACAACAAGGGAGAGGAGATTTTTGGCAGCATTGACGAATTTAACTATTGGCTTAATAAGCCATTTTGGGATTCTGCCGAAAAACCTATCGACTGGCTGATCACGCCCGGTGCCGCAAACCTGGTAATGCTGGAGATGGACCGTTTAGCCTACGGTTACCCGGTATAGCTATGCTAGTTTACAGGATAACCCAAAAAAAATACACCGACCATTTGTTTGCCCCCGGACTTAGCGGGAGATGGAACCGAGCTGGCAAAAAAGTGCTTTACTGTGCCGAATCTATTCCGCTTGCCTTTCTTGAATGCATGATCAGGCGGCAAGGGGCGGGGTTTAACCGCGACTTTAACATCGTTATCATCGAGGCTCCCGATGATTTGGCGATTAAAACAATATCCTTGACCGATTTAAAAGAGGCTGGCGCGATTTCAGGGACTATTCAATTTGCCGGCAAATTGGCGACGCATGGTTTGATAGCTTTGCTACGCCGATGCTCAAAGTGCCCTCGGCCGTTGTAATTGAATGCTATAACTATGTTATCAACGCGCAGCATGCCGAAATTGAGCGTATTAAAGTAGTTGGCGTTACAAAATTGGCACCCGATTCGAGGATAGACGAATTGTTAAAGAGCTATTAAAAATAAAAAGCATACCTACCGTTCTTACTTCAGCTGAATCAACATAATCAGCTGAATCAACGATTCAGACAATTAAAAAAAACCCGCTGGCTTTCGCCAAACGGGTTTCAAATCAATCAACTGTATACAAATCTATTGTAAGCTATAAGTGGTAAGCGTTTGCGCTGGTGAGCCGTAAGTTGTCGGCGCCATATTGAATGTAACGGTGTGGCTGCCTGCGGTTACATTAATATTACCGCCGTTGCTATCGGTGGCATGTATACCATCAGCAGGCGAAATATCACCCCAGCTATTGGCCCATTGCCCATCCTGGCGGAATTTGAACTGGCCGGCAAGCATAGTAAATGTGCCCACCCAATTGTTGTTACCGTCATTGATATACTTAAGCCACAAATCCGTCGACCAGTTTCCACCGGGTGTAGCTGAACCTATGATGCTATAGTAATCAGCCGGAACAATGGTCATCGTATTTTTGTTGATGTCCAATGTTACAATGTATTGCCCGGCAGTTGTCGGCGCGGCGAAATTATTGTTGCCATCATAAGTTACCGAATAGCTTGCTGTAGTCGCGCCCGGATTAACATTATCATTGGTTGCGTACTTATTTGTCCAGGTCTTAACAGGCACTACCAGGAACTGGTTGTTGCCCGCTGTGAAATTGATAATGCCAATATACACACCATTTCCGGTAACTGAAACGAGACTGTCTTCCTGAGGGCCAGGATTAGCCCAGCCTTCGTAAGCACCCGGTACGTAAACGTACGATGTCAAGTTAAAGCAGGTAACCGTCATGTTCAGCACATTTGAATAAATTGGGGCAACTTGCGCCGAAACGCTGTGCATCACGCGGATCACAACCGGCGTTGGGACACCCGCGGGAACGTTAAGCTTCAGCAGCAAGTTGTTGAAAACCGCTGTTGAGTAGCCTTGTGAGTACACTTTGGTGCTTAGCGTAGCTGACGTTGGATGTACCCAGTTATCGCCCGGAAGGTCAATCTGCAGGGTGTTATTTACCGCGGCGGCGAAGCCATAGTTTGGCGCGGTAAAAGTAAATTTAACTACCGTAGTGGTGTCGTTCAGCATGGCCTTATTCAGCGGCAATGTTGTGACTGATGCAGTCAGGGTGCCTGCCTTCCCACCGTTTGAAACGACCAGCACACCACTCTTTTTACAGGCCGGCAGCATGAGCAGGCTGATGCTGCTCAATGCAAGGAATTTGTTTAATATTCTTTTCATGTTAATGTTTTTATCTTTATTAAAACACAGTTTATTTTATTTAACCTGGGTTTAATAACCCGGGTTCTGTTTTAAATTCGGGTTAACTGCCCTGTCCTGATCAGGTATAGGGTAGATGTTGCGATAGTCAGCTACACCGGTACCGCCTGATACGCCGCCTTTCCATGGCCATAGGTAGGTTGAGCTGGTGAACAAGCCATAGCGGATCAAATCGGTACGGCGGAAGCCTTCCCAATATAACTCGCGGCCTCTTTCGTCCAGTATAAACTGCAATGTCAATTGCCCTGCGGTAATATCGCCGGCAGTTGGGTTGACGCCATAAGCACGTTCGCGGATCTTATTGATGTAGCCAAGCGCTGTAGTTGCATCGCCGCCCGTGCCGCCGCGAAGTACCGCTTCGGCATAATTCAAATAAACTTCGGATAGGCGGAAAATTGGCTCATCCACATCGGAAAAGTTAAGATTGTTACCCTGGGCGCCGGTGCTGGTTACGTTTCTCCATTTGTTTACGGCATAACCATCGGTAAAGGTGGTTATTGCGGTAATGGTCTCGTTTTGACCTTGTGTCCAAAACTCAGCACGGGTGTCAGCATTACCGTTATTTGGGAATGTGGTATTGTTAGCCGGTGGGTTAGGGAACAGGCCTACCAGCGCGCTGGTGGTGCGGATACCGTCCCAACCACCGCTGATACCGAAATTGATAGCCGGCATCGAGCCGCCAACGGCAGCGTGGGTCATAAAGGTAGTGCCACCGTAACCCTGGATATTATTACCGTCATATTCAATTGAGAAAATGTTCTCGCTGGTATTGTTATTGTTGTCGGCCAGGAACAGGTTATCGTAGTTTGGTATAAGCGAGTAGCCTGCGCCAATCACCTTGTTTGCATACGTAATGGCGTCTGTGAAACGGGCCGTACCGGTGTAAACCTGGGCATTTAAATAAATACGTGATAGTAAAGCCCAGTCGGCAGCCTGGTCGGCGCGTCCGTACTGGTTTTTCATCGGGGCTACCAGCAGCGGCTCAATTGCTTTCAGCTCACCTTCAATATAAGCGAATAAAGCTGTGCGGTTCGTCTGCGGAGGAATAATAGAACCTACCGCGTTTGCGTCAGTCACAAACGGCGGGTTAGCGAACAAGTCCATTAAAACAGAGTACTGGTAAGCCCTTAAAAACCTTGCTTCTGCATTGAAGTAACCAATATTGGTTGCATCAGCGCCGGTGATACCATGGCTGGCCAGCATTGCTGGCGTGGTGTTGCGAATGAAATCATTAGCCAAAGTGATCTGGTACATTGACCGTTCGTAAACCCCCAATAAAATAACGTTTGACGATGACCAGCTCATCTGGTGGAAGTCAGGTACGCCGGGGTCGCCCCATGCAATAACTGCTTCATCGGTTGGTAATTCCTGCGCATACCACAAAAGGCGGAAGAAATCGGATGTGCCTTCGTCGATGCCGTGGATGTCGCCGTCGCCGGCAGGACCCGTGTTGCCGGTAAGCGCGAACGAACCGTAAACTTTGGCCATCGCTTCGGTAATAGTCGGTGTACTGCTGTACACCTGCTGTGCTGTCACTTCGTAATTCGGGGTAAGAATTTTATTGTGATCGCACGACATCAGTCCGCCGGATAATATCCCGGCGACCAATAGAACTTTTGTTAAATTTTTTTTCATTACTAATTCCTTTCTTATATAATCAGTTTATATTATTGTACACTTAGGTTTAAACCTAAAGTATAGGTTCTTGGACGTGGGTAAGAATTATTGTCAATACCTGCACCAGTAATCGCAGTATATGTAAATTCCGGATCAACGCCTTTATAATTGGTGATAATGAACACATTATTCACGTTGAAAGTAACCTTAAGGTTGCCTGCGCCTTCAATTATATGTCCGAAATCATACCCGATGTGCATGTTATCCATTCTGAAAAACGAACCGTTCTGGATATAATAGTCCGAAAGCAGGTCGAGCGCACCGTTACCGGTAAGCCCGCTGGTGAGCACATCGCTTGAACCATTGTTAAGGATGCCCAGCGGGTTAAGGATATTGCGCGAAATGCCGGTAGCCGAAGCTACGTTATTGTAAACATAGTTACCCAATTCAGCACGTCCGGAAAAACCGATGTTCCATTTATGAAACCAAAAATCGGAGGCAATGCCCATGGTTTGTTTTGGATCGGGGCTTTCCTCGTGTTTAAGGTCCTGGTTGTTGATCACGCCGTCGCCGTTTTGGTCAACAAAAACGCCATCAAGGGGCTTGCCGTTCGAACCGTAAACCTGCTGGTAAGCTAAAAAGGTGCCGCGGGCGTAGCCGGGCTGGTCAACTTCGATGTAGTTACCTGTGCCTCCGGATATGCCGCCCACTGCGATACCAGCAAATGCAGGATTAGTAATAGCAGTTAAGTTGGTAATTTTATTATGGTTGAAGCTAATGTTGAAATTTACATTCCAGGTGATATCTTTTTGATTGATGATCTTTGCCGCGATAGCGAATTCCAAACCATCACTTTCCATATTGCCGACATTGCCGACGATCTGGTTGCTAAAATTTGCACCAGCCGGCTGTTCAATAGTCGCGAGCAGGTGGCTCGTCAAATTATAAAAATAATCAACAGTTCCGGTTAGGCGTTCGTTAAAGAAACCGTAATCCAAACCAACGTTGGTCGAGTGCGTAGTTTCCCAGGTTCTGCCGGGGAAATAAGCGCCGGGGCGGTATAATTGATAATACGTATTTCCAAACGCATACCTCGCGCTACTGTTACTCAGACTGTATTGCGCCAGGTAATCATAATCCTGTACGCCTTCCTGGTTACCGGTTACGCCGTATTCCAGGCGGAGCTTAAGGTTTGACAACACGTTACCGCCTTTCAGGAAATCTTCATTGCTGATCCTCCAGGCCAAAGCGGCCGATGGGAAGATACCTGTACGGGTTGCAGGCGCAAACTTGGTTGAGTTGTCGTCGCGCACCGAAGCGGTAAGGTAATACTTTTCGTCGTAATTATAAATGAACCTGCCGTATAGGGAGGTCATAATATTTTCATTCGTATAATACGGGTAGTTGTAAACAGGGAGCGGATTTATCTCTCCGTTGGAGAAAGTATTAGTATAGTACAAGCCACCCTGGGAATAAAAATTGTAGTAGTTAGTGTTTGTGAAATCCTGGATTGCATAACCCGCGATTACGTTAAAGTTGCTTTTAATGCTTTTAACGTTTTTTGTGTAACTTAAATACCCTTCAAACAGTTCGTTTGTTTCAACTTGATTGTAAGCGCTCTGGCTGCCGCTTAACAAGTTGCCGGTATTAGGGTCTTTATAGTCCTCATAGTTGGAAGCCGCGTTTGCCGGGATATAATCATAACCCGTACCGTGCGACCTGTCATACGACATGTTTACGTTTGCGTGCAGATCAGGGAAGAAATGCAGCCGGTAATCGATGGCCAAACTGGCAATCACCCGGTTAACGCTGCTCCTGTTATTATTTTGCTCCAGCAAAGCAACCGGGTTGATAGGGGCTAAAGACTTAAGGCCGTTTTGCGAAGTTGAATCTGTCCATGCCCAATATCCGCCATAAGGGGCGAAACGCGGATCGGTGCTTTTTACGGGAACGGTTGGGTTAAATTGTACCGCATCGCTGATCACACCGCCCTCATTGGCAAACCTTTGGTTAACCTGGGCATCTTTAAAATTGAAATTGATCTTCAGGTGATCGTTTAGCAGGCTTGGGCTTACATTAACGCTAAGCGTGGTACGCTGCAGCGAGGTTGTTTTTAGTATACCCTCGTTATCAGTATGTCCAAGCGCAACGCGATAAGACGTCGACCCGCCTTTACCTGAAAGGCTCAGGTTGTTGTCGGTGCTGATAGCATTCTGGTAGATTTGCTTTTGCCAGTCGGTATTGGCTGTACCTAATTGTGCAATTTGTGCAGCATCGCCGTAAGTATTTACAAAGCTGCGGAACTGGGCCGGAGAAAGTACCGGGGCTTCAGACGGTAACGTACCGTCGGTCACCTGCGAGCTAAAGTTCAGTACAGGTTTGCCTGACTGACCTTTTTTTGTGTTAATAATAATTACGCCATTTGACGCCCTGTTTCCATAAATTGCTGCTGCTGACGCATCCTTAAGGATGTTGAACGACTCGATATCGTTAGGATTGATCAAATCGAGCGGGTTGGCTGCCCCGGCAATGCCGTCAGGGGCCAGCGGAACACCGTCCAATACGATCAACGGGTCGTTACCGCCACTAATAGATGCGCCGCCACGGATGGTGATGGTACTGCCTGCCCCCGGGGCGCCGCTGTTTGAGGTAACGTTTACACCAGCTACTTTGCCCTGTATCAACTGCTCGGGTGTGGTGATAGAGCCCTGGTCAAAATCTTTTGACGTAACCGTAGCGACTGATCCTGTCAGGTCCTTGTTTTTAACCGTACCGTAACCAATTACTACCACTTCGTTAAGCGCTGTGTTTTGAGGCTGTAATGCAAAATTAACGGTAACTACGGAATTTTGTACCGTTACGGTTTGCTTTAAAGAAATATAACCGATAAATTTTGCAGTAACCGTATACGTCCCTGCATTTAGATGGATGGTATAGTTACCATTTACGTCGGTGCTGGCGCCGATGGTGGTGCCGTCAACACTAACTGCTACTCCGACAAGAGGTTGATTTGTTTCGTCGACAACCTTACCTGTTACACCGCCCGATTGCGCAAATGCCATAAACGACATCAGCACAAAGGTAAGCAGCAGAGCATACTTTTTTGAGTAATTTTTTCTCATATACTTTTTAGTTTGTAAATTAATTAGGGCGTTTTAATCCCGATACAATTGGTTTGTTACTTTTGCTGAAACAGCATGTGCCTAATTTACACTATGGTTTAATAAATGCAAATTTTATATAAAAGATAATTTTAGGAGTATTTACATAGGCTAATTTAACTTTAACGAAACAAAAAATCCATCTAATTTTTTTAACAAATTTTTCTAAAAACCACTTCAAATTAACATTTTACAAAGTTTTATATAAAAATGGGTGTAAAAAATACACAATCAATAATTTTACTTTTACTAAACCCATTTCCGGGAACGTTCCCGGAGAAATAACTGTATTTTTAACATTTTATAATGATGAAAAAAATTTTTTTCTGCGCGTTTTTGCTTTTTGGCCAGATTTTTTTGCTAAAGGCACAGCAAAACATAGTGTTTAAAACAGGGAAAATTGCACCCGTCAATGTGTCAAATGTACACTCAGGTTTGCAGCCCGGTTTGCACCTTTTTTTAGCCGGCAATTTTAACGGCTGGAACCCCGCCGATACACTATGGGAGCTGCAGCCTGGTGGGCATGGCTCATACCATGTCAACAAAGTATTGCCGAAAGGCATTTACCAGTTTAAGCTTACCCGCGGAAGCTGGCAAAACGTGGAGTGTACCGCCGATGGAAAACCGGTTGACAACCGTAGCCTGAAAATAACCGGCGACACGACCGTAACGGTTAACGTGGCGGGCTGGCAGGACAGTTTTGCCGCTATCGAAAAACAGCATACGGCGACTGCGCAGGTGCATATCATCAGCGATAAGTTTGATATGCCGCAGCTGGGCCGCCAGCGGAGGGTTTGGATATACCTGCCCGCGGGGTACGCCAAATCAAAACGAAAATACCCCGTAATTTATATGCACGACGGGCAAAACCTGTTCGACGCCTATACCTCCGGCTACGGCGAGTGGGGGATTGACGAGCTGATGGACAAACTGCCCGATAGGGAAGAAGCGATCGTGGTGGGGATCGATCATGGCGGCGAGTACCGCATATCCGAATATGACCCGTACGATTCCAAATATGGCAAGGGCAGGGGAGACGATTATGTAGATTTCCTGGTAAAAACCCTGAAGCCTTATATTGATGCACATTACCGCACGGAAACCGGCGCCCTGCATACTACGATAGCAGGCAGCTCAATGGGCGGCCTCATTTCGATGTATGCAGCGCTTAAATATCCAAAGGTGTTTGGAAATGCCGGTGTTTTTTCGCCGGCTTTCTGGATTGCGGCCCCGCAGATATACGATTATGCACGACAGCAAACACTGCCCGCAAATTCCAGGTTTTATTTTGTTTGCGGTGACGCCGAAAGCGACAGCATGGTAGCCGACATGCAAAAGATGGCCGGTATCATTCGGGCGAAAGGCAAAGAAAACAACAAAACGCCGGTGGTGATCGTCAAAGGCGCCAGTCATAACGAAAAACAATGGAACGGGGATTTTCCGGGGTTTTATGCGTGGCTGATGGGGAAGTGATTTTTATAAGATTGGTTTTAATCAGTCGAAACGGCCCGGCAGACCGTCATTGGGGTAAAGGCCAGGTGGCTATTTTTGGATGCCCATTTCAACCCTGGTGTCACCCCGTTTATAGCCCAAATGCCCGATCAAATCCGTTCATTCAATGGTTATTCTATCGGTTGAGGCCTTTTTAGCCGCATAAAACCAAATTTTGGCTTCGCTGATAGCATCCTTGCTTGACCTTCTGCATTTTTTTAAAGCGCTTAGAGCGCTTTTGTAAACAGGCGAAGGTAACAGGCGGCATTTATCCTAAAAAAAGGCTTACCACCCGGATATAAAAATGCGTTCCGTATCTCACCCCGGAACGCATTGCATCGAATTTCAACTAAATCCCAAAAAGAAAATCATTCCGTCCTTAAGCTTTTCACCGGGTTGGTCAGCGCGCTGCTGATGGCCTGGTAGCTTATGGTAACAATGGTGATCACTAGCGTCACTGCGGCGGCTATCAAAAATGCCCATGGGCCAATGGCGATCCTGTAATCGTATTTTTGCAGCCAGTGGTATAAAAAGTAAAAGGCAATAGGCGATGCAATCACACAGCTGATGCCAACCAGCTTTAAAAAATCGCCCGATAACAAGGTCCAAACTTGCGGAACCGATGCGCCCAGTACTTTGCGGATACCTATTTCTTTTTTCCGCTGCTCGGCTACATAGGCTGAAAGACCGAACAAACCGAGGCACGAGATAAATATAGCCAAACCTGCAAAAATGCTGGCAAGCGTACCCACCAGCGACTCCAGTTGATACTGCTGATCATAAGCCTGGTCGGCAAAACTATATTCGAACGGAAAGGTTGGATTGTATTTATCGAATATGGCCCCAATCTTTTTTAAGGCCGCCTGTGTGCCGGCATTTCTGCTTATGCGGAACATTATGGCCCCGCCCCAACCAGGGTTATACACGTAAAGCGCGGGTGTAGCCGAATAAAAAGGCGACCCCACAATAGCGTTCTTCACCACGCCTATAATGCGCAATGGATTTTTTGTATATTCGGTCGTAATGATCTTGTCGACAGGATTTTTTAACCGCAGTCTTTGCGCCGCGGCTTCGTTAATAATGATGTGCAGGGTATCGGGCACTACGCCGCCCACAAAATCATGTCCTGCCACAAAGGTCATCCCCACTGTTTTAAAAAAATCGGGCGAAACAGCCGTGGTGGCCATCTCCAGCGATTCGCCGGTTTTCTTGCCCGGAAAATCTAATATGCCGAACGAAGCCGGGAAAAACAGCATGGCGCTGCCGCCTTTGGCGACGCTTTCCACCTGGCCACTCTCCAAAAGGTCCTGTTTAAACGCCATATAGTTTTTTTCGAGGTCGGGGGAGTCATTCACGTACACCAGGTTATTTACGTTGTAGCCTTTAGGCCTGTCCCTGGCATACTGAAGCTGCTGGTAAATGATCAATGTGCTGATGATGAGCGCAATGGAGCAGGTGAATTGTACCGCTACCATTATTTTACGCGGCAGCGAGGCCCGCTTTCCCAATTGCACAGTGCCTTTTAAAACTTTTACGGGTTTGAAAGAGGAGAGGTAAAAGGCCGGCCGGCTACCCGCCAATAGGCCGGTAACGAGCACGTAAGCCACCATGATGCACCAAAATGTACCATTGGTATAAGGTATAGAGATGGCACCGAACGTTAAGGTATTAAAAGATGGCAATACAAGCTGCACGATCAGTATCGATACGGCAAAAGCGATTAGCGTGACCAGCAAGGATTCGCTCAAAAACTGGAAGATCAGATCGCGCCGCAGGGAACCGACAGATTTGCGCACCCCTACTTCGCGCGCTCGCTTTTCAGCACGTGCGGTAGACAGGTTCACGAAGTTAATGCAGGCGATCACCAGTACCAATATGCCGATGATGCCAAACATGCGCACGTACTCGATCACACCGTCCACCGGCTTGCCGTCTTTAAACTGCGTGAGCAAGTGCCAGTTTTTTGCCGGCTGTAAAAACACCCCGATCTTTGTGCTCTTGTCCTGGGCATGATTCCAAACGATGTCTTTTATTTTGTTCTTGAAAGCTTCCGCATCGGCGCCGGATTGCAATTCCACATACTCGGGAGTCGAATAACTCTGCCAATTTGTGCGTTCCTTTTTAGCGCCCGGGTCGGTGGCCTCTATAAAGCTGTACGGTAAAAAAAATTGGAATTGTAAAGTTGAATTTAACGGCGCATCTTTCATCAGGCCGGTAACCTTGATGTTATACTGGTTGTCGATGCGGATAACCTTATTTATCGGGTCCTGGTTACCGAACAAAGCCTTTGCAACGAATTCCGTTAAAATAATAGAATTGGGATCGGCGAAAACAGAATTAACATTCCCCTTCACCAGTGGGTATGGAAACATCCTCAAAAAATCGGAACCAATCGCTGATCCGCTGGCGCGAAGTTTTTTATCGCCAACAACCAGGCTATGCGAACCGGCCCAGCCCCTTTCCGACGCATATCTTACCTCGGGATATTTTTTCAATTCATTCACCAGCGGCATCGCCGATCCGGTTTGCGTTACGACCTCGCCGCTGTGAAAGAAGTTCAGCTTTACCTGGTATAGTTGGTCGTAGCCAGGCAGGAAAGTGTCATACGAATATTGGCTGTAAACCCATAAACCGATAAGCAATGCAACGGCCATCCCGGTAGCCAGCCCGGCAATGTTAAGCGCGCTGTACACCTTGTTGTGGAGCATATAGCGCCAGGCGATTTTAAAATAATTCTTGATCATATAATTGCGTTTAAATTTCTCCGAAGACCATACTGGAGTGACTTCCTGAGACGAATTTAAAGCTGCGAAACGGGCCCGGCGTTCCAAGTTATAATCTGGTCGCTCTTTTTTCAGCTCATTTTTATATTCAACCGGGCTTTTGCCGGTAACTTGTTTAAAAGTGCGGTTAAAGGTAGTTTTGGAATTGAAGCCGCATTCAAAAGCGATGCCCAGCAGGGTAATATGATCAAATGCCGCATCCTGCATTTTATTCACCACGTCCCGAACGCGGTATTCATTTACAAAATCATTAAAATTCTTTTTAAGGGCGATATTGATGATACGGGATAGTTCATGCGGGTTTATGCCAAGCTTTTCGGCCAGGGAGCTTAAGCCCAGGTCTGGATCGCGGTAAAACAAGCCGGCTTCCATGGCTTTTTTTAGCCAGGCACCTTTTTTGCGCAGTTCTGCCGACATTGATGTTTTTATAACCGGAGGGATCCCGGCATGCGCGCCAAAACCAGGCCTTAAAAACGCGACCACTCCGATCCAGATAATAGCGACCGACAAAACAATGTAAAGCGGATAATAAACCTGCAAACCCAGCTGATAGTGGTACCCAAAATAATCCACTGCGGTAAAGGGTATCCACAAAAGCCACAACAGGCCGAAAATTGCCAGCAAGCGATGCAGCCAGCGCAATTCGTGGCGGTACCGGTCGCCGTCTTCGTTAAATTTCAATCCCCGGTAAAAGTGCTCAATTTGCCTGTGAGACAAATACATGTACCCGGCAACAGATATAAATGCCAATGGCTGCAATACGCTTTGGTTAATTCCCAATACTGTGCAAGCCACCTCCACCAAAACCGGGCTAAAATGCAGCAGTCCCTTCAATCCAAATCTATACTCCGGCCGGGTTATTTTCAGCACATAAAAATAAACGAGCGGGCCGAGCGCCAGCGAAAATCGTAACGGTAGTTGGTTCCAGTAAGGCAGATAAATTTCAAGGTGGATATCGGCGCCTAAAATCCACAGCAGCCGTGCAACTATCACTGCCAGCGCCAGCCCCAAAAAACGGTTTGGGATTTGGTTTATGTTTTTTGACGATTGCAGCAGCGCAGCGAAAGCGGACCCGACAAATATGGCCCCGAAGAACGCGATGTCGTACAGGCTGATATGGAAGTAATGTGTATTCAATCAATGCAAATAAGTCAATCCGTGTTCCAAAAAAATAACTTATTAAAAGACAACAAATTACATATAAAGTTGCACCGCCGCCTGTAATAAAAGCGGACATTCAGGGTGTACGGTTTCGGTCGTATATAAAAAAATGCCTTCCGTATCTCACCCCGGAACGCATCACATTTGTTTCAAATAAATCTCAGATCGCACGCTTAAGTGGTCATTGGTTATTAGTCATTAGAGCAAGGCAGCTAACCCGGGCAACCAATGACTAATGACCAATGCCTACTCCGACCTCAGGCTTTTCACCGGGTTCACCAGCGCGGCTTTAAGGGTTTGAAAGCTTACCGTTGTTAAGGTGATAACAATGGCTATCAACGCCGACAAAGCAAATATCCACCAGGAGATATCAGTTTGATATTGATAGTTCTCCAGCCATTTAGTCATCGCCAGGTAAGACAGCGGCGCTGCGATCAGGAGCGCAATGATCACCAGCATAATAAATTCTTTGGATAATGAAGCAAACAGCGACCCAACGCTGGCGCCGAGCACCTTGCGGATACCGATCTCCTTAAAACGTTGTTCAGCTGTAAACATAGCCAGGCCCAACAGGCCAAGGCACGAAATAAATATGGCCAGGACGGCAAAGCCGTTGGATAGCTTGCCTACCACCTGCTCATTCTGGTAAAGCGCCTGGTATTCTAAATCGGAAAAGGTGTAATCGAACGCGAAGTTTGGGTTTAGCTCCTTGTAAACCTTTTGAAGACTTGCCAGCGCTTGTTTTGTTTGGCCTGGTTGCGTGCGGATCACCGCGTTGCCAAAATCTTCTTTTTCGCCGAAGCGGATAACGAGCGGTTTTATCTTTTCGCGAAGGGAGTTGAAATGAAAATATTTTAAAACGCCAATGATCGTCCCCTTTTTACCCCAGAAGGTTAGTGGCTGACCGATGGGGTTTTTGTAACCTATTACAGCAAGGGCCGCTTCGTTAACCAGGTAGCCAACGGAATCCGTCGGAAAATCTTTTGAATAGTCCCTGCCTGCAGCCAGCGTCAGCTTCATGGAGTGCACGAAGTCGTACCCGACAGAGGCTTGGGTAAACATAACATGATTGTTAGGGTCCTTCCCCGTCCATTCAACGCCGCGGGTGCCATTCTCGATATTGGTAAGGTCGAAGCTGGTACGGCTTACCGACTGTATGCCTGGAAGCCCCATTACCTCCTGCTTAAAAACTGCATATTTTGAAGGCAGGTCGCCGTCCAGCGGCACATAGACCAGGTTTTCACGGTCATATCCCAAATTTTTGGTTTGGATATAATTCACCTGTTTGGAAATGATGATCGTTCCGATGATCAGGAATATCGACAGCACAAATTGAAAAACCACCAGGCCTTTGCGGAACAATGTCACGCCCGAGCCGAGTTTCAGCGTACCTTTTAACACCTTAACCGGGTTAAACGACGACAGGAATAAGGCCGGATAGCTGCCCGAAACCAAGCCGGTAACTAAGGTGATGATGGCCAGCCCCAGCCAGAATATTGGCCGGTTGAACGGAAGGTCAATCTGCTTTTGCGTTACCTGGTTAAAGGCGGGCAGCAATACTATAAGCAACAAGACGGCAATGCCCACCGCTATCAGCGTTACCATCATCGACTCGCCTATAAATTGCTTTATTAAAACCGACCGTTCGGCGCCCACAACCTTGCGCACGCCAATTTCGCGTGCCCGCTTGACCGACCGCGCCGTGCTCAGGTTCATGAAATTGATGCAGGCGATCAGCAAGATAAACAGGGCTACGATGCTGAATAGGCGCACATATTCGATGCGGCCGCCATCTATTTTACCATTTGTAAAATTACCATGCAGGTATATGTCATTATAGGGCTGTAAGGCCAGCTCCGGTGCTAAGGCCCTGTTTTGCGGTTTGGTATAGTTAACCAGGAAGTGTGCAATCTTTTTACCTACCAACACAGGATCAGCGCCGGGCCGCAGCATAATAAAGGTCAATGGACCTGCATTTTCCCAATCTTTTGCCCAACCATTCTCATCGAAAAACTTTTGCCAGTTGAGGAGGTAATCGAAGCGTGTGGAAGTTATGTTGGGCAGATCCTCAAATACCGCAGACACGTTGAGGTTAATCGTATTCTCGAGCAAAATGTTTTTACCTATCGCCGCTTCAGGGCTTCCAAAAAGCTCGTTGGCCATTTTATGCGAAATGGCAACACCGGACAGCGCATTCAAAGCATTTTGCGCATTTCCCTCTAAAAGTTTGGTGTCGAACATCTTAAAATAATCGGCGCTGGCAAAGCTGCCGGTAAGCTTCAGCGCCTTATCGCCCACCCTGAAATTGTGCGGCTCTAGCCAGGCCATTTGCGTGGCATATTGCACGTCGGGAATAACCCTTTTAACTTCGCCGGCAATAAGCGCGGGCGTGCCATAAGAAGCCGCATCCTGGTGGTCGACGTGGGTACGCTCATAAACATCGTATATCCGCGGGCCATTTTTATGCCATGCATCCATATCACGTTCATTTTGCACCCAAAGTAAAATAAGCAGGCTGCAGGCAATACCCACCGCCAGGCCCGAAATATTGATAAACGAATGTGCCTTGTTCCTGACAATGGTGCGCCATGCGATTTTAAAATAATTTTTAAACATATAATTGCGTTTTAATTTTTCAGGAGCCCAATTTGGCAGGCTTCCCGAACGCAATATTATCGGTCGCATTTGTGAAAGGGGGGCCAACTTATCAATTGGCCCCTCTTTTCTCAGGTTATTCTTGTATTCCACTGGGGTTTTGCCCGTGATCTCTTTGAAAACGCGGTTGAAAGTTCTTTTGGAATTAAAGCCCGACTCGTAGGCGATACCCAACAGCGTAAGCCGGTCGCAGGCCGGGTCCTGCATTTTTCGGGCAACTTCACGAACGCGAAATTCATTTATAAAATCGCTGAAGTTCTTTTCCAGCCCTATATTAATGATCCGCGACAAGTCATGTGGATGGATCATTAGTTTAACTGCAAGTGTAGTAAGCGTAAGCTCGGCATCCTCATACAGACGGTTTGCCGACACGGCTGCTTTTAGTCTCCGGCCTTTCTCCCTTGCATCCGATCTGTCAGTTATTGGCACTGTCAGCTGATCACTGCTATCTAATTTTAGTATCACTTCCGCTGCCATGGCAATCAGTACAAAAGCCACCGTCAAACAAAAAGCATCACTGAACGCCGTTAATATGCAAAACAAACCGATCAGCAATAACGCCCTCTCCAGCCGCCTGAAAGCAAAATGCGGCCTGTCCATCAGCACCGGCTTCAGTCGGCGATAGAAATCCTTTATTAACCGGTGCGACAGGAACAAATAGGTCATAACCGAAACCAAAGCCAGCAACTGCAATACCGGGTTCAGTTGGTGAAAGGCCGGCGTTTGATAAGTAGCTGCTCCTGTTTTTATACTATCCCCGATTTCCAATGCATGTCCGCCTAATTCCAGCAGCAGTGGGCTAAAATGCAGCAGGTCCTTCCGCCGGAATTTATATTCCGGCCGGGTGATTTTGAGCACATAAAAAAAGATCAGCGGGCCAATTGCCAGCGAAAATTGCAGCGGCAGCCAGCTCCAGTAAGGAAAGTAGGCGGTCAGCCTGATGTCAATGCCCAATACCCAAACCATCCGCAAAATGATGACCGCCAGTGCCAGGGCAAGCAAACGGTTCGCCCCCCGGTTAATGCTTTTGCCGAACCACAATAGCAGGGCAAAGGTCAGCCCGACAAAGATCGTTCCCAGGAAAGCCAGGTCATAGGGGGTGATATGGGAAGTATATGCATTCAAGTAGTTTGACTGCTTCAATCGCTGTTCCAATTTGCTAATTTGTTGGTATTTAGCATATTGCGTTTTATTTACACTGATTGTTGTAACGAAAGCGAACATTGGGTTGTACGGATTTGAATTATACAGATTCGCCTGAATTATCCGGTCTGACCGTTCACAGCGAGAACAAAAATGAACGCTTTTGGCGCCGGCAGAAATTTTTTCGATGCTTTTTATTTGGGTTTTGAATGCAGTTTGATAGCTTTTAGTTGCCTGGTTGAGCATGCATATGCACTTTTTCGACCGGTATTGTGTGCTTTAAAATTCACCGTACCGGAAATCAAGTCAACTGGTAAGCAACACTTATAATCGTATAGGCCCGCCTAAAATTATATATCTAAGTGTAAATATTGCTGTTTTACACAGAAGAAAACCCGCGATTTTTTACGTTCATTTAGCGTTCAAAAATGAACGCTAAATGGCAAAAAAATCAATTTTTGTAGTTTATATAAAATGAATAACTTGTTTATTAATAAGCAGTTTTGTGGTTTTAGTTAAAGTGTTCACCGTGTGGGGTGTTCAAAAATGAACGCCTGGCCAAATTAACTGCCATCATGGCTCCTTAGTGTACCGGAAATTTTTTTTGATTGATTGAAGGTGGTGTGCGTTAACTTTTTGTTTCAGCGCTTCAAAATCAAAACCCCCGTTGGCACCGCAGTCCAGCAGGTTAAAGTAAACCGAGGGTTTCAGGCTCTCGAAATAGTCGGTGAGCACGCTGCACCAGATGAGCTGGCAAGGGCCGGTGGTCCGGGTGACGATCTCGTAAAAACCGTCTTTAAAGTCGATATGTCGGATGTAGGATGATTCCAACTCACCCTGTGGATAGTAGATAAGCAGATTGCCTGGTTCGTTCAAAATGGACGCGGCATAGTCAAGGCTTTCATCAACCGAGCGTTTGCCCGGCTCGACAGAGAAGCTGCCGCTGTATTTGAGCCAGGGCTTTTTCTCCATCTGCTTTTTTACCGACATGGCGTACAACCCACGGAGCTTTTGTTTTTTACCGAGGTAATGGAAACACAAATAATAAGCAAAAAAACCGTCAAAAAAACCAAAATGATTGCTCATCAGGATATAAGAATGGCCTGGCTTGATGTCGATATCGTTGATAATCATTTTGTTAAAGCGCCTCCTGTAAAACCAGATGACTGGCAATAGTAAAAGCCGATAAATCGGGAAGGGAATGGGTTTTGCTTTGATAATCATGTTAGCAACCTGGTTAGCTCGGTAACAAAATCTTTTTTGATCATTTCGTGGCCTTCATTTAACAGTACAACTTGGGCATTTTTTACTTTCGGTATAAATTTATCCCCGATGCGCGGCGGAAATGATTTGTCCCGTTTGCCAAATATAAAGATGCTTTTGATGTTTTGCCCATTGAGGGCGCTGAGTAGCTTTTCTTCATCTGTTTCAAAAAACCGCAGATAAGTAAAACAGGCGTAAAAATTGAATCGCAGCTCGGCTGTGCCGATCTCGCTGTACAAAATCTTGTAATCCTGGTCGTTGATGATGTGCAAGCCCCTGAACAGCTTCAGCATCCTGATGAGCGCCTTTTCATGAAGGGCAAATTTCTGCAATATCTTATTACCAGTTTTGTTTTTGCTGAAAAAGGCGATCAAGCG
>DASRTD010000212.1:0-26331 GCA_035656115.1 Mucilaginibacter sp.
GTTATATAATTACCGACTAAAGACTTTCGACTCAGGACTTAAGACTTCCTCACTGCGTATCCCACCACACCCGTGTCGTCATTTTGTCGCCACCGGTTGACGTTAATATGGCGATCTCAGCATTATAACTCGCCGTATTGGTGATTTTCTGACTCGGAGGATAAGTCAGCCTGCGGGGTATCGTACCTTCTGTCACATTACCAGGATAATTGACAGGCGTTAAGTTTGGATACCCGGTGCGCCGCCAGTTACTCCATGACTCGTACTCGTCCATCAGTGTGCACAGCCAGTATTGCGTGTTGATTTGGTCAAGGCCGATGGCATCGTTGTAGGCAACAGTATTATAATACGTCAGCGCGTCTGCATCGCTGATTGTAGCGGCAGCTCCGTAGACGGATAATTGAGTTTCAGCTGCCAGTACGCCGTTTTTATAGTGCGTTGCCGGATCGCCGCCAATGCCCCACCGCTTGGCTGCGTCAGCGAGTAAAAACTCTGTTTCGGCATAAGTAAGGATTAAACTCGGCGCCGCCGTATAAAGTATGTTATTATTTAAACGCGAATAACCCGGAACGCCTGTTTTTGGAAACGAGTCAACTTTTGCGATGTTTATCGCCGGATTAGTTCCTCCTATGATGTAACCCGGCGGCATACCGATCTGGTCCGCTGGATTGTCGTCGGCTGTGATGTTTCCATTAGTATCTGTAGCGTATATCCACGCCACGACAGGCAGGCGGGGATCGCTGTTGTTTTTCATCACATTGATAAAAACTTTGGACAACTTAAGATCGGTACTATCGTTACCAAAAATTTCGAGCGCATCCCTGTTTTGCGTTAATTGGTTGCCATCCTGGTGCTCAACAATGGCATTATCGGCATTGCTTTTCATCGTATTGCCTACCACTTTGGTTACGTAGGATTGGGCGGTCGCCGGGTCAACCTTGGTTAAACGCATCGCCATGCGCAGCAGTAATGAATTGCCGAATTCTTTCCATTCTGCAATTTGATCGGCCGCCGCCGAATACATCACATCGCCGGTTGGCTTATCGGCGTTTTCGCTAAGGCTATCCACGGCCTGCGATACTTCTTTTAGCAAATCGGCATAAATAACCTTCTGGCTATCATAAGCCGGCTGATAAATGCGGTCATAATACCCCAGGCCAGCCTGGAAATAAGGTATATCGCCATAAAGGTCGGTCATCTGCTCAAATACCATCGCCTTCATCATCCGCGCCATCTGGTGCAGGTTCCGGTATTGCGGTTTATTCGCCGTAAGTATGTAGAGTTCCACTACCGGTTGAACCTCAGAGGTATAGGAATCCTGGAACATTTCGCCCATGGCGGTAATATTGTTTAGATATTTATCGCCATAGTAAAAGCCCGGATTGGTGGAAGCCGTGTGCTGAATAAAACAAGCCACGCCCCCCCATTTGGTTGCCCAGGCGCTTCCGCCAAAATTGTTGGCCCCGGTGTACATCAGCTGAACGGTGGTTAGCAATAGGTTTGGATCGTACTTATTCGCTGTAATAGCATCGGGGTTGGTATTGACGTTTGTAAGTTCTTTTCTGCAGGCGGCAGCCACCAACATTATAAAAGCAATTATGATCAGATATGTATATTTAAATTTCATCTCGGTAATTTTTAATGTTTACACCTGTTTGCTTACAATTTTATATTAAGGTTGAAACCCAATGTCCTGGAATAAGGAACTGCCGGCGCCTCAAGCCCCTGCGTGTATATCGAAGCGGAGTAAGTTGATTCGGGATCGATATTTGGGGTGTGTTTCACGATGGTGAACACATTGTGGCAAACAAAACTTAGCTTTAATCCATGTATTTTATTATTAAACAATTTTTTCACCGGAAAATCATAACCGAATATCAGTTGCCTGAATTTAATAAAACTGGCATCGTACACAAACATCCCCTGGTCGGCGCCTTGCCAGTCGCCATAATACGCCGAAGCATATTGCTGGTCGGTACCATATAATATGTTTCTGCCCGGTAATGTTAATTTGGAAAGACCTTGCTGATAGGCGACAAGATTCGTGTTCGAAAATAAATGCCCTCCAAATTTCCCGTCGATAAGGAATGACAAGTTAATGTGACCGAACCGGAAGGAGTTGTTAATGCCGCCTGTCCAGGGATTCTCGGCCGATCCAAAATCTTTCGGTTGTGCAAGTGATGGGTCGGGGGCGCCCAATCCGGGGTCGATAATGATATTTCCTTTGCTGTCGCGCGCGGGATCTAAAGCAATTATTTGCAATGGCTCTTTGCCTACTATTTGTTGGGTATAGGCCGCGGAGCCCCAGTCCTGGGCTTCGTAACCAAGGGTGATTTGTTGCTGACCACCCAACGATATTACTTTACCCTTGGCATAGGCCCCGTTAAAATCAACATCCCATGAAAATTCAGGGCTTTTAAATGGGGTCCCGCCTAATTCCAATTCAACGCCGTTGTAGATAACGGTACCGACATTCAGCAGCGCCGAATTGTATCCCGATGTATAATCAATAGTTACCGGTACAATATCATCGATAACTTTCTTTTGGTAAATGGCCAGGTCAAAGTGGAGCCTGTTTTTAAAGAAATCCATTTCGGCGCCGCCTTCTATCTCCCGCCTCGAAGACGGTTTTAAGGCACTGTTAGGCACCTGCCCGTTCCCGGCTGATCCAATCGGGAAAATGCCGTTGGTAACAGTCAAAGTACCCTGGATGGCATAAGTTTGTAAGGTTTGATAAGGATTATCAGCAGCCCCGCCTACGTTTGCATAACTTAATCTTAATTTACCAAGATCCATAGCTGGAATATGTAACAGCTCGGAAAAGACAAACGAACCGCTAAAGGAGGGATAAAGATAATTTATCTTCCCGGGTGCCAATGTCGAGTACCAGTCGTTACGGCCCGTTACCGTTAAATACAGAAAATCTTTGTAAGCCACATCGGCACTTCCGTACAGTGATTCAAATTCCTCATTATTCAGCGCATAGTTGTCTGTTAAATTTTCGAGATTACCGATGTCGTATAAAAACGGGATAGCAAAATTTTGCCCGTACGCGGTAACATATTCCTGGACAGAACTACGATAGTTTGCACCGAGTAGTAAATTACCGGTAAAACTTTTGCTGAACGTAAATTTTTTCCCGGTGGTCAGGTCAATGTTCAATTCCGTTTGCTTGACATTTTGTTCGGTCATATCTCCTTTAGTACCATTGACAACCAGGTAGCCGGTTCCTGGCGGCTCTATGTTGGTGTTCCGGTCGTTTGTATAGTCATCGGCTACAGCAAGCCCGACAAAAAAGCCATCGTCAAATGTATATTTAGCATTTGCGGACCCGGTAAAACGGTTGCGGTGAATGGCTCCCTGCAATTCATACGCGGCGAAATAAGGGTTTGTAGTGTACGGATCGGAGAATGGGTTTAACTCGTTGCCATTTGCCATGGTGCCGTTGTGGTTAGGCCCTGCCAAAGTGGTAATGTTAATATTAGGGGGCACAAACATAGCGCCCCAGTTCAAATTGCCGACGGCGTCCGAAACGTTGGGGGCGTTCTTAGTAAATTCTGACACATATTGCGAGGAAAGATCGAGGGCCAAATGCTTGTCTAATTTTAGGTTAGTAGTTTGATTGAACGTTAGCCGCTGCAGCCCGGCGTTTGGTACATAGCTGTTATCATTCAAATCGCTCACAGAAAAGCGTGTCGCGCCATCGTCGCCAAAACCTTTACTAAAAGCTACGGTGTTGGTTAATGTGCCGCCGGGGCGGTAAAAACGCCCGAGATTTCCTAAGGCGGCTTCGGCATAAGGCCTTTTGACGCCATCAAACTGGTAGGTTTCCACCCCGGTCATTTTTGCTCCCCAACTCGATTCCATCGATCCTAAAGCATCGGCACCGCTCACGGGCCTGGCGCCATTATACCCTTGCCCGTATTGTGTTTGAAAATCGGTTTCATCAATCACATCTTCAGCCACGAAGTTTGAATTTATTTCGACGCCAAGTCCTTCGCCGCTTTTGCCTTTTTTGGTGGTGATCAAAACCACGCCGTTTGAACCCCGATAGCCATACAATGCCGTTGCTGCGGCACCTTTTAATATCGATATGGATTCAATGTCGTCCGGGTTAATATCGCCTATTCCGTCGCCTCCATCTTTGCCGCCATAACCGCCCTGGACATCTGTTGTTGCGTAGTTGTTGTTCACCAACGGGATGCCGTTTAACACGTACAATGGTTGATTATTACCGGTCATGCTGGTGATACCGCGTATAACAACATTGGTTGCGCCATTAGGGCCGGTTGCAACGCCGCTCACATTTACGCCTGCCACCCGGCCCTCCAGGCTATTTACAAAGCTGTTTTCGCGGGCCTCGGTAATTGAAGATCCCTTCACCTCCGATACCGAATAACCTATTGCGCGTTTTTCTTTGGTTACCCCAAGCGCAGTGACCACTACTTCGTGCAGCTGGTCCTCGCTGGACTGCAGTTTTACATTGATCACGGTTTGGCCGCCGACCAAGACTTCCGTCTTTTTGTAACCGAGGTACGAAAAAGTAAGCACATCGGTTGAACCAGCGGATATAGAATAGTTGCCGTTGTTATCCGTTTGCGAGCCTTTGGTTGTGCCCTTTACGCCGACTGAAACCCCGACAAGGGTTTCGTTTGTCTTTGAGTCGGTTACCTTGCCTTTTATAATTTGGGCAACAGGCTGGCCGTGTGCAGCGACCGCAAGCAACACGATCCAAACGGGCAATGTTATTTTAAAGCCGCGCTTAATAAAATAAAAAAAAATGCCTGAGTTAAGGTTTATTTGCATAAAGTAGAATTTGAATATAAAATACCAATTAGTTTAGAACGGGAACTCAACTGTTATCGGCAGCTGAGATCATAGTGCCGGATGTATTCAAGTTAAATTTAGAAAAAAAATATTATATAGGTTAATGTAACAGAAATGTTAAGAAAATTTTAACTATAAAAAGGATATAGAGAATCCACCGCGCCAATTTCTGACATCGGTTTAGGCGCAGGAAAGGCGTTGCCCGCCAGGGCGCTGGTAAGATTGCTAATTGTTAATGCAAAAAAAAAGCGACCGTTTTGTGGTCGCTCAACTGTTTTATAAAATGTGTTTAACGGGATAAGGCCTTCGTCCGATTAAAACTTAAGTGTTATCCCCAGTGTCGGCTGAATTAAACTAACCGGCATGTTTGTTTGAAAACGGCCGGTGGTACCTGCGTCGCCACCGGTATTGTTTATTTTCAAGCCGCTCGAATTGATATAATTAACTTTCAGGCCTACATCCCAGCTATCGCTTAAGGTGTAACGTAAACCCGCGCTGGCGCCGTAGGCAAATGCCAGTGCGCCCGAACTCTCCTGGTAATAAGTTTGCCCGGAATTGGAAGAATAATCGAATACAATGGTTAGGGCAGGGGTTGTAAAGCTTTTTATCAGGCCCGCCGAAGCCCGCAGGTCAAGGGCGAATTTTTTATACAAAAATGTGTATTGCGGCCCCACCATCAGCGTCATGTTCGAAAAACGGCCAACTGAGGTAACAGAGGTTTGATTTTTGGTGAAACTTGAATTGTATCCGTTTGCGAGGCCGACGATCTGCGCTGAGTCAAGTTCTCCCTGATCCTGTACAGTCAGCGATATGCCGATGCCGAAGTTTTTATGCAGGTAAATGCCAAAGTCAAGTCCAAATGTTTGCCCCTTGTGGGCGAAGCCGGCATTGTTGTTGGCATAGTCGTTCGATCCATAGCTGCCCAGAGGCGACGAAAGGCCACCGATAAAGGCAATATAACTTTTGGCTTCCGGTTTGTCGTCCTGTGCTTTTGCTGTTAAAGAGATTAATGTGATAAGAATTGCAGAAAGTATAGTAAAGTTTTTTTTCATGTTTTAGTGCCGGTTGTTCCTTGTATTATTTCGTGTGAATTTGTTAAAGCCAAATTGTTGTATCGGTTATGCAAACGTATAAAGGTTTCCATTAGTATCCATGCCGATTCTTAAAAAATGTTAAAATTGTTTGTAACAATAGACTTACCGGCAATAATACCGCTTTAAATTTAAAAAACGGCATTTTAGGTTAGGACCGCGTTGAGATTTCAAAAATCACGGTATAACATCATGCTTATTTGCGTGGGTTGCCGGCCGCCGTTGGGCGGCGTTATTTGTGAGATTTACTTTAAGCAAAGGTTCTCTGCGCAATGATGTCTGAAGTATCATCCTGCGGAGTATGGACGATCCCTGCATATTCCTGGTAAACTGAATAAGACCGGCTATTTTTCAAACCGCCCGCATTTTATTGCCTTTTGCATCATGGGTTACTTCAGCAAGCCCAAGCTTTTCCATCAAAGGAGGGATGTACATGCCAAATCGACCCCGAAGCCCCTTTTTCAAACCATACCAACCACCCACAGGGTTGTTCTCCGACCGGCCCCAGGCCTCCACGGTAGCTTCCTTTGCGGGTTTTTTTTCATCGGCGCTGCCGAGTTCCATCCAATCGCCGTGCAGTTTCAGCATTTCATGCAGATCGGCGAGGCAGCGATAGTCATAGTGCAAAATTGTTTTACCAACGGTGCATACTAATATTTCCTTGCCATCTTTCAGGTCAAAATGCATCGCAAAATCCGATGTAAGTGGCGGTGTTTTTAGGACTGTCGGATTGTCTTTTGTTCCGATTTCGCTTTTCATATTATAGCTGATTAACCGTTAAAAATGGGCTCTGACGATCCTACCAGGCTTAAATGCTCTGTTGCCGGAGGCACCTCCGGTGAACTCGCCCTAAGCTGCTGTTGAAAAGTTTGAAACGATGCCAGGTCAAAAAGTGTTTTTTCGTCGCCATCCTTTTCAAAAAAAGCTGTGTGGGTAAATGTCTTGCCATCAGCGCCCAGACAAACATGGTAAAATATGCCGGTGTGACCAGCCTGACGCAGGTCGGACATTACGGCTTGGATATTATGCTGATTTTGGCCGGCATAGCCTGGTTGGGTTGTGTAAGTTACGCGTACTATTTTCATTTTTTATCTCTTTAGGGGTCGTCAAAGGCCTGTTTAAACTTACGCATTAAAAAACACGGTGTGGAAATTTTATTATGAAAAAAATAGCGGAATAAGTTCCCCGAACCTCAACACATTTTGACCCAAAGGGCCGAATTATTTCTTTAGTATTAGTTAAATGAACATTGGCATCACGTTTGAATAAATAGGTTATAATATTCACTTTAAATGATGTATCATGAATGACGGTAATAAGTCACTTGTCTCAGTTGGTCAAAACATACGCGCGCTACGACTGAAATATGGCTGGAGCCTGAGGGACGCGGCACGCCGGCTGGACATTTCTACCTCTGCACTATCGAAAATTGAAACCGGCGTTACGGACGTTAACCTGTCACGTCTTGAACAAATTGCACAAATTTTCGGCGTAAATTTAGTGCAGCTATGGCAGATTGATTTTGAGGATGCGGCAACCAAAGAAACCAATTTGAACATTGCGCGAAAGAAAATTTCGGAACTGGAGTTGGAGATCGCCGCATTTCAGCGCAAGGTAATACTGCTTTACGAAAAACTGCGGCAGCAATCCAGCACCCTGCAGCCTGCGCATGCATAATTTTTATTTCATTTGAATAAGCAGGAATAAAGCACCATTTTGGGTTGAAACTCCCCGCCTCAAGTGATTTTAAAGCAATATTTGACGCTATTCCAGCGGTATTCGGCGCTGTTTTTTGGTTGAGCCCCGACAATACTGATAATAGCGACGGCCACAAATGCTCAACCGGGCGTAGTGTTCGCTCTTAAATTCTCTTATAATTAGTAATATATTATCGTATTTGATAAATATATCTTTTGGCCACCCTCCGGGCCGATGTAAATCCGCATATAAATCTAAAACATAACAAAAATGGTAAAACTAATCGTTTTGTACCCGCCTCCCGCTGATGTTGAAAAATTCGACAGGGATTACCAGGTCCATTTACAGCTGACCCATGAAAAAACGGGTATACCTGTCGGTGTAAAACCTTATACCGTCACAAAGTTGTCGCCCTTACAGGAAGGATCGCCTTATTTTTATCAAATGTTTTCGCTGCCATTTGAGTCAATGGAAGAACTTCAGGCTGCTTTAGCTAATCCCGCAATGCAGGAATTAGGCGCGGATGCACACCGAATTTCAACCGGGGGCCTCCTGTGATGATGATCGGAAACGAAGATTAAGTGGCGGCTAAAAACATTATCGAGCATTCGTTTTTGCCTGGAATTAGCATTTGCTGGTAATAAGCTATAATGATGTTAAATTACCATGCTTAGCCATTAAACTGTCTTAAATGATGATCGATATGCTTATAATCTAATAGCCCAACTTGCTCTTTGGTCATTTTCCCGAAAAAAGGGTGCAAAAAATATGGGTTTGAAAATTGGGCATTCTTTTCGATCATATCGATCCATCTTGCTTTCTCGGCCGCGACAACGCCGTTGGTTTCTTCCACCCTCAGTTCGGGCGCTGTGGGCGTACTGCGTCGCAGTGGCATTTCATCTTTCAAAAGCCCTTTTAAGACCATTTGTCCAACCAAACGACCGGGAAAGGAGCGTTTGCATTTTAACTCGCCTGAGATCATTTCTTCCCAAAGCCGGCAATGTTTAATCATCTGGGCAATATCCATTTTACCCCATTGGGCCCGGCTGTTGTTATCAAGCTTATTTATTCGGGCGATCAATTCGTCCCTTGTTGGTTTGTCAAATACTGTTTTCATATTACTCCGTTTGAACTCGGGCGCTAATTTCTTAAAAATCTTAACACCTGCTGCCAAATATTTTAAAGTATGTTGGTGACACGATAAACTAACCGGTTCGCTTGCGGTAGTTCAATATCGCCCAGGTATTAAAAAACAGGGCAAAACCGATGATGATAAATATGTGCACCCGGATATCGCCCAGGCTGCTGCCTTTTAACACCACCATCCGCATCACCTGGATAAAATAAGTAACGGGGTTAAACCGGGCTATCCATTGCGCCCAACCCGGCATACTTTCGATGGGCGTGTACAAGCCGCTCATCAGGTTAAATATCATGGTTACAAAAAATGAGACCAGCATGGATTGCTGCTGTGTTTGCGCGTAGGTTGATAATAACAAACCCAACCCTAAAACAGCAACCAGGTAGATAGATGCAAATGCATAAACGGTGAAGTAACTCCCGACGGGTACAATGCCGTACACCAACCGCGCGATTATAAAACCGATAGTAAGCACGCTGAGCGCAAGGATCCAAAACGGAATAAGCTTGCCAAGAATAAACTGATACTTTTTGATTGGGCTTACGTTGATCTGCTCGATAGTGCCCATCTCCTTTTCGCGGACGATGTTGTTTGATGCAAATGAGGAACCGATCATGGTGACCAGCAATACCAGGATACCGGGTACCATAAACGCCTTATAGTTCATGTTTGGGTTATACCAGTCGGACGAGGTAACATCAATAGCCGGCTGCGGGTCCATGCGTGGGTTTTGTATCCATTGCGTTCGTATCTCGTTGTTGTAATCGCCGATGATCTGCTGCAAATAAGCGCCGCCCAGGCCTGCTTTTACGCCGTTGATAGCGTCGACGGCGACGAATAGTGTCGATTCGTTATCCTTTACCAGGTCGCGTTCAAAGTTGGCCGGAATTTCGAGGATCAGATCGGTTTTGTCCGTTTCTATCGCCTTTAAACCCTGCTTAAACGAAGGGCTATAATCCCTGAGCCTGAAATAACCGGAAGAGGTGATCTTTTCAACCATCTTGCGCGAGTATTCGGAGTGATCATGATCTACTACGCCCAGGTTAATATTCTTTATTTCATAGTCAGCTGCGGCCGGCAATATCAGCAACTGTATGGTGGGCATGACAAATAAGATAATGATAATAGCCGGGTCGCGGAAGATCTGCTTCAGTTCTTTCTGCAACAAAAATTTTAACATTCTCATGCCAGCCTGATTTTAAACTTATAAATACTAATACCCAGCAATATGGCTGTCATGCCCACCAATATCAGCGTTTCCTCCCAAACGGCGCCGATGCCCAGGCCTTTTATCATGATGTCCTTGATAATGATATAAAACCACTTTGAGGGAACTACATTCGAAATGACCTGTAGCGGTATGGGCATATTCTCAATCGGAAACAAAAAACCACTGAAAAGCAGCGTCGGCAAAAACAGGCTCATCATCGAAGTAAACATTGCCGTTTGCTGCGTTTTTGCACCGTTAGAGATCAATATCCCGAGGGAAAGCGAGGTAATGGTAAATAATGTGCTTTCAGCCATCAGCAGCCATAAACTGCCAACAATCGGTACACCAAGCACAAACACGCTTAATAGCAATATGGTGATGATATTGACCAGCGAAACAAAGAGGTACGGTACAGCTTTGGCGATAATGATCCTAAACGGTTTAAGCGGCGAAACAAGGATCACTTCCATCGTGCCCATTTCTTTTTCCCTTACGATGGCGATTGAGGTCATCATGGTACAAACCAGCATCAGTACAAGGGCCATAATGCCGGGTACAAAGCCGTAAGCCCCTTTCAACTCGGGGTTGTACAGCATGCGGACCTGTGCTTTTATGGTGTAGGGCAGTTGCTGGTTTTGATTGAGCGACTGCTGGTAATCATTGACGATAGACTCGGCATAATTAGTGAGCGTATTTGCTGTATTCGGGTCAGATGCATCAGCTATCAGTTGGATTTGCGCGCTGTTGGTATGTAAAAGATCGTTCCGGAAATTTTGCGGGAAGATGATTGCCATCCTGATCTTTCCCTGCCTGAAGGTGGCGCCGACATCCTTATACGAGTAAACGTTTTTGACCAGGTTAAAATAGCGGCTGGCGGCGATCTCATCCGATATGGCAAGCGAAGCCACATCGCGCGATTGATCGAAAATGGCAATGTTTGAGTTTTTTACCTCGTTAGTAAGTGCAAAACCATACAAAATGATCTGCACGATTGGCATCCAGATGAGGATAAACAGCGTGCGCCGGTCCCTCCAGATATGGAGCCATTCCTTTTTTACAAAAATCAAAAATTGCTTCACCTTAAATTTCTTTAATCGTTAGTGATACTTAATTGACTTAAGACTTTCGACTTAAGACTTTTGACTCTCTTAATCCCCGGTCCTTACCGCTTTCCTCGCCAATTGCAAAAACACTTCATCCATGGAACCGGCTGAATAATCTTTCATCAGGTTGGCCGGCGAATCCATTGCATCGATCCTTCCGTCGACCATAACGGAAACCCGGTTGCAATATTCGGCCTCGTCCATGTAGTGTGTCGTAACGAATATCGTAATGCCACGCGCCGACGCTTCGTATATCAGCCCCCAAAACTCACGCCGCGCGACCGGATCAACACCGCCGGTTGGTTCGTCCAAAAAAACTATGGCCGGGTCATGCACAATCGCGATGGAAAAAGCGAGTTTTTGCTTCCAGCCGAGCGGCAACGCACGAACCAGCGTTTTTTCCTGGCCGTCCAGGTGCAGCTGTTTGATCAGCAGGCTGCTTTTTTCTTTAATGCGCGCGTCGCTTAAGCCGTATATTCCGCCATAAAACCTGATATTTTCCGCAACGGTTAGGTCTTCATATAGCGAGAACTTCTGGCTCATGTACCCGATGCTCTTTTTTATTTGTTCTGTCTGTTTAAATACATCAAAACCGGCCACGCTTGCCTGTCCTGAGGTTGGCAACAGTAAACCGCACAGCATACGCATCGCCGTGGTTTTGCCGGCACCGTTAGCACCCAGGAAACCGAATATCTCGCCCTTCTCCACGTCAAAAGTGATCTTGTTTACGGCAATAAAATCACCAAAACGTTTGGTTAGTTCATGGGCGGTTATCACTTTTTCCTTTGCCATATCAGTTGTTCATTAATGCCATAAAGCAGTCTTCGATGTTGGGCTCAATAGGTTTGATCTCCACATTGGTATAATTCCCTTTCTTTGCAATTTCTGCCAGTGTTTGGCGGCGGTTTTCCTGTGTTTTAAAAACCACATGATGGTACTGACCGAAGGGGTAACAGCTTTCAACCGAGGTGTCAGCCGTAATATCATTCATAAGCTTATACATCTCATCGGCACGGATCGCCCACAAAGGTTTCTTAAATTGACTGATGATGTTTTTGGGTGTATCGACGGACAGTAATTCTCCTTTTTGAATCAGCGCAACGCGATTACAAAGGCTGGCCTCATCCATATAAGCCGTGGAAACCAATATGGTGATGCCTTGCAACTTCAGCCGGTGCAGCATTTCCCAAAATTCTTTGCGCGAAACCGCGTCTACACCGGTTGTTGGCTCGTCCAAAAAAAGCACCGATGGTTTGTGGATCAACGCACAGCACAAAGCCAGCTTTTGTTTCATCCCGCCTGAGAGAGCGCCGGCTTTACGGTCTTTAAAAGGTTCTATTTGCTGATAAATGTCTTTTATCAGGTCGTAATTCTGGTGGATGGTCGTGTTGAAAATGGTAGCGAAGAATTGCAGGTTTTCTTCAACAGACAAATCCTGGTAAAGCGAAAATCTGCCTGGCATATAACCGATGCGGTTGCGTATCTGCTTATAATCGGTTACCACGTCAAAACCATCAACTGTAGCTTTGCCGCTTTCGGCCAGCAGGAGCGTCGTAAGGATACGAAACAACGAGGTTTTTCCCGCGCCGTCAGGCCCGATGATGCCGAATATCTCACCCCGGTCGACGGTAAAGGAAATGCCCTTGAGGGCTTCCACTACCGTTTTTTTGGTGCGGTAATTCTGGACGATGTTTTCAACTACAACCGGCTGCATTATATTTATCTGTTTCGATTTTTTTACTCTTGCATTCGTTCGCTTCAGCCAACCCTCTCCAAAGGAGGGGGCTTTTGATCGGGACAAACCAAGTTCTTCTCTTTGTTTTAGCCCCTCTCCTTTGGGGAGGGGTTGGGGTGAGGCTATCAGTTAAACTTTACCTCACCGTACATTCCTATTTTCAGGTAACCATCGTTTTTTACGTGTATTTTAACGGCGTAAACCAGGTTGGCGCGTTCGTCCTTGGTTTGAATGGTTTTTGGGGTGAACTCCGCTTTGTCCGAGATAAACGTGATCACGCCGGGATAAGTGCGGTAGGTGGACGCTGTATTATCAACCAAAACCTTTACGTTTTGTCCCAGTTTTACCTGTGCCAGTTGGGTGCCGGTAATATAAACCCTTAATGTAATAATCGAAACGTCGGCAATTTTGTATAGAGCTTTGCCGATGGAAGTTTCTTCACCAGCCATAGCGTATTTTGTTAATACTGTGCCGTTGATGGGGTTTTTGATGTTGGTTCGCTTCAACTGGTCCTCAATTTCGGCAACCGATTTCCGCAAAGGTTTGTACTCGCTCAGCACCGTGCTGTTTTGTGTGCCGGTAGTTGTTTCGGTTACCTTTATCTGTTGCTCGTTTGCCACAATTTGCTTTTGCAGTACGCTGATGGCTGTATTAATATCGTCCAGCTGTTTTGAGGTTGCGGCGTCAGCCTTTATCAGCCGCTCGGTTCGTTCTTTTTCGAGATAATCGTCATTCAACTGGGCCTTTTGCGCTGCAATCTGGTCCTTCAGTTCTTGTACCGCCGGTCTTACATCTGTTGTTTTTTGACGCAGAGCGCCAATAGTAGCTTCCAACTGCGCTTTTTGCAGCTCGAGCGGGATAGAGTCAATTTCGCCCACAGTGCTATCCTTTTTCAGTATCGAACCTTCATCCAGGTTTAACGACATAATCTTGCCGGGCACTTCCGCGGAGACGATCACTTCATCCGCCTCAAAAGTTCCTTCTGCGTCCGAAATGTTGTTGTTTGAGCTGCATCCCGCCAGCAATGCAGGTAACAGGGCTAGGTATAGTAAGATCCTGGTTTTCATCTATATTTTATATAAAGCGTTTTTAATTATTGGATTTTAATATTGCCGATGGTGTTTTGGTAACTGTATTGCTCCTGCAGCAATTGCATTTCGTGTAAAATGAGGTTCTGCCTTGCCTGGTCCTCCGCATTCACCTGGGTGATGTAATCATGAGCGCTGAGTACCCCATTTTCCAGCTGGGCACTTGCCGCTTTCTTAACCGATTCGCGCATGGCGATGATCTGGTCGTCCGTTTTCATCAGCTCCTCATATTTCGCAATGTCAGAATTCTGTTGTTTTTGGGTGAGGTTGGTATTGAACAGAAACGTTTCCTTTTGTATGTCGAGCGTTTGTTTGTTGATATCAATAATGCGGCGTTGGTTTTTGAGCGTGTAAAGGCTGGCAAAGTTCCAGCTAAGTTTTAAGCCCCCTATATAATACCATTGAAAATTATTGCTTAAGGGGTCGAGGGCCGGGCGTGCATAACCTCCTTGTGCAAAAAAACCGAGTTTTGGACGCAGCTGCGCTTTCAACAGGTCGTTTTGCAGGTCATAGGTCTTTTTCTGGTACTCATATGATATAAGTTCCGGTCTGCTGATCGTATCGGCCATCCTGGGAGCGGCGGGTTTTTCAATGACCGTATTGCCGTCAACCGGGCGATTAATAAATATGGCGAGCATATCTAAGTAAGCCTTTTTCGAGGCCAGCAGTTCTATTCTCGACTGATGGGTCTGCAACAGTTGGGCTTCCAGTTCATCAACGCTGCTCCGGTAGGCAGTCCCGTTGGCCACCTGTGCTTTGGCTTTATCGATGCCATTTTGAACGTCCTGTTTCAGCAAGTCATTTTGTTTGAGTTGGGCGTCGATCAGCAGCGCTCCGAAAAATAGCTGGTTTACGCGGTCATACAAAGCGTATAATTCAACTTCGAGGCTTTGCTGCTGTATAGCTTCGTTAGCTTCGGCTGTTTGCTTCTGATTTTTAATAACGCCGCCGTCATAGATCACCTGGTCAACTTCGCCGTCTATTTTATACTGATCCTTGCTGTATTGCGGCAAGGTGAAACCTTTAACAGGGATAGTGAACGGGAAAGTAGTTACCGCTGATTGATAAGTTGCCTGGCCATTAACAGAGAACGCCGGCAAATACCCTTTCGACGCATTTGAAACCGAATAATCCTTCGTTTTGGTGATCAGGTCGCGCTGTTTGATGAGCGGGTAATTTTTTCGCGCCAGCTGGTAACAATCCTGGATGGTTAGCGTTGAAGATTGAGCTTTGACAATGGGTAAGTAGGCGCTTGCCACTAATAATAAGATCAGGTATTTAAACCATTTTTTATTGTTTGCGTGGTACATAAGCATATTTTGTTGCTTTGGTTAAACTCGTTACATATTAGTCATCTGCGTAAGCCATAAAGGGATGAGCTTTTTGCGCTCCTCTACTATCGCCCGGAACTCTTTCTCGCCTAAAGCGCCAGATTTGAGCAGAAGCGGCCTGGCCAGGAAAGGGAATACGATCATCCCAATCATATTCATCATCAGGTTTACCGGGTGAAACTTTATTTTACCTTCTGCCTGCAATGCAGCCAATTGCTTTACGAAGTGCGAATTGAAAAACACTTTGCCATTGTTAGTCATCCTGGTCAGTTTGTTCGACCCCGACATTACTTCACTTAAAAAGAACAACGGCAGCTCGGGGTTTTCCAATAACAAACTGATGTAATGGTCCACTACGTTTTCAACCTTTTCTGTTATGGTAGACGATTCATCGTTTATAATCTTTTGAATTTTATCAAAAAGTTTTTGAATGGTTTCGTCCATAATCAATTCAAAAAGCTTTTCCTTGCTGCGGAAATAGTAATTAACCAACGCCAGGTTGATGTTCGCCTCGGCTGCTATATCACGCACTTTTGCAGCAGCATAGCCTTTGCGGGTAAACACAGCCCTGGCCGCTTCTTTAAGTTTTTCCTCTGTGGAGATATCGATGTTGGCTTTAGTCATGCTGTTAAATTATGGGCAAACCTAAATTAAACAATTGACTTAAACAAATGTTTAAAACAAAAGATTAACTCCAAAATTTAAAATAAACTATAAACCTTAAACCCGGCAAGGATCATAATGATGCCGAGCAGGGTAAAAATAATGATCCCTACCAATTTGCTGTACCAGGTAGCACCCGGGATGATTTTACTTTTTGCCATTTCTGTAACAATTAAGTTGAACCAAAATTAAGGCTGCTCCTGCAGCCGACCTGTGATTCAAATCAAGCAGGAAATTGATTTGAATCACATATTGGCGAGGCCACTGAAAAACTGCTTCCGGCAGGTGACTATCGCGAAAATTCGGCGTCAGGCTCAAAAGATGACGAAAATCACTTTAGCGGGTGACGGTGGTCACTTGTACAAACACGCGGTTTAATGATTTTTGACGACACTGGGCGAAATAAGCCCTGTTAGGTTTGAAACAAACAGTATGAGCAAGTCCGAGATCATATTTCTGCAGGGGCCGCATTCAAGGTTGAAGGAGTTGAAATTTACGTTTCAAACCATGGTCGAGTTTATCAGGGGTTTCAGGGCATTTCATTTTATCGGGCCCTGTATTACTATGTTTGGGTCTGCACGCTTTAAGGAAGATCATCCCTATTATCAGCTTACCCGCGATGCTGCGGCTGAATTTGCTAAACTGGGATTTACCATTTTAACCGGCGGCGGCCCCGGATTGATGGAAGCCGCGAACCGTGGCGCCAAAGATGTTGGGGGCAGATCGGTGGGGTGCAATATAGCACTTCCGGTAGAGCAAAAGCCAAACGACTTTTTAGACAAATGGATTTACGTAAAGCACTTTTTTCTGCGAAAAATACTGCTGGTTAAGTATTCGTTCGGTTTCGTGGTTATGCCGGGCGGCTTTGGCACGCTGGACGAATATTTTGAGGCGCTTACCCTGATCCAAACCCACAAGATCGAAGATTTCCCGATCATCATCTTTGATAAGGAATACCATAGCGAACTAATAAAGCACATCGAAAACCTGAGAAGAAATGGTACGATTGGTGGGCAGGACACTTCGTTGTTTCTTGTTACAGACGATATTTCGGAAGCAAAAGCGGCGATCATCGAAAAGAGCATCAAAAAATACGATCTGAAGCCAAAAACTAAAATAAAGCCTTTCAAATGGCTATTTGAACATGAATGAGAAAAAAAACAAATCACCAAAATATTCATGACAGGAAGTGATCTTCTAAAAACAGTCGTTGAAAACGTAGTAGACGGTATTATCATTATTGACAGCCGCGGCATCATCCTGTTGGCAAACCCTTCAGCGTGCAAGCTGTTTGGATGCCCTCCCGATGAACTGCAGGGAAAAAACGTAAGCCTGCTGATGAATAAGGAGGATGCCCTAAGCCACGACCAATGTATCCGGGATTACCAGGAAACCGGGCAGGCGAAAATAATTGGTATTGGGCGGGAAGTGATTGCGAAGAAAAAAGATGACTCAACTTTTCCGGCGAGGCTGGCGGTAAGTGAAGTTAAATACTTCGGAGAGACGTTGTATGCAGGTGTTATACACGACCTGACCAGGGAGAAAAAGGCGGAACTGGAAAAACAGGCATATACATCGAAGCTTGAGGCGCTGGTGGAAGAGCGTACAGAAGAATTAAAAAAGACGGTGAAGAGCCTTGAATTGGCGCGTGATGAAGTTTCATCCTCTTTATTGAAGGAAAAACAGCTTAATGTGCTGAAGACACAATTTGTAACCATTGCGTCGCATGAGTTTCGCACGCCGTTAAGCAGTATACAGCTTTCAGCATCGCTGATTGAGCGTTATTATGACCGCCTGGAAAAGGAAAAAATTTTTTCACACCTGGCAAAAATAAAGACGGGCGTAAATTATTTAACCACCCTTTTGAACGACTTTCTGTCGGTCGAAAGAGTCGAGTCCGGTGCATTGGTGGTGCAATTCAGAGATTTTGACCTGGAAGCTGAGATGGAACTGATCGTGCTGGAAATGAGCGCGCAAACAAAGCCCGGACAGCGCATCAGCTACGAACATTTTGGCGCATCCACCTGTGTAAAACTCGACGATAAACTATTGAGGCATTGCCTATATAACCTGCTTTCCAATTCGATTAAGTATTCGGAAGAGAACACGATAATCAGACTAACAACTTCAATTGATGAAAAGGAATGCCTGATCGAAGTGCAGGACAAAGGAATCGGAATACCCGCGGAAGATCAAATTAATTTATTCAAGCCCTTTTTCAGGGCGGGTAATATCGGAGAGATACAAGGGACCGGATTAGGTTTGAATATTGTTAAAAGTTACGCAGAATTAATGCATGGGACGATCGATTTTCGGATCAGCGGGCACGGTTCTTTGTTCAGCCTACATTTCCCGATGCATCGGGCTGCATGCGATTAGCTAAGTGTGGACAGGTACGCATGTGACGAATGTCACACAAAAAACTGACAACAATCATGGTTTAAGGGAAGTTGTTATCCTCACTTTTACATCGTAAAAGTTAAAACAAATTACCATGTCAACTTTAGTAAAAACAAATCGTTTTCCGTCGTTGGGATCAATGATGAACGATTTCTGGAACACCGACAAATTTTTTAACACTCCACTTTTTAACGGCGAAACATTGCCGGCAGTTAACATCCGCGAAACCAAGAACAACTATGAGCTGGAGGTTGCTGCGCCGGGCTACAAGAGGGAAGACTTCAAAGTTTCTGTTGAAAACGGAATGTTGAACATCAGTGCGGAAACCAGCAGCGAAAAGAATGAAGACAAGGAAAACTACACCCGAAGGGAATTTTCGTGCGCGTCATTTACCCGCACTTTTACTTTGCCAGAAAATGTTGTCGAAGAAGACATCAACGCAAAGTACAAAGACGGCCTGCTGTTTATCGAGCTGAAAAAATCGGGAAAGCCAGCGGTTGCTAAAAAAGAGGTAAAAGTTAATTAATTTTTAACCCCGATATCCCGGCAGGCAACTGCCGGGGTATTTATTAAACGTTTTAAAATGCAATCTTCAGCAAGTATATCAACCCGCTCCCTGCAATATTATGCTATTGCCAGGCATTGGGTGTCGGATCTGGAATTTTTTCGGATCGAGACCGCTTTTCTGCACAAAATAATGGATGATCACTTTGTGCCCCTGGCGGCAGGCAGCCATGTTAAAGACTTTATAGAAACCGGGAAAAAGCTCCTTGAACTGGAGAAAAGTGAAACACGCCTGAACGCGTTACTGGATGAGCAACTCATCCATCTGGAATTGATGGCAGAAGACGTGATCCCTGAAGATGTTGAGGAACTGGAGGGTAAGCAGGTGCATTTGGAAAAAGTAATGAATAATTTAACCAATGAATACCGGCAAGTAAAAAAGGAAATGTTCACGCTGGTTGAGCGGGTAATGCATCAGGCCGGAAAACATATAAAATAAATAGTCAAACCAATAATAACAGCAGGAAGCGCCTGCAAAGGCGCTTCCCTTGTTTAAAACAGTACGATATGTGTTTTTAATCAGGCTATTTAATGACAGGCATCATTATAAATCTGGCTCGCGGGGCGGAATTTTGTGATGGTTAATACAAATGCCATGGAAACTGCAAAACAGGCTAAGAATTTGAGGAGGTGGAAAAAAGCAGGTATTTTTTTCGCCGGCTGCCTGGGATGGCTTTACTTGAGCAGTTATACCACTGCAAATCACCCCGGACGCCAAGAAACTGTCACAGGGATCACCCAGCCCGATAGTGCTATTGCCGGGGCAATTAAAGCGCAATTGAGCGATGTTAAAGGCCAGGCGACTTTGCATTTCCCAAAATCAGTCGCACGGTTTTACAACCAGAGCGGGTTCAATGCCGCCTGGGTTGAAAAAGTTGAAAACCCGACGCAAACATGGGAAGCTATGCTGATGCTGGATTGCGTGCTGCAGTTCGGGCTATCGCATGACGATTATCACCCCCGAGAGCTATCCTATGGTCTTTTACATACGATCCTTGAAAAACCCACACAAGTAAGCGCTGCTGAAAAGGCGAAGTACGATATTCTGCTTACTGACGCCCTGGTAACATTTACGGATCATCTGCATTATGGTAAACTGAACCCTGACTTCCCGGCTCCAAAAATTGATGAAGGTATTCCGGGTGGATTTAATGGCGATGAGGCTCTGAGGGCAGCCATAAGCCAGCCTGATTTTATGAAAGCTTTGATCGGCGTTCAGCCTCAATCAAAAGCCTATGCTGACTTGCAATATCATATGCATTTGCTCGAGGGCGTTTACCAGGGCGATTGTTACGACATTCCAGAAGAAACCGTACGAAAAATGGCTATCAATATGGAGCGTTTGCGTTGGGCTTCGCTTAACGACAGCAGCTATATCCAGGTGAATATACCGTCCTTCAATTTAAAATATCATCTGCCAGATACCACATACGAGTTTAAAACAGTGGTGGGAAAGCCAGACTGGCCTACACCTACGGTAAACAGCGCCATCACTTATTTTACAACAGCCCCCGAGTGGAGGGTGCCAAAGAAAATATTTATAAAAGAATTACTGCCGAAGGCCCTGAAAAACCCGGATTTTTTTGAAAGCAACCAGTACGCGCTTTATGATAAGCAGGGTAACTATGTTGAGGCCGATGCCAACACGCTGGCGATGGTTAAGCAAAACCCGGGCAATTATAGTTTACGGCAATCGTCGGGTTGTGATAATTCATTGGGTTTGATCGTTTTTCGTTTCCCCAATATCTTTGATATTTATCTGCATGATACGCCCGAGAAAAAATATTTTAAGGCGGACGAGCGCGACTTCAGCCATGGGTGCATAAGGGTGGAACACGCAGAAAAGCTGGCGGACCTGATACTAACACGGGACGGATCGGAAAACCTGATCGGCGTGGTACATAAAGCGATTGCCGGGTATAAAACCAAGGATTTTAAGCTGAACAAACCTATCCCAATAAAGGTAACCTATATTACCTGCGAAATGCAAAAGGGGACGCTGGTTACTTACAAGGATATTTATGACTTGGATAAACGCCTGGAAATGGTTTTATACAATGTAACCAATCCGCTGGCACTGAATTAAATCTATCGAAAACTTTTTGTTTCGAACGCCCTTATACTAACATGAAACTACCCGCCGAAATGGATGCCATGGTACTTGAACGGGCCGGGCATCCGCTGGTATGGAAAAAACTTGCGGTGCCGAAGCCCAACCCCGGGCAGGTGCTGATAAAAGTGATTGCCTGCGGGATATGCAGGACCGACCTGCATGTGATTGACGGTGAATTGAGTCAGCCAAAATTGCCTTTGATACCCGGCCACGAAATTATAGGCAGGATCGTTCGGTTAGGTGAAGATGTGTCGGGGCATCGATTGGACGAACTTGTTGGCGTTCCCTGGCTGGGATATACCTGCGGACATTGCAAATACTGCAAACAGGATAAAGAAAACCTTTGCGAAAACGCCTTTTTCACGGGTTATACAATCGATGGCGGCTATGCCGAATATACAGTTGCGGATGCCCGGTTTTGTTTTAGCCTCAACGAAAAGTATAGCAATCCGGGGTCGGCACCTTTGCTTTGCGCAGGATTGATCGGTTACCGGTCGTACCGGATGATCGAAACTTCTGCCAAAAATATAGGCTTTTATGGTTTTGGCGCCGCGGCACATATCCTGGTGCAACTGGCAGGTGTGCAGGGTAAAAAAATATTCGCTTTTACGCGTGATGGCGACCGGCAAGCGCAGGATTTTGCGATCAGGATGGGCGCTTTTTGGGCGGGGGGCAGCTCGGATAAAGCCCCGGAAATTCTTGATGCCGCCATCATTTTTGCGCCTGCGGGCGGATTGATCCCTAAGGCATTAAAAGACGTGGATAAAGGCGGGCAGGTGATTTGTGGTGGTATACATATGAGTGATATCCCTTCCTTCCCATACGACCTGCTTTGGGGCGAACGGATGGTGAAATCAGTCGCCAATTTGACCCGGAATGATGGGCTTGAATTTTTCGACCTGTTGAAAAGTGTGGATATCGAAACAGAAACTCAACTATTTGAACTCGGTCAGGCAAATGAGGCGCTTGAAAAATTCAGGAGCGGGCAGATCAGTGGCGCTGCCGTATTGGTTATGCGCTAAACTTCACTTTGTGCCATATCACACTTTTTTCCTTGCCTGCCGTCCATAAATGTGACAAACATCATTTTCTGATTTTACCGGCATCATTTTGTTCCCGCCGTTTTCTTTTGAGATTCACTGAATTTATAAAAGGTTAATTTTTAATTACAGCCTGCACCGGGTTGACCATTTCGTCGACTGCAGGTGCTAACACTTAAGGCTATGTGGCGTGAATATTTAAACTATTATTTCCTGGGCATGCACCTTTTTTGGTGGATATTTTGGTACATATTCCTATTCGTCATGTTTTTTACGCCGTATGAGATACCCGGGTCTATCATCAAAAAACATCGTGACCCGCTTTATATATTAAAAAGGCGGTTAGTCTCCGGCGAGATCACAAAGGAGGAATATCAAATTCTGAAAAATTTCATGGAAGGGGAAGAAACGGGGCACAAAAAGAAGTTTCATGTCCCTGAAAATAACCTTTAAAAAAAGCATTTCAATATATGTCAGCTATCATTACCATAACATTTAACCCGGCGCTGGATAAAAGTATTTCGGTACAAAAATTAATCCCTGAAAGAAAACTGCACTGTTCCGAACCGGTGTACGAGCCAGGCGGAGGCGGAATAAACGTGGCACGCGCCATCAAGAAACTTGGCGGCAATGCGGTGGCTTATTATTTGGCCGGAGGAGATGCAGGAAACAGGATAACCTCGCTGCTTAACAAAGAATGGGTTGAAGTGGCGGTGACGCCCATAGCTGGCTTAACGCGCGAAAATCTGGTCGTTTTTGATAACTGCTCGCGGCGGCAATATCTTTTTGATATGCCCGGGCCGCCGATTTCTGCACTTGAGTGTAAAGGGTTTTTAAAGTCGGTGGAGGATGCAAAAGGCGTGGAGTACATCGTTGCCAGCGGTAGCCTGCCGGTGGGCGTTCCTGTTGATATTTTTGCTGAGTTGGCGTTGATCGCAAAAAAGAAAAATGCAAAATTGATTGTTGACACCTCGGGTGAGGCCTTAAAGCACGCGTTGGCAAATGGAGTTTACCTTGTAAAGCCCAATCGTAAGGAACTTGCGTCTTTAGCCGGGGTAGAAGAATTAACCGATGAGCAAGTGCCCGTTGCTGCGAAAAAGATCATCAGCACCTGGGGATGCGAGGCGGTTGTGGTTTCGCTCGGCCCATTGGGCGCCATGCTGGTAACTAAAACCCAGGTTTTAAAAATTTCGCAGCCGGTCGTCGATGTAAAAAGCACGGTTGGCGCGGGCGATAGCCTTGTGGCCGGTATAGTACTTGCCCTGGCCGGTCATAAATGCATTGAAGAAGCAGTACAGTATGGTGTTGCCTGCGGATCGGCTGCTACCTTAAATGCCGGCACCGAGTTGTGCCGCAAGGCGGATGTGGAACGTTTGTTCAGCCTTATTAAAAGTAACACCGAGGTGCTTTCATAGCGTGCCCTTGTTATCCGTGAAATTAATGCAGGTCATTTATAATACTGATTAAGGTCATTTATTAAGAGGCTGTTAGGGTCCATTTTTGTATAGTCAAACAGAAAAAAAACATAAAAATATAACTATGAAAGCATTAGTTTACCACGGCCCCGGCAACAAAGCCTGGGAAGAAAAACCAAAACCGCTGATCCTGAAACCTACGGATGCAGTTGTGAAAATATTTAAAACTACTATTTGCGGTACTGACCTCCACATTATGAAAGGTGATGTGCCCGAAGTTACCGACGGCCGCATCATTGGCCATGAGGGCGTAGGCGTAATTGAAGCTGTAGGCAGCGCGGTAAGCAATTTTAAACCCGGCGACCATGTGCTCATTTCGTGTATTACTTCCTGCGGTAAGTGCAGCTATTGCAAAAAGGGCATGTATTCGCATTGCGAAGACGGCGGCTGGATTTTGGGCCACCTGATCGACGGTACACAGGCCGAATACGTGCGCATCCCGCATGCCGATAACAGCCTTTACCCCATACCTGCAGGCGCTGATGAGGAAGCATTGGTGATGCTAAGCGATATTTTGCCTACCGGCTTTGAATGCGGCGTACTGAACGGCCAGGTAAAACCAGGCGACGTGGTAGCCATTGTAGGCTCCGGGCCGATAGGTCTGGCGGCATTGCTTACCGCGCAGTTTTATTCCCCTTCAGAAATTATTATGATCGATAGCGATGAAAATCGTTTGGAAATATCCAAGACCTTTGGCGCAACCAACACAATTAATTTTCAAAAGGAAAATGTGGTTGAAGCCATCAAAGCATTAACCGAAGGCAGGGGAGTGGATACCGCCATTGAAGCGGTTGGTGTGCCTGCTTCATTTGAACTTTGCGAAGAAATTATTGCACCGGGCGGGGTGATCGCCAATATCGGTGTACACGGCAAAAGCGCTGTGCTGCACCTGGAAAAACTTTGGGCAGCAAACATCACCATCACTACCCGGCTGGTAGACACCGTTTCAACCCCGATGTTGCTAAAAACGGTGCAGGGCAAAAAATTGCAGCCCAGCCAGCTGATCACCCACCACTTTAAGCTAAGTGATGTGATGAATGCGTATGAAACGTTCGGGAATGCCGCTAAAGAGAAAGCTTTGAAGGTGATCCTTACAAATGAATGAGTTTGGGTTTTTTATTTAATAAATGGTTGATTGAAGACCGTCCCGGGAAATCGGGGCGGTTTTTTTGTGGACAAAATATTAGCTTTGGGACTTTATGAGCACTAACGAAGGGAAAAAGAACCAGAAAGCGCCGGGAAGACCGGCAGCAGCAAGAAAGGTGAAAGGCGAAAGGCAAAAGGCGAAAGGTGAAAGCGTGAAGCCGAAGGCCGAAAGTGCAAAACCGAAAGCGCCCGCAGTAGAAAATGAAGTGAAGTCCGGCGTAAACCCATCGGCCCCCGAAATTGAAAAATCCGAAATCGAAAATCCGACATCCGACATCACCACCATGGAAGTACACCACCACCCTCAGCTCGACCATAGCCCAAAACCCATAAAAGAATACCTGCTGGAGGGTTTTATGATATTTATTGCTGTGATGATGGGATTTATCGCTGAAAACATCAGGGAGTACATCAATAATAACGAACAGGTAAAACACCTTACCGCGCAACTGGTGCAGGACCTGAAAGCAGATACTGCCCAGCTAAACCACATATTCAAGGAGGAGGACACTATTCTCAGATACAACGACACCCTGATCACCCTGCTGCAACAGCCGCTGGCTACGGCAGATACACGGCACATACAAAGGATGGCCGCCGGGTCGCACAGCATGTGGTTATTTCACCCCTCGGCAGGCGCAATTGCCGCGATCAAAAATCAGCTGCACCTGGCGCAATTCAGTAATTCCGAGATAATCGGCCTGTTTGCACAATATGAAAAACATATAGAACTTGTGCATATCGACCAGGATGTTAACCTGCAATATCAGCGCACTTATCTCGATCCGTTTATAACTGCGCACTTTACCCCCGCAAACCTGCAGGCATCCTTTGACAACCATGCCCGGCTGACACCGCAAATGCGTAACCTAACTAAAGGCGACCTCGACCAGCTGGCGACAGATATGGTATTGATGCGCCTGGTCACCCAGGAAATGATGCGTGACAACCGAATAGTTAAGGGCGATGCAGTAAGCCTGCTGGAGTATGTCAAAAAGCAATATAACCCCGGGGAATAGCCATAGCGTTCACGTGTTCACGCGACATAAAAAATGAACGCCATGAACACCGTGAACACTTTAGGTTAAGTGGGTTAATGTAATGATAATAAGATATTTATGATATTTGCCAAATAGCGTAAAATGAGCATTTTTTGTCCTAAAAGCGTTCATTTTTGAACACTAATGAACACCCGAAACGCCCGCTTATCCCTGGAATAAGTTGACACTTTTGGTGAATGATTCTTAGACGGGTTTAAACTTAAAAAAACATACAAACAGTCATGCCGAACTTGTTTCGGCACCCCATCATACAGGTAACACGGAGACAGGTAGCCAGCAAATCGGTTACCGATCTCCGGGTTACCTATCCCGAGCAGACTTAGCGCGTGGGGTGCCGAAACAAGTTCGGCATGACTTTTTTTGTGTATCAAACACCCTCCAAATAGCTTACGAAACACCATCAAACCACTATCGAAACGCTTACAAAACGCATCAAAAAAAATTTTCGCAACGCAAAAAACGTTCATTTTTGTTCAAGCCCTGAACACTTTGCAACCCGGTAAAATGCCATTTTTTTGTACCTTGTGTCGCATTAACGCTTGCGGATGCGTAGTATTTATAAAGCCAGTAATATGAAAAACCTCAACTTTATTTTGGCGCTTTTACTCGCCGGCTATGTTTTGTACTCATGCAAAAAACTACAGG
>DASRTD010000213.1:0-3639 GCA_035656115.1 Mucilaginibacter sp.
AAATGTAGCCCACGCCGGGATAAAAAGTAAAGGCTATACGGAGCGGGCGGCGTGTTTTTTTTTCAGGGCCTTGACTTTTTATCCCGGTTCGATTCGCGTACAATTTATTTAAGGTAACTCAAACCACGCTTGAAAAATTAGTTGGAACTTTTAGCTTTGATAGGGAATTCCGTGGGTAATAAAGAATGTTATCGGAAGCATTATTTGTCCTTTAAAAGTTCATTTTTTTCTTTTTCAGATAGTAATAAACGTTCGTAAAGCTTTTTATTTTCCTCAAAAAGTTCAACCAATTTATCTAAAGGATTAAAATTACAGATGTTATGCGTACCAACAGGCCCTTGATTATGTGAACCCTCGTAATTATTCTGTATATTATAGATCACTGCTTCGTCGCTGTAGTTTTTTATAGCTTCGGCTGAAACGCCGAGTACCCCGGCTACTTTAGCTAAAACATCATCCTCAATAGTCTCGCTTTGCTCAATACGGGACACAGTTTGCTGGCTTACCCCTAATTCAGAGGCCATTGTTTCCTGCTTGATACCCCGCAGTTCACGGATACGGCTGATTTTACGCCCTATATGGTTATTAGATGGTTTAGCTGTTGTTTCCATATCTCCAAATATACAAAGTTTTCCTATTGGTAAAAATAACGAGGTTTCAGGTAAAATACCCATGTTTTGGGTTTTATACACAGCGTCGATGGCTGAAATTTGATTATACCAAGGGCAAATTCAAATGAAAGTAGTAATCAATACTATCAACTTTTATAACAACGTAGTTATTATAAACCACGTCCATAATAACAACACGTTTATGAATAACGATAATCTCACTATTACTAAAATAGACGAGGACGATTTAAGTAAATCGACACGAGGTATAATTATTAATGACAATAGCCATCATCCTTTAATTGCTCAATTAGAGGAGCGGATTTTACAAGCAGAGAATGAAAAGCAAGAATTATTAGAACTATTAACACCAAAGATAAATAAGGGTATGAAAAGGAAAAACGTCAACCTAACAACTTCCCAATGTAAGGAACTTGATGAAGTTATAACTTCACTTGTAAGTAAGTACAAAACGGAATATATATTTTGTTTTAGCTGTCTAAACGATGCAAAAACAACAACCAGTTGTTTTGCCGGAGATGTTAAGGTAAGTGATACCCATTATTTTTTACTCATGATTACTACGGATATAACCCGTATTGAGCATGAGGTTCAGGATTACGTAAACGGCTTTTTTGAAAAGGGCACTATTACGATAGTGGTACACGGATTGGAAACTGTTACAAATGCGATAGAACAGGGTAGCCGTTTCTTTACCGCAGTTTGCCGTGATGGAATGCAACTTTATTCTGCAAGCGGTTTACGATTAAATGTAGAATACCCTGATCTAAACCCCGCTACAACTTTTACCAAAGCGCAAAAGCACTTTTATCATCGGTTTGGAATGGCCTGGGGCTTTCAGGAATCAGCAAGCACTTCTCACGATAATGGAATGTACAACAATTGCATGTTTGAGTTACACCAAAGTGTTGAACAGGCATGTATAGCAGTAATTAGGGTTTACATGGCCTACCGTTCCGACATGCACAATCTTGCACGGCTATTAAATCTATGCAAATGCTTTTCTGATGGGCAAATTGATTTATTTCCAAGGAGAACCGAGGAAGATAAACGCCTTTTTCAAATACTGGTTAGAAGCTATTCGGATGCCCGATATAAAGACGAATACCAAGTTTTCGATCACGATGCCGAGGAACTTTGTACACGGGTGCAGGAATTTTGCGAACTCATCAAAAAGCTTTGCAAGGAAAAACTAACGGAGTACCGCCAGGAGGCCGAAGAAGCAGGCAAGGAAATAGAAGAATACTTGCCAATATACCCCGAATACCTTTTTGCATAACCCATTGTAAACCTAATTTCTAAGCGATTTCATCATGGCAAAAAAGATAAAATTGGGAACTATCCTGTCGAATGATACCTTTTTTTATACGATACCATTCGAGCAGCCCGGTCAAACATTAACAAGGGAAATACTCGCAGAACATTTCCCCGTACCCAAAGGCAGAAAGGCACATTGGGGTATTCATACGGAATATAAAAGCTTTAAAAATGGATTAGTTTCGGTTGAAGTAAAGACACCTGATAACTCTGTTAATATGCTATTTCTGCATGTAGGTCTTACTGAATTAGAAGTAGCCTGTACTTGTGGTATGTCGGAAGCTAAGCTTTGTTATCATGCCTATATGGGATTGCACAGTATTGCATCAGAATTTGATAGATTTTATTGGCCGGGATTTACAGAAGATGAACACACTAAGAACAAGTTTTTAATTGCCGAGGTAACTAAAAACTGGATTTCTGTAAAGCCTAAAGCCAAATATGGCAACATCTTTAAATCTACAATCGGATTTGAGGGTGATAAACAGCTTTCGATTAAAGAGCCTGCAAAAGCCGAAGCTGTAGTAATTGGCGGGCAGGAAACAATAGCTTATTGTTTAGCTTATAACGTAGGAAGTCGTTCCAATTTGATTTTGCCTATCATAATACCCTGTTTAGGGTTGACCAGTAAGAATAATAAGGAAGTGGTAAGCTTTAAACAATTTGGAAGAGCAGATAAACCCATTAGTAATATGTCTTTAACCGCAAATCAGGCATTGCTTAACGATATTAGTATCAAGCAATATGAAATTGCTAAAGCTTATGATGATCTTGCTCATGAAGGAAAAATGAACGAATTTCCTAAGCTGAAACAGGATATACTTACCTTATGGGAGCAGGCAATGCCATTGCTTTTAAACGAAAAATACAATTGCGGTTATTATACTTATTGGCTAAAATATTTAAGGGACAAACCCCGAAAAGCTGATATAAGAGATTGTAAATATAGTTTGGAAAGACCTGTTTTAAGCTTTGTCTTAAAATTCCATCAGGATCATTTTTCATTCGCTGCAATAGTTTCGGTTGTTGGTAGCCCCTTGAAATTTAACTACAAGCCGCATCTATTTGTATTTGATGACATTACGGAGTTATGTTATCTCATGCCATCTGTTCAGGACGATAATTTGCTGATGTGGGTTTTATCCAACAACAAAAGGTTAACTATACTTAAAGAGCATTTTGCAGAATTTCATGATACGTTCCTTGCAAAGATTAGTTCATTTTATTTGGTGTTATATACAGACCCTAAATCCAAAAAGACCGTTCCGTATAGTTTTGAAATGATTTCCAACGAAATAATTTAAATGAAGTAAGTATGGAAAATACTAATGATAGAGAATTTAAAGAGCTATCACCAAAAGAAGTCAGGGACTTACAATTGGGTATGAGGCACTTTTTTATAAATTATCCTCATGAAGAATTGAAGAAACTTATTTGGGAGTTATACAGAGGATGGGTATATAATTCAGCCGAATATGTTATGGGAGATGAAATTACGAATATGTTGTTATTTTATGAGGCAATTCATGAATTTACGAATGACGTTCACAATTATTGCCAATACCTTAATCGGACTGTTTTAAAAGAGTAGCTGTTTGCGATACTATTGTGTTAGCAGTAATTAAAACAACGGCGTTTCCTGCCCTATCTATCGTCCGTGTGTTGAGGTCAACGGTTCCATTACACCACA
>DASRTD010000214.1:0-5277 GCA_035656115.1 Mucilaginibacter sp.
TTTTGTCTCTTCGCGAAAATTATTTTCATTAAAATTACCACCATGGTAATCTATTATCAGTTTAACCCCGTATAAACGGCACTGTTTAACAATATTATCAATATGAGAAAATATTTGCTCGTCATCAACGTCCTTATTTTCATAATATTCAAAAGCGACAGGCAGCCTGATACTTTTAAATCCAATTTTTTTTAAAAGAAGGAAATCAGTGTTCGTTAAATGGTTTTCGGCGAGGGCCTCCCTATTCCAGGTCTGTTCGAGCCATGAAATACTTACCCCGCCGTCTAAACTTTTGGCCCGCTTAAAGGTTGTTAAACGTGCTGCGGGTATTGTTGGATTGCTTTTTGCTATAAGTGGGTGCGCCACAACGGGCGCCAGCACTACCAAAGTGGTAAAAAGGCTAATGAGAATAAGATTTGCCCGTTTAGCCATGTGTCATTGATGTTTAAATGTGCATAAGTATATGTAAACAGTTTTTTGATTTTTCATTTACTTTATGCGAGTTAAATTATAGTTAGCTAATATTTATCATAATTCCAGATAAAGAATAATGTTTGTTCAAATAACAAAACAGGAGTTTGTACGCGAGATAAATAAGAAAGCCTGGTACCAGACGAATAATATTATCTGGACCATCATTTTTATTTACCCGCTGTTCAGTATTATCGATTTTATTTTCTCGCCCAACATTTGGCTCCAATATTTTATTGTCCGCATTATAACCGACCTTGTTATTTTAGCTTTTTACAGCCTTTTTCAACGCAAACGCTATAACTACCGGGTGCTGCTACACGTTACGCTGCTCATCCTTTCCGTTACATCGGCATTGTTATGCAACATTGTCGATATTGGGGTATTAAATATTTATTACCTGATGTTCTCGGCCATCTTCCTGTTTTTTAACCTGCAGGTGTTTTGGGAGGCTATCAATTCAGTGGTTGAGGCCGCAATTGCCCTGGTATTGCTTGCCATCTTTTTCCGGCTGTTTAGCGTTTATACGCTTGACCTCGTAATAGCCAACGGCGGTACCGTGTTTTTTATTATCGCGGTGATCTCCTGCCTGGTGCCCGGGGCACGATATAAAGTGATCGTAAGAGATACCCGGTCGCAACTGCTCATCGCTAAATCAAACGATCAGTTAAAAGATCAATTCTCCGACATCAATAACAAAAACACCATTATTGATAACCAATATGAGCAACTCCGCAGGCTCGACGCCCAAAAAAACAACTTTATTAATATTGCCGGTCACGACCTTAAAAATTTAGTAGGCGCGATCATCATGAGCAACAACCTGCTGAAGGACGAGGACTACCGCCTAAGCCCAGAGCAAATGGAATTATCTGGCTACATTGGCCAATCGGCCGAAAAAATGCAGTACCTGCTTAATAAATTGATGGATGTGCGGGAAATAGAGACCTCGCAGGAGTTAAAATTCAGCCTCGAAATATTTGATATAAACACAGAGGTTTCGCACGTTTTGAGGGGCCTGGTTGAAACGGCACAAATAAAGAATATCCACCTGATCGACAATATATCCCGGCAGCCGATGGAAGTAAGGCTCGACAGGGTTTTCGTTGGCCAGGTTTTTCAAAATCTTCTTTCAAATGCCATCAAGTTTTCACAAACTAACAACAATATCCGCGTTGTTACCAGCATGGAAGGTGCCCGTTTCGTGTTTGAAATAATCGACGAAGGGATCCCAATCGGGCGCTATGAGCTTGATGAAATGTTCGGAAAACTAAAAACACTTAATGAAGCCGCCAGCCACGTGGAAAACCGGCTTGGGCTGGGGCTTTCAATAGCCAAACTGATGACCCAGGAACTGGGCGGCGAGTTGTCCTATCGAAGTGACGATAACGGAAACTATTTTAGAGTTGAATTTCAAGTAATAAACTAATATTGACAACCAATGAATAAATTTTTTACCTTATTAGCCCTTGTGTTTCTTTTAAGTAAGGCATCATTGGCTCAACAAATAGTGACCTTCAAGTCGTTGGGGCACGAAGATGAGGCGATTTACGGCATGAGCGGCGCCAGCTCCATATATCCAAAAATTTCGCCTTTGGTGGAAATTGAAGGCAGCAAGCTGGTGTTAAAGCTGGAGCCATCACAGGCTGTTATAAAGGAGCACTCCTTTGTGAATGTCATCATTAATGACAAACCCGTTTACAGCGCCCGCCTCACCCCTGATTCGATCGAAACCGTGACAATCAACCTTACCCGGCAGGACTTATCGCCGGACAGATTTTTGAAAATACAGGTAAAAACGCTGCTCACCGTTACTGACGACATTTGCCGCGACCTGGACAATCCCGCTATGTGGCTGAAGGTAAAATCATCTTCATACTTGTCATTACTTAAAAATCCAAAAGCAAACCTAAGCGATGTCAATATCAGTAGCTGTTTTGAAACAAAAAGGGCTATCGTATACCCGGCCGATCCTTCTCTGAACGATCTTAAAGCGGTAGCCTGGTCGTATGCACGGTTGAAAGCTCATCAAAGCAAACCTATTTTACTTTTTGAAGCAGGTAAAGTGCCTGATAGCATAAAAAACTATATTGAAGTAGGTAATCTGGGGGCATTACCAGATGACAAAAAATCAAAGATCACTGTGTCTCCCCAGGCGGGCGAAGGCCTGTTATACCTGGTACAATCGATGACCACTGTAACTGACACCATTACCCAAAGAACGGTGGTAAATGGAAAGCCGGTTGACACCAGAGTTGCTACAACGCAGCAGGTGCCTGCCGAAATCCTCTTTGTTACCGGCGGCGATGACGAAGGCTATAATAAGGCTGTAACGACCATGGGCAATGCCAATATTTTAGCCGCTAGTTTTGGTCAGTACCTTTTGATCGATCAGGCCGAAAACTCGCGTGCCGTATCGCTCGATGAAAACCGTTCGAGGCTTACCCTCAAACAAGTTGGCGGAACAAGCGACTTCCTATCTGGCATCGGTTCACTAAAAAGCGCTTATACCTTTAAAAATAGCGATTTTACCTTTACGCCAAAGGAAGTTGACATACACTTCATTGGCAGCTATAGCGGCTTAAACCCCGGCGACAGGGGCTATTTTAACGTTTACCTGAATGGCTTGCTGATCAGTAGTGAGAAACTCGATGCCTCGGGCAAGTTGAATACCTCGGTGACGATCAATCGTTATCAGCATCATAAATTCAACACGCTTGAATCGGAATTCAGGTTTTTCCCCACGAATGGCGAATGCAAAAACAGTTTTATCAACTTCTTTGGCGAAGTTGACGTAGATAAATCATACCTGGAGTCGAAAAATCCATTTATCTCGAGCGATCTTAGTTTTTACCAGTACCCCGAGGCGTTCAACACCGGGACAACTAAAGTGATCATTTCGAAATCAATCGCAAAAAATACAGTAGGCGCTGTTGGCGAAATTGTTTACGAACTGAATAATAACGTGAACGCTAATAACTTCCCTGAGTTTGCCTATTCTGACGGCTTTCCTGAAGGCGACCTCAAGAAATACAATGTGATTGCACTGCTGGCCAAGGACGATCCGCTGATGGGCAAATTTTCAAACCCGCCGGTAAGATTCCAGAATAATTTCGTGTTGTATAACAGGGATAACGGGAAACCGGTATATGCTGTTTCCGACAGCGCTTCAGGTGGCATCGCTCAAATATTTTATGGCGGCGGCAACAATGCAACGTTAATAATTACCGCAAAAGGTGACGACCAATCGGGTGCATTTTTAACGGTGTCCAAAGCAATAGGCGAACAGTTATCGACGCTTTCAAGTAATGTTTGCGTAACCGATGCCAACACCAACAAGCATCTGTTTAATATCAATAAGTCGAGTGATGACCTGGAATACGTGGAGCACCCGAACGCTCTTACCCGTTTTTGGGACACCTACAATTTGTACATCTTGTTAGGCATACTGATACTGATCTTACTGTCATTCTTGTATGTACGTTCAAGGGTTCAAAGGTCGCAGGAACAATTTAACGATTAAAGTTTGTTAGCGGGGCAAGTTAACTAAATGGGTAACCGCGATGGGTATTGCCCGCAACGGTTACTTGATAAATTGTTTAATACTTTACTGAAAACATAAAATATGTCTATTCCTGAGCTTTTGGTTAACGATGGTTTCATCACACGGCGGGATCGGGAACAGATTGAGGACTTTTCGTCCAGGTCGGGCCAGTCTTTTATTAAGATCGCGCTCACCTTCGGCTACATCTCCCGGAAGAATTACGAGCGGTCGATGATAAACGCCGGATACCCTTTTAAGGAGATCCGCGAGCAGGAGTATGACCCTGAAGTATTAAGTAAAATTGAGCTGAAATTTGCTGAGCAAAATGCGGCGCTGCCGCTTCGTATTGAAAACAACCGGGTAGTCACCATCATGGCTGATCCCAGTAACAGGCTGTTTATCGATTTTATCCGGTTTACGTACGATTGTGAGCCCGAAATAATTGTAGCGTCCGACCTGGATATTGTTTGGCTCAGCCACAAATTGCTGGGCGACAAATACGTAAAATCGGCAGTGTTTGAACTGCTAAACCGCGACCCCGCAAACTCGGCCTTTATTACGTTTTCATCCGGCCAGCTTATTTTTATGTTCGTTTCGCTGGCGATTGTGGTGGCCGGGCTCGTAACCCGTTTTAAAGATACTTCCATTATTATCAATGTAATTATCAGTGTGTTTTTCCTGGTCGCGATCTTGTTTAAGCTCTTCCTTGCATTGGTCGGCTCGCGTTTTGAGTTGCACCAGGCGGTTACGCGCGACGAGCTAAAGGAACTGAAACAGGAAGATCTGCCTATTTACACCATTCTTTTGCCCGTATACAAGGAAGACAAATTGATCAAAAAACTGATTTGGAATTTGCAGTCTCTCGATTATCCGCGCGAAAAATTGGATATCAAACTGCTTATTGAGCAAGACGATGATAAAACCTTAAATGCCGTCCGAAACCTTGATTTCCCTGCGATATTTGAGGTTGTTGTCGTCCCTTTTCACATGCCGAAAACAAAGCCCAAAGCTTGCAACTACGGCCTTCACTTTTCCAGGGGCAAATACCTTACTATTTACGACGCGGAGGATATCCCGGATACTGACCAGCTGAAGAAGGTGGTGACGCTGTTTAATAAACTACCGTCGAACTACATCTGCATTCAAAGCGCTTTAAATTATTTTAACAGGAGCGAAAACTTCCTTACCCGGATGTTTACGCTGGAGTATAGTTATTGGTTTGACTATATGCTGCCCGGCCTGGATACCCTGGATATCCCCAT